>DAIUCF010000034.1:0-17532 GCA_036846305.1 Candidatus Poseidoniaceae archaeon | reverse complement strand
GGACCCATGCGATTATTTTGAATCAGAGGGTCGCGTTTGCAGCTACCCTCTCAAATACGCCTATCCAGAAGGAGATAAGAGGGTTTGAATCATGTGGGAGGTAATGAACCATTTTGGCTATCCTCACCAATATCCGTCGCACTAAATCAAATCGATTCTAACTTAGATGAACTTTTCATGATAGACGATGTCTATTATATGCAGGCACATTATGAGACAATTATGTCGGCCAAAGATGACGATGTTTTGCGTCTTAACAACTTGCTTTCAACAGGCCAATCAATAACAGGCGCTGCGAAAATTGTAAACGTGTCGTGTTCAATCGCTCAACGCCTCAAGAGGAAAAATCACCAATCGAACTATTCACAAGGTGACTTAAACTTGACAAAGAGCGTTCTCGGAGAGAACGCAGCAACTTTACAAGTGGCCAGTGGATCTATGAGTCATAAATTTCAACTGAGGGTTCGACATGCTTAGAGCGTTTTATTGGCGCCTTAATCTTGGTCTCAAGAAAATCAAATCAAATCGGCTTAGGAATAAACTCGGCAATAATATCAAAGCCATCATCACGAATAGTGAAAACGGTTTATTCGCAGTTGACCCAGAGGACCTTGAAGTAGGCCAAAAGTTGCGTTCTGGTGGATTTGGTATTGAAGAATTGCAACGATTAAAGAAATTCATCGACGATAAATCCAAAGTTTTGATTGTTGGAACGCACATCGGTTCGTTAGCAATACCGCTTTCAAAACATTGTAAGGAGGTGACGGCGATTGAAGCAAATCCGAACACCTTTGAATTACTAGAAATAAATCTCCACCTAAACAATGCTAAAAACATTACACCACACAACATTTTTGCTAATGATTCTCATGAAAAAGTAGAATTTCTACTCAACACAGTAAACTCAGGGGGAAGTAAAAGGAAACCAAAAAAGAGCAGTTTCCTATATGATTATGACAACCCAGAGATTATTGAATTAGAATCTCACAAACTTGACGATTATTTGCCTAACCATGATTATGATCTCATTCTACTAGACATAGAAGGGTCTGAGTACTTTGCAATGAAAGGTATGAAAGACATTCTATCTAATTGTAAAACATTAGTTGTTGAATTCCTGCCACATCACCTAAAGAATGTTGCAGATATCGATGTTGAAACTTTCCTCTCAGTTTTACCTGGTCATTTTACCAAATTTGAATTGCCAAATAATAAGCAAGAACACAACATTTCAGAGGTCAAGACAGTACTCCAGAAAATGTATGACTCAAACATTGGCGAGGATGGAATAATATTCACTTCGAATTAGAAATTAATTCAGATACATGTGAGATTTAGATTTTTGAGATTTCTAAACTATGAACTACTCATGAATAATCAGTTCACTCGTTACGGCGGATGAATGCTGCACTAAGTAGAGCAAGAGTTCCGATAATGGCGGTGAAACCAAGGACTATTGAACTATCCTCTTCAAAATATAATTTCCAAATCTGTGTAACATAGAAAGCCATACGATTTCAGTAAAATGACTCGCCCAATGAGTTGCATCAGCCCAATAACAGTGACGCACTGCAGTGTTCTTTGGTAAGTATTGCTCACGCTCAACCCTTTACCGCTCCAGTATCTGCTATGCTGGCTTCAGCGACTACTGTTGACTTTGAGCGTACTGCATAGCGTACTGTTGAGCGTAAGCGGCAGCAGTCTGAGCATCGTAGCCTTGTGAAGTGAATTGCTGGTAGTATTGCTGGTATACTGCGTCGTCCATGACTGGGGCTGCTGCTGCTGCCGGAGCTGCTGCTGCTGAGGCTTGAGCAGCATATTGTTGGGCATAAGCACGTGCAGTTTCCTCAGGGTATCCTTGGGCAATCAATTGCTGAACATATTGTTCGGTCTGGTCAATAACACCACCAAAGCCGCTATCAGTCATTGAGAAATCCTTCGAATTGTCTTCAGAACCCTTGCGTAAGAAGAACATAGTTCCAACCAATATCATGAGAACCAGTGCGCCAAGAGCAAGTGGCAATGCAAGACCAGCAAACGCTCCTTCAGCGGAATCTCCACTGGAGTCGGCTTGAGGTTTACTCCATTCACCATCTGCAAACGTCCAAGCGCCTGACCACTGACAGTCTCCATCTGAATCGAGAATGAATTCTCCACCATCAGCGAGAGCTTCGGGTGGTGCTTCAAGTCCTTGACATGCTGCTAACTGGAATTCTTGCCACTTCACAATCACGTGTCGTTCATCAGGTGCTTGTCCTTCGTAGATCCGGATAAAGACCCGTTGACTCACTGACTTGTTGGTATAGAAGTCTTCTAGAGACAGAGTGAGAGAGAATGTGTCTCCGTCACCTAGTCCAACCTTGGTCTTCGCCCAAGTTTCATCGTTTTCCATATTGAACTTGTCAATAGCACTCGCTGAGAAACTGTCCTCCATGAACGCAATTTCGACATAAACATCATTTTGCGTTTCTGCACCAGACAGCACAGTACCAGATACGGTGATGGTTGGAGATACAACTCGAGAATTGTTCAAATCAACATCAAGTTGGACTACTGGTTCATCATCACCGAAATCATTCGCTACAACAACGAAGTACATCCGATGCTTCTCTGAGAATTTATCGGCTCCATCATAAACCACAAGTTCGACTCGAATTTCAGTATTCGAGACTCCCGTTGCGTCAGTTGTAATGTTTCTGAACGTGTAGGCAAACAACCCATCACTCGCCGCTGTCTGAACAAAATCATGCCCTTCGATAGCGAAATCATCGTCTCCATACGGTGCATCAAACAGTACCTTCCATTCGTAGCGTTCAATGCCATTTCCTTCAAGGGCATCCGCATCCGATGAATTCCCTGCGTCGAGGTAAATCGTAACTTCTGCATCGTTTTCATTCAAACGAATTTGATGAACATCCCATTCTTTCGACTGAATTGTATTTGTGCCTAAGAATGACACTTGATTTGCATACGCATCTCGCATGTCAATCTGTGCATCTGCGGTAGGTCGGGAAGCGTCAGCATAAACATCGTTGGTTTCTACGGTTACCATAATCACTCGGGAATGGCCCAAATCATCGTGAAGGATGAGTTTGATATCCCAAGTTTCGCCTTGAGTACATTCAGTCGCTGAAGAAAGATCTTTCTTACAGAAACTCATTGTTGGATTTGTAATGCTGGTGTGGTCTGTACCACTCGCCATCGTTTCTTCGTCCCATGAGGTCGGGCCATCCAAAATCCAGTCTGCCTGAAGTGTCTCGGCTGTATCAGAAACGAAGGAGAAAGTTATCTCTGCATCGCTCTTCATGTAGTGTTTCTCGTAACCACCAGTACTCGCATCGTTCTCAGGGGTAACCCCGTTAATTTTAATGTCTAATCCGTCACCTAAAACTCCAAACCCATCCGGATAAGGAGTCACTTGGTACTTGAGCATGTTTCCAAGAAGAGGCAGAGTACTACTGTTCGCACGATCAGAAACTGCTTCGACATCCATTGTAGTGACAATAAGGCCTCCCGACTGATAACTGCAAACGCCCAGAATAGTAGCTTTTTGCTCAGCAGGAGTTCCGTCTTGTCGAATGATTCTCTGGAATGTTCCATCTCGCTTTGATTCACTGAAACCGCCGCAAATCTCTGGGACGTTCTTGGCACTTTGTGAAGTGGTATCTAGGACTGCCGTAGCAACGGTCTTGGCATTATCAAAACCTTGGAATGCTGCCAAATCTACATTGTCCATAAATGGATGATAAGGATCTGCAAAGTCTGTTTCTGAGAAAGTTATTGGAGAATCACCAAGATTCTTGTTCGTGATTGACAATCCAAAAGGAAGTCGGCCAGGTAATCCGTCATTTGTGCCATACACCTGAGAGCCCTGAGGGCCCAAATGAGCCTGAATTGTTCCACCTGCGTACATGAAGCCTTCAAGGGTGTCCTTATTCGCAGTCGTACCTAACTTCTGGAAGTATCCTTTACCATTACCATTCTCACTGATATCTTTAGCAGTGTCATAAGTCACCCACGGCAAGACAATCTTGTCGTAATGAGTGAACCATCCACTGTCAAAGTAGGTATCCCAATCGTTGATCTCATATTGAGTATATGTCATACCAAGTATGTCAAGGTCCTGCTTGATTTTCGTGGTAATTGTAGGTCCAAGTATTGCGACATCAATTGTATCTGCAAATGCGGCATGGAAGTATCGAACATTGCCGGATGGGTTCCCATTGGCAAGTTCAGCTGAAAAACTGATGTTGTACTTGTGTCCATCAACCCACCCGTTCCACGGAGTGAATGTGACATCAACTACTTCCTGTCTATCTAGTGGTTGAGATGGCCCAGCCGTGGTGCTGTGGGCGATGGAATTATCTGTCATGTCGAATATATCCATGTTGAAAATGTAGTCACCTGGAAGAACGCCGTTGCGCGCTCGTATGGTCCAATCATGGGTCAAAGAACTGTCAATAGGCATCACACATTCCAAGGTGTTATCCTTCAAGCAACCCAATGAATTTGGTGTTTCTAGAACAATATTAACAGACTCAACATCGAAGATAACAGTCTTTCTGTTGTTTGATGTTGACAGTTCATCATCATTAAACCAAGATTTCCCGGGTATAGTATTATCAAATATTGTTTCGATTTCAATCTTGTAAACACCACCAACAAATTCATGGTTACCTAGCACGCTGGTTGCACTCTGTTGAGCATCAACATTGGTGCGGGATACTGTGTATGAATTGTCTTCATAGAAGGTGAATTCCTGCAGCGAGATATTGTTGAAACCAATACCCTTGAATCCATCATTCATTCCGTTACGACCATCATCGTCGGATTGGAATTCGAAGTTAATATCAACCGTTGAACCTTTGAGGTCAATACATTCGGTCCCCCATGTGTCACTAGGGCCGGTAACGTTGTAGACATACAAGTGAGTCAAATCGATACTTGAGGTTATCACAAGGCCATTTGTATTGAAGAACAAAGCGCCGGGGGATGATCCGTCAGTCGACCTTTCATCGCCAATGAAAGTAATTTCATCCGTATCAAATGGCTCAGTCTCATTTACGATGTTGTCTTCATTTTCATCCACTTGACATGTCCCGTCTTCGTTGTAATCATTCCACTGACCGAAAAGGTAGTATTCGTAGGATGAACTGCCGCGTATGGCATCAAGAGTGATTACTGCATAGTCGCCAGGGGCCTCGATGGAGGTCTGATCTGCACCGACTGTGTAGAACGTGTCTGCATAATGCTCAAAGTTCAACGAAACGAAATCTCCAGACAAGGAGGTCAAGTCAACATCTGGGATTGTCAGTGACTCGTTCCAAGCATCTCCATACCCTCGGGAGCCTGTGTCGCATGGGTGTCCAAACCAGTATGCTGCACTGTCGAAGATAATATCTTGGCAAGGCACACTTGAATCGTTGTAGACTGCACCTTTAGCAGGTTGGTTCTCAGTGTAAATAATTCCATCAGCTCCACCTTCAAAAGATTCCGTACAGTTAGTTCGAGATGCACCGCAGAGGATGCTCGAAGGATCGGCGTTGAAGACGGTCGCCACGATATCAAAATCAACGGGCGTATTTCCGTAGTTGTTTGTAGTTACTTCAATGTCGAAAAGACCTTCTGGATACAATCCTCCTGGATTGAAATATTCAAGTTGTTCAACCATCGGGTCGTAAAGATTGAATGGCGTCACATAAGCGATTAATTCATCGTTTTGGCTCTGCTCATCCCATGAATTCCCAGAGAGAACAGCAGAGATTCGATATGTTGTATCGTTCAGCAAGTCGGCGGTAATTGAGGTAGTATATTCTTGACCCGGTCCAAGGTTGTTAAGCGGTACGGGAGCCTGTTGTTCTTGTGGATTTGGTTCAAACGCAGTTGTTTGTTTGTAAATTTTGAGATTGTCAACTGCATAACCGTCTCTTCCACTCCAAAGAGATTCATTATCATCAGAGATTGAACCTTCAAATCCCGTTCGAAGTCTAAATCGAATATCGACGGTTTCTCCAGCCCACGGACTGAGGTCGAATTCACCAACGCCGTTTTGACTGAAACTGTCCCATCCATAGTATGTGCCAAACGAATAGACATTGTAATAGTAAGTTCCTTCGGGTGAACCACGCCAATTGTCTTGTTTGTTCGTTCTGTCGCCATCAAATCCACCCCACATCGAATCGCTGGATGCACAGGCACCATCAAGTTGTGCGCTTTGAGGACATGCGATTGTCGACCATCCAGTCTCTGTACTGCCGACTTCAATCATTGCGAGATCATCCCAAACATCACTAGCAAGGAATTGTCCATTTTGAGCAGATCCTAACACACCATGGCCTAAGTGTCGGAATAAATCGACACTCATGAATGCACGATCGGAACCACTAAGGTCAACATCTTGCAAAATCATTGCATCGTCCCAGTTCTTTCCGTATCCCGTCCATGTAGCACCGGTTGAATTGGTGTCGTAGTATCCCGCCCACATGAAATCAGTGGGGTTGTTGTAATTCGCATCTACATCAGGTGCTGTCAGACGTGTCTCTCGAGATTCTGCTTCACCTGCTGGGCCATAATCGAAATCGTATTCATCATCGCTTTGGGTGTGATTTTTTTCTTCGTGCCACATTGTGGATTGGTCGACGTATTCTTCGAATGCCCAGGTACATCCTGCACAAGCTGCCTTGTTCTCAGGCGCATCCCAATCCATCTCGTAGACTGTTGTGTTGGTTGAGTTTGCAGAATCGACTACCTGCAGTTTAACGTCAAGGGTTGCTTGTTGCCCGTTCAGAACATTCATTCCGGTATTGGTGACAGTAATTTCGATGTCACGGGTACCCTCTCCAACTATGCCGAAGAACTCATCAACAGGAGAAATATCAACGCCGGAAACGGACAAATCTAGATTATCCATTTCAATGACAGAAACGGTATCGTATTGCCCCTCCCAACCAAAGTTATCTCTCCACCCATTGGAGAACCGCCAGTTGGTGTGACCGATTACAAGGTCATCAGCTGAACCACTAGCACCAGCAAGTTGCCCCACATCCACGACGCTCGGCCGGCGACCGGCTGCATAGGACAATGGGCTCAAATGTCCACCGTTTCCGTCAGAAAGGGTAACTTGAACTGATGTCGGGAAGTTGAGGTAGAATGAGGAGGTTGAGCCACCAGCAGAATCTGTTGTGTTGAGTTGATATGCCAGAGTTGGGTTGACGAAATCTGGCTCCTGGTCACCATTAAGGTCTGAAACCGCAACATTCCATGAAAGGTATGGGCCAAAGTAAGCGAGGCTCGGAGTTGTCCACGTACCTACAGATGTTGCAGTTACATACGTGACATTCTCAAGATTGCCATCGATCAAAACCATTGCGTCAATCACATCGTCTCCATCCATATCGCCGATAGCAAAGTCCGAGGAAGTGTCTGTATTCATGTTGATAACATGGGAGTTAATTGGCGGATTTGTAGCACTGAAAGTGTATGTAGCAGGGTATGAATTGGTAAGACAACTGTATTCGATGATGGTCATGTTATCATCGTGACCTGGATTGGTAACCTGGTTAGCGTTGTAGTCAACACCTTGTCTACGCTGGAGCCAAATATCATCATCTGTACAGGTTCCTGTAATGCCAACTGTTTCGGTTTCTCCCCAGTCACCAATCTCGATGTTTTGGTAGACGTTTTGTTGGGATGAGCCAAGAGTAGTAATCGTTCCTTGAGTACTTGAGGTAATTGGCCCTCGATACAAGACCACACGCTGAGATGAAAGGTCGGTAAGTAAATCCAAAACATAGATGTCGTCATTACCGTCTTGGTCTGCATCTCCAACTGCCAAATCAAATGCGTAGAAATGCGTGAAACGTTCACCGATGCTCCAGGTTTTCTCATTGCAGCCACCGTTTTCGATGATGGTTACGTTTCCTGGCTCTCCTGCAGGCGCACCGTTATCGTCGGTCTTGAAGGGATTGTTTCTTTGAAAGATAACAATGTCAATCGCAGAATCGCCCGTAAATTCCCCTACTTCTACGGATTGGACATTCGAAAACTCATCCCAATCTGCATTTCGGCTTGTGTTCTTTGAGACCCAAATATCTTGGCGCTCCGAGAAATCACCGGTGCCATCATTCCAAAGAATGCTGATGGTGTGCGTACCGTCGGTTGCAACAGCGAGGTCGTTGTGCCCATCACAATTAAAATCGCCAATTGCAACATCGTGAGGATCACGGTTGGTCGTATACGAACGAGCCACTGATGCGCTTGCTGTGGAAGCAATCGCTGCAGTCGTCGAAAGTAACATCAGCATGACGAGAAACATGCTTAGGGCGCGGCTCTTGAGGTGGTTGTTCTTGGAAGACATCAACATCACTAGCCTCCCCAACCTCTGTTGCACTTTAATTCCTTTGCTTTCAGGTTCTCTTAAGAAAACTTTCAAATCAAGTGCAGCACAACGAATAGTAATTAAAAAAAGAGTATTGGCCCAAATTGAACAAACGCAATAAAGAAGTCGTTAAGATTAACCAAATTTACCCGACAGCCATCGTGGAGACGGACCCCATCCAGTGGCATCTCCTCCGTGAACTTTGACTAGTTTTCCTGCAGAGAAAAGAGATTCGAGCCAAACTTCGAGTTTGGTACCTTCACGACCGCCTAGACGTTTGCTGGCAATCTCTTCGATATCTTCGGTTTTGAGTGCTGTGATGCCATAATCACGAACAACAAGATTGAGCAATTCACGCAACCAAGCTTCAGCCATAGGATCAACGCTCATGGCACCTTGAACAGGACGAGGAGGTTCCATCTCCTCAAGTGCCTCCATCAATTCGATTGGGTCCGGGCGTATCGGCGCTTCAAGTCCGAGTGATTCCAGTTCTTCGCCCAAATTAAGTTGCCCAATCGGGCGACGTACCACAGGTATTCGGGATGGATCGGGCGTCGGCCCCATGTCGCGTGGTTTTTCGTTGTTTGAGTTCGCTCCTTGTGGAGAGAATTCTTCATCGGAATACGTAGGAATATCAATTCCAGAAGTATTGGTGGCCCGTACTTCTGAAGCAATGGGCATCGACCACCCTACACCTCCTAAATCGAGCTCTTTGGTTCGTTTTTTGACCCATGAGGCCTCACCTTCAATCATGACATGAACATCATGTTCATCAGCACGGAACCGGTAACGAACTTGACCTTTCAACTCAACCATAGTGTCACCATTCCATACTGTATATTCAATGTACGCATCCTAAAACATTAATCTTCTTTTGCAAGTTGGCGAAGAACCGTATGTAGAATTCCGCCGTTACGATAGTATTCCACTTCAACTGGAGTGTCAAGACGAACTTGTGCTTCAAACGTAGACGTGTTTCCAGTTGGATGCCGTGCAGTGACGGTGAGATTTTGTAACGGTTGAACATCATCGGTAATTGGAATTGTAAATGATTCTGTTCCATCAAGCCCCAAGGATTCATGAGATTCTCCTTCTGTAAAAGTCATCGGTAAAACTCCCATACCGACCAAGTTGGACCGGTGAATTCTCTCAAAAGATGTGGCTATGACTGCTTCAATCCCAAGTAAATACGTTCCTTTGGCCGCCCAATCTCTAGACGAACCTGTTCCGTACTGGCTGCCGGCTAAAACCACTTTAGGGCCGGAATATGAGTGTGCTGCATCATAAACTGATACGACTTCACCAGTTGTAAAATCGGAGGCAAATCCACCCTCTGTGCCCGGAGCCATTTGATTTCGGATTCGCACATTGGCAAAAGTACCTCGCATCATGATTTCGTGATTGCCCCGTCGGCTTCCAAAAGAATTGAAGTCGGCTTTTTCGATTCCTCGTTCTACCAGCCATTTTCCAGCCGGGCCGTTCGCTGGGAATGAACCAGCTGGAGATATATGATCTGTCGTGATAGAATCACCCAATTTTAGCAGAACACGAGCCTCTTCAATGCTAGAAATTGGTTCTGGTTGTGGAGATAAGCCGGAAAAGAATGTCGGAAGACGGATGTAGGTTGAATCTTTTTGCCAAGGATAAAGCGGACTTGGCTCTGAAGGTATGCTGTCCCAGCGAGGTTCGTTCATTGCATCAGCATATCGCTGCCGGAACATTTCGGGGGTAATGACTGTCATGGCTTCACTCAACTGTTCTTCACTTGGCCAGATGTCCTTCAGCATAACTGGAGAACCGTCTGTTGAGTAACCCACGGGCTCTGTTGCAAGGTCCACCTCAAGATTTCCAGCCAAAGCGTACGCAACAACAAGAGGAGGACTTGCAAGGTAAGACGCCTTGACTTTACCGTGGACCCGACCCTCAAAATTTCGGTTACCTGAGATAACTGAACCTACAATGAGGCCCGCCTCATCTATTGCAGAATCAATGACCTCGGGGAGAGGCCCAGAATTCCCAATACACGTCGTGCAACCATAACCAACAACATTGAATCCAAGAGCATTGAGATCTTCTTGGAGCCCCGATGCTTCGTAATATTCAGTAACAACTCTGCTTCCCGGAGCAAGTGAGGTCTTGACCCATGGTTTGACTTCCAAGCCGTGAGCGCGTGCGTTT
This sequence comes from Candidatus Poseidoniaceae archaeon, assembly GCA_036846305.1. Lineage (GTDB taxonomy): Archaea > Thermoplasmatota > Poseidoniia > Poseidoniales > Poseidoniaceae > MGIIa-L1. The sequence continues at coordinate 6,977 of DAIUCF010000034.1, read as the reverse complement.
CGGGCCAAAAGTCCTGCTGCAAGCATAACACCAGGGTTTGAAGTGTTGGTACATGATGTAATTGCGGCAATAACTACGTCTCCGTGGTTTAAATCAAAGGTTTGACCGTCTTTAGTAACTAAAGCGCCGTTCGAAAGTTGGTCGTTAGTTAATCCATGGCCGTGGTGACCCAACTCATGAGTTAGCGATTCGATGAAATGCTGCTTCATGCTGGATAGGTCAACCCTGTCTTGAGGCCTCTTTGGCCCGGCTAAAGCAGGTTGAACACTCGACAAATTCAGTTCTAATGTTGCAGTATACGACTTCTCTTTGGAGTCGGAAGAATACCACAAGCCTTGTGCTCGAGCATAGGCTTCTACACCTTCAATCGAAGATTGTTCACGTCCGCTCAATCTCAGATATTCAAGAGTCCGTTCATCAACTGGGAAAAAGCCACATGTCGCCCCATATTCTGGCGCCATATTTGCGATTGTAGCACGGTCTGCCAGGGTAAGTTCAACCATACCTGGGCCGAAGAATTCAACGAATTTTCCAACAACACCATGCTCACGAAGAAGTTCAACGATGCGTAGCGTCATGTCCGTAGCGGTAACTCCAGGATTCAACGAACCTGTGAGGCGCATGCCGACAACATCCGGGGCCAACATGTAGATTGGTTGTCCGAGCATGACTGCTTCGGCTTCAATTCCACCAACACCCCATCCTAAAACTCCCAAGCCATTAACCATGGTCGTGTGGGAGTCGGTTCCTACAAGCGTATCTGCGAGCCAAATGCCGTCCTCTTGACGAGCAACACTGGCCAGATACTCAAGATTAACTTGGTGAACAATTCCTCTGGATGGAGGCACTGCTTGGAAGTTATCCAAAGATTGTTGACCCCATTTTAGGAAAGTGTATCGCTCCATATTGCGGTGATATTCAATGTCAAGGTTCAGTTGAAGAGCGTCGCTATGACCTCCGTCTATATCGACTTGAACCGAATGGTCAATTACCAAGTCAACTGGAACTTGTGGGTTGACTTTCTCCGGGTCTCCGCCCATTTCTACCATTGCATCTCGTAGAGCAGCCAAATCGACAACCGCTGGAACTCCGGTAAAGTCTTGTAGAATTACTCTTGATGGACGGAATGGAATTTCGCTGCGTTCCCCATTCGGTTTCCAACCTGCGATATTTTGAATATCTTCATCACGGACCAAGAAACCATCGTTACCTCGAAGCGCCCCCTCGAGTAGAATCCGTATTGAGTAAGGCAAATCAGTGGTGTCAATGCCGTTCTCGTCTAGGCCATCGAGCGCGAAATATTCGCCGCCAACAGAAAGGGCTCTGCGAGCGTTGTATGGGTCTAGGGTCGTCATGTCACCTCCGACTAGGCACATGTCTATGAACACAACCCCTACTGAACATCAAATTGCGCGTCAAAAAAGTGCTCACCAGAACTGATACCATGGAGTTGTGATTTCTCCAAACGTTGCGCTGTTCAATGAGACGGTGTTAACAGGGGTGCTACCCGAACTACCCCCGGTTGGAACTGCATCAATTTGGTCAACGACACCTTGGCCGGCGACAACTTTCCCAAAGACGGTGTGTACACCGTCCAAATGACTGGGCGTTGAACCTGGAGAGACAATGAAGAACTGTGAGCCTCCTGTATTCGGATCATTGGTCTTAGCCATCGAAAGAACATACGGCTCGTGAACAAGCCCGTTGTTCGCTTCATCAGGTAATGTCCAATCAGTCATAGGACAATCTGTAGAAGATGAGGATGCTGCACCATTACAATATCCGGACCAAACTACGGCATGACCACCCGTTCCGTCTGAACGCTCAAAGTCGCCACCTTGGAGCATGAAATCCTTAATAATTCTATGATAGATCGTATTGTCATAGTAACCGCCCGAAACAAGTTCTTTGAAATTCTCGACGTGCATAGGAGCTTCGTCTGCGTACAATTCAATGGTGACTTCACCCGTTTTTTGCAGGCCGGATTCATCGGTCCACGACATCTCAAAAATAACTTGGTCGCTCGAACTTGTCGTATTTGCTAGGAATCCTAGGCTGGCAAGAATGAGTAGTAATGCTGCGCCAAAAGCAAACACCCCAGCCAAAGTTGGGGTTCCGTCGTTAAGAAGACGCGGAATCGCACTTTCGCTAATTCCTTTATCCTGCATTTCGTTCAGAACATCGTTGTACGTAGAATTCGATTGCTTGTCCTTAGGATTCATCTTGACTGAATCCCGTAAAAGAGATGCGGCTTTTCTATAGTCTGACTTCGAACGCGTACGCTGGGCAATTTTGTAAGTTGCCTCTCCAGCAATACGAAGCGTGGTTGGATGAGAACCAATGGCATCAACCTCTCGGAGAACCACGAGGGCGCCTTCAGGTTTGCCTTGAGTAATCGACTTCTCGGCCTTTGTCCATGCTTTTTTGCGCTTTTCCTCGGCGTTAAACGGGTTGTTTTTGCCAACTTTTTCAGCAGCAGAAGTCGCATTGTCTGATTTGTCCGCCATGGTAGCGCCACATGGCAGAAGGTTTTGAGCGTCGCGCATGACTATCAAGAAAGAGAATTCAAAATGCGGCGTATTTTCACAATTGTGCATCAACATGTTCAAAGAGTGTATGTGAAACCCCATTATTCGGGGGAGTCTGTGTTCGCACAGTGAACTCTAGGGAGACACACACAATGGAAACCATTGCAAACGACTTCACCATTAACATAGCAACTGCAAACGGTACAGGTTCGCAATCAGCAAATCTGATTTTACTTCAATCCTTATTCGAAATGGGCGTTCCTGTTAGCGGAAAAAATATGTTTCCATCAAACATTTCTGGCCTACCAACATGGTATATTGTGCGACTTTCAGACCACGGATACCAAGCTCCAGGCAATCGTACGCACATCCAAGTGTTGGTCAACCCTGCTACATGGCATGAAGACTTAGAAAGCCTCGAACCTGGCTCCGTCGTAATATGGAACGAGAATGCTAAAATGGAAATGACTCGAGATGACGTGATTTCCTATCCGGTGCCCATGTCATCACTTGCTCGAAAAATTAATCCGAAAATTGCCAAACTAGTCACCAATATCATCTATGTTGGCGTCCTAGCGGAAGTGCTCGGCATCGACCAAGCAGAACTTGAGGCTGCAGTTGCTAAACAATTCAAAGGTAAGGCTACAGCAATCGAACTCAACATCACTGCACTAGGCCTCGGCCGGGACTATTTCAAGGAAAATCTCTCCAAGAACGATCCCTATGTCGTTGAAAAGAGAGTTATTGAAAAGCCTCAATTCTTCATCGAAGGAAACGAGGCCGTCGCCCTAGGCTGCATATTTGGCGGAGTTCAAATGCTTGCATGGTACCCAATCACTCCCTCGTCATCTGTTGCGGAAGGCATCATTGGCTACATCCCACAACTGAGAACTGATGACGATGGCAACGCAACATGTGCTGTGATTCAAGCCGAAGATGAATTGGCTGCAGCGGGCATGGTATTAGGCGCAGGTTGGGCTGGTGGCCGGGGCATGACTGCAACTTCAGGACCCGGTATCTCACTCATGCAGGAATTTATCGGCCTGGGATACTTTGCTGAAATACCATCAGTATTTTGGGATGTGAACCGAGTTGGTCCGTCAACAGGCCTACCTACACGCACTCAGCAATCTGACATTACGATGTTATACGAAGGAAGCCACGGAGATACGCAACACATCGTACTCATTCCCGGAACTGTCGAAGAATGCTTCGAATATGGATGGAGAGCCTTCGATTATGCTGAACGCTTCCAAACCCCCATATTTGGACTAAGTGACTTGGACCTTGGTATGAACAGATGGGCATGCAGTGGCTTTGAATACCCAGATCAAGATATGGATCGGGGGAAGGTAGTTCGTGAACGAGACGTGTTTGAGGCATTCGAAGAATTTGGCAGATACCTTGATGTTGACGGCGATGGAATACCTTACCGTACCTTGCCCGGCTCCGGCATGGACCCAATTCTCTACAGAGGGACTGGACACAATCCAAAAGGTGTTTATTCAGAAAAACCTCATGATTATTACGACTTAATGCAGAGGCTTCGACGTAAAATTGACGGCGCACGAGATGAATTGCCTGCCCCAATGTTACGGGAAGAAGAGGAATGTGAAATTGGAATTATTTACTTGGGAAGTATGGAAAATACGATTCAAGAAATCGATGATATTTTAGAATCAACCGGAATCAAAGTGAGTCAATGCCGAATTCGTGCTCTTCCGTTGCACAGTGAAGTAGAACAATTCATCCGACGGCATAAAACCACAATCGTGCTTGAAATTAATCGAGACGGTCAATTGTATGGAATTCTAAGAAAGGAGTTGCCCAATGAATTGATTCCTAAAGTATTTTCAGTCGCATACAGTGATGGAGTTCCTCCGCGTGCTGGAATATATGCAGAACGTATTCTTGAAACCCTAGAGGAGGCGAAAAAATGAGCGAACGACCAAAGCGGGCTGCACGCCCAGTCAAACTCAATGTATTGAACGAACCAAAGGACAGTTACACCGGCGGTAAATCTTCCCTGTGCCCAGGATGCGGCCACGACCAAATCTCCAATGTCATTATTTCTGCTGCTTGGGAAAATGGTATTGAACCCCATCGTGTTGCTAAAATGTCAGGTATTGGTTGTTCATCCAAAACTCCAGCCTATTATCTTGGTCAATCTCACGGATTTAACACCGTCCATGGTCGAATGCCATCGGTAACGACTGGTGCTTATGCCATCAACAAAGATTTGTTGTACATCGGTGTTTCTGGCGATGGAGATTCTGCTTCGATTGGTATCGGGCAACTTATACACGCTATCCGTCGCAATATGGACATGGTGTACATCGTTGAAAACAATGGAGTATACGGTCTTACAAAGGGACAGTACTCTGCAACGGCAGACATCGGCTCGAAAAAGAAAAAGGGAGCACCAAACAAGACACAGCCCATCGATTTGTGCGCGCTTGCGATCAATCTCGGCTGCACCTTTGTTGCTCGTTCGTTCTCAGGCTCAAAGAAACAATTGGGTGCCTTGCTAAAAGCTGCAATGTCTCACAAAGGTTTTGCTTTGATTGACGTCATCAGCCCGTGTGTCACCTTCAACAACAACGATGAATCAATGCGCTCCTATGGTTATGTAAAAGAAAACGAAATGACACTCCATATGACAGATTACATCCCACATTTCAACCCGGTTGAAGAAATTGAAGTCCCCGATGGACACTTCAGAGATATTACACTTCACGATGGCTCAGTCATTCGTCTAGAGACAATTTCTGCTGAGCACGACCCAGGCAATGCGGTGGCTGCCCTCACAGCCTTACATGAGGCAGAATCAAATCAAAAGCACGTAACAGGATTGTTGTATTTTGACAGTTCAAAGCCATCTTTAGCAGAAGACCTCGGCTTGGTAGATGTTCCCCTGGTGGATGTTCCCAACGAAACGCTTCGACCAAGCAGGGAGACCCTTGACAAAATCAATGCTGCACTACACAGCTAAGCCGTAGATGGATGTGATGAAAATGAACGTAGTACCAACCTTGGTTGGACTACTGCTGTTTGCTGGCGTCATGTTCGTTATCATCCGCTCTAGACAAAAAAAGAGTCGGCTTCTAAGCGCAGTTGCAAGAAGAGAAAAACACGCCCCCAGAGATTCAATTCTTCCTCGAAGACTCAACTCAAGAGGAGAACAGATTGTAGAAAAGTACGAAGATTCAAATCAAACTACTGATGCTGGTTTGAAGCCTCAAGACAATGATGAGACAGTAGAGGACCATACAGCAACCGTCGTTGGGTCAAGTCGACAAGTCAATCAACTGGATGAAGAAGAAAAATCTGAATACGCTCAAAGAGATAAGGCTCGGGACGAGCATCTGCTCTCGCTTAGTTTGCTCGTTGAAGATTTATTTGTTGATGAATCAGTAATTGAAGAAGAATCACATGCCGGAAAAAATGATCAGTCGGCGGTTTACGAAGTTACTGAGAATTCAAGTATTGAACTGCGAACATCATGGATTGAGCAAAACGAACAGCCATTAGACGAACATGCATCTCTTGTTGGACAAGAAGAAATCGGTAGCGGCATACAATATCTTGACGCCGAATCCATCGTAAATGACGACATAGAAGAACGCCTTGAACGAGAGGGGGGTAAAACCGGTGAAGTTCAAATTTCTCTTACTTGGGACGATTTCAACGATTTAGATTTACACATATTTTGCCCTTCAGGTGAGAGAATCTATTTCAACAATAAAACCAGTGAATGCGGTGGTGAATTAGATGTGGACATGAATGTTCGACCTACGAGTGACAAAGCAGTTGAAAATGTGGTATGGGTCAAAAATGCACCGGCTGGAAAATACAAAGTTGGAGTACATTTTTACAAACATCATGAGAAACAAGATACGACGCCGACATGTGATTTTAGACTTCGATCGACGATTCACGGAAAAATTCGGGACTATTCCGGTTCAATAACACATGGTCAAGCAATGCAAATGGTAACGAGTTTCACGTTGAACAGCGTAGCAAAAGTTCAGTAAACCCTCCCCATGAGTTTCCTAACCAATCGCCGTAAAAACGACCTCTTTGGCCTTTCACAGAGTCCAAGACGCCAATCTAGTTCACCAGCCTTTTCAAACTTCAAAAGTTCCTCAAACCCACCAATCCATTCCTCGTTTATGAAAATTTGAGGTACTGTTTTGCTACGGTTGGTACGAATTTGATACTCAAGGTCAATTCTGCTGGAGACGCCCAACCGAATTTCATCGTATTGCACTTTTTTTGAATCAAACAATCGTTTGGCATTGACGCAAGCCCCACAACCTCGACTGGTGTAAAGCTCTACCTTTGCCATACAAGTATGTGGCTCCCTTAATTGAAAACCTTTGGCATTGATAGAGAGGTAGTCCCTCTCGGATTTGAACCGAGGTCGGAGGAACCAGAATCCTCCATGAT
>DAIUCF010000033.1:0-18850 GCA_036846305.1 Candidatus Poseidoniaceae archaeon | reverse complement strand
ATTAACGCTCCCACGGCAGGAATAATGAATTTGACGCTGTTACAAGAAATTGATTCAAAGGTAAATTTGGTTCACGAACACCCACTTAGCAAAGCAATGAAACCGCTCGTCAACGATGTCACTGGTAACCAAGCCCCAGGAGCAATTTCTCTTTCCGACCACTTCAGAGGATTCATGAACGGGACATCCATTCTTACCCAACCTGGCCTAACGACACTCGGTGTCGTGACTGAACCGCCAACCAATTGGACAGATTGCGGTATTTTGGATTGCCTTGAATTTGATGACGTCAATGTGACACAACAGCACATCGACCTGGCAGCATCACGTATGGCTGAAGCATCCGACAACAATTTCCTACGCTGGTTATCTTTGGATAGAGGATTTGTCGCCGACATGAACGCTCTTCAAATTGGACCCGTCGGAGGTTCACTAAACAGTGACGGTTCATGGGAGAACGCCTTCTACGCCAGCGGAAGATGGTCTGCATCTTCGACCTGGTTACTTGTTCAATTTGACAGAGGAATGCTTCAAGAAATGGGCTGGGAAGTCATTTGGAAAGATTCACTGCAAGAAAAAAGTCTCGACTTTTCCGATGATGGAATAAAAATCGGCGGATATCGAATTGCCGACCGCTCGTTGGTTCTGCACCCGCCTCAATATTCTGAAGAATACTGTCTTGAAAAGATGGATGAAGGTACTGGATGTTCCACTGAATGGTCGTACATGGATTTGGAGGGGCATCTGCGCTCAAACGACAGAACAACGATTACGCTCTTACTCGGACAAGGCGTTAACGTCGAGGTGAACCGTGAGCTCCAAGCAAGCGGCGGTCTTGTTCTGCTGATGGGTATAGCCATCGTCGGCTTGCTCTATGTGAGCCTTCGAAGACTTACTGATGTGATTATCGTAATGTTTGCTCTTGGAACTGCATTGCTCTGGATGCAGGGCATGATAGGACATTTCTCAAGCATGACTTCATGGTTTGGTCTGTCGCTCATTGCACGGTCGCAATTCTCAAATTTACTCCCGATTCTTGTCCTTGCTTTAGGAATCGACGACTCTCTACACGCACTGCATCGATACAAAGAGGAGCGAGGCAAGTCCTTCACCCCTGAAGAGGCTGCTGAAACTACATTGCAGCGCGTCGGGCGAGCGATCATGCTGACTTCTCTCACGACAATGGCTGCTTTTGCTGCGAATGTATTCAGCGATATTGCTGTACTTCGTTCCTTTGGAATTGAAGCCGCACTCGGAATCCTATCCGCTTTCATTCTCACCGGATTATGGGTTCCACTCATCCGGCTTTCAGTCGACAAATGGATGCTAGAGCGTGAAATGAATATCGATGAGTCGGGCGATGTAACACACCTTATTCCTGAACGATGGTTGAAGAAAATCTCTGTAGGTTCTGGTACATTCAGAAATTCAGTAATTATCGCCTCGATCGCTTTCTTACTAACGGTTCCGGCTGCTTGGGGCATGGCTCAACTGGAAGGTGATTTTGCGGTTGAGGATTTCTTGGATGAACGCTCAGACTTCGCTATCGGAGTTCAGGAAATCTCGGAACGGTTTGCTGATGAAGGTGAACCTGCAAATCTTTTGATTGAAGGCGATATTCTTGATCCCGCAGTTTTTGCTGCTATCGACACCTTCCGCCAGGACATGGACGATTTGCCCGAAGGCGTACCGGACAAGATAACTCGGCAACCTGACGGTACCATCGACATTCTTGCTCTTGACGAGATGGTTCTGGCTGCACAGGGCTCGTTGGTTCTGGACCCAACGCCGTTCGAAGCTGCTGGATGGCAGGTAAACGAAACTGGACATGGAATGAATTGCTCCACTGCTGGAAACGGGCCATTGATGGATTTGACCGACCGAGAATGTTTAGCCTTCTTCTACGGATTCTTGTCACTGAACGGAGTTCCAGGTGTTGGGCCAATTCCAGATATCCCTCCGAGCATTGTAGCCTTGTACATCGCTCCAAAGGTCGAACTCGACCCTACACAGCCATGGCTTGACATCAACGGTCAAGATGCGGTGTATGAACGAATGCTCATTCGATTTGGCATGACTGCTCCTGAGGATTTCCCGGGCATGGCTGGGGGCATGGAAGAAGTGTGGAGGGACCTCTCGTCGTTCACCAATCTCTCAACAGGCGACCGATTGGAATCTGGTGACACGAGTGACGAAAAACCGCTCACTTGGGTTATGACGACTGGGCGGCCAGTAACGCGCTTTGTCGCCTCCACAACGATGCAGGAGGAGATGCAATCATCGCTTCTGCTTGGTTCACTGTTTGTATTCATCACCCTCTCAATCGGGTTCAAGTCGTTCAAGCAAGCCAGCGTCACTCTTGTTCCAATCCTTTTGGTCGTGGTTTGGTTGTATGGCCTAATGTACATGGCAGGTTCGTCTCTCAACATAGTCACAGTAACCATAGCAACGATATCACTGGGAGTTGGTATCGATTATTGTATTCACGTTACCGAGAGATATAGGGAAGGGCGTGAATCGGGAGAAACTCACAAAGAAGCCCTCATCGGCATTGGAGGTGCCTGTGGCCTGGCATTAGTCGGTAGTGCCGCCTCAGATATCGCCGGGTTCAGTGTCATCGCTCTTTCACCAATGGGCTTATTCAGCAACTTTGGAATATTCTCAGCAGCAATGATTGGTTTCTCGCTCGTTGCAAGTCTCGTTCTCACCACTGCGGCTTTAGGCTTGGTTGCCCGTGCATCGAATGTGGGGGCACAAGACGATGGAAATCCGACCGCTTGAAAGCGACAACATTACTGTTGGTTGGAGAATAAACGAAGAAGGATTACCGGGTACTGGCAAGATTTCTGAGGACGAATTTAACGACTTGATGGAATTAAGTGAGTTTTGTCTTGGAGCATTCGACGGCAGTGAATTGCTGGGATTCGTACTTTGTTTACTACCAAACACTTCGTATCAGAGCCTAAATTACGCTTGGTTCCAAGAAAAATACGATGAATTTTTGTACGTAGATCGAATTGCAGTAAGCCAAAAACATCGGAACCGAGGTGTTGGGACTCAACTTTACCAGTGCGTATTCAACTATGCTGAACAACTCAACTATCCGGTTGTAGCAGAAGTTAATCTTACCCCGCCGAATCTGGACTCTGAGCGATTTCACCGCCGACATGGTTTCAAAGTGGCCGGAGTATTTCACAGCGAAACAAAGTCGGTGACGATGTTCTTGCGCCCAATGTCCTTGCCTGAGTAACTGCCTACAGCATGTTTAAGTCCAAACTCCATGAACAAGTTTCATGGTTGCCGATGAGCACGACTTTCCTCCTCAAAGCGTTGTTATCGAATCCGGAACGGATGATGCTGAAACAGTCGATGTCAGCACTCCAGTTCTATCAGGAACCCCGATGGCCTATTATCCCAACCAACCGTTGATTCCTGTCGATGACAAACCTCCTTACAATTTGCTTTGGATATCTTTACTCGTTATCCTATTATCAACACTGTTACCCATCTTATTGACAGACACTGGCTTCGATCAGGACGACGTGTTTTGCTTTGTTCTCTGCAACGGAAATGCAACAGGGCTGATAATGCTAGGAATTTTTGGCATCAAGTATGCGGGTTGGAAGAAAAGAAACGGTGGCAATATAATGGTGGGTTTGTCGACCTTAACGGCCATTTTTTGCTTTGTAGTGGCCGCCGTGTTCCTTTTCTTGTACTCCCTTTATGCTTCTGATGAATACTTTGGTTTGTGAAAATACCGATGAATTGATGAAGGAGAGGTTGGAGCATTGACTGCTGTCTTTGGGGTTGACCCCGAGAAAGTGGTGATATTATGACCGACAAGAGTTCCAATGAAACTGACGACTCCGATGAAGATTGGATGAAGTATGCAAGTGCAGGTTTTGGTCAAACAGATTATTCCTTATGGGATGATGAGCAAGTCGTCGAGTCAACGGTAGAAGACAGCGAAGAATGGCAGGATGAGTCTCCAGATCAGTTGAGCACTCATACCGAAGAAATTTCCCGTGCACCCTCACCGGCTGGTCACAAACACCTTGTTCGCATCGGTACCTGTGACCATTGCCTAGGGCGACTTGGTGGTAAAAAGCGGTTTGAACAAAGTATTGAGGAGTCGGGAATAGAAATCCGAGCGGCGGTCAATGAACGTGACTCGCATCTCTTCGGCGCCCGAGAACAAGAGCCGTTGTGCCCATTTTGTGAAAATTTATTTGAGGAATCGGAGTTACTTGCTGAAATCATCTACGATAATATTGCCCCATACGAACTATCTCGCTTGCAACTCGGTGCTCGAATACCAAAAGACCAAGTGCAAGAAGAGGAGGAAATGCGCAAGAGATTTGGAGCTGGCGGCTCGGATGCACTCAAGAGCGGGCTTGTTCAGTCGATTGCTCAACACCTCAATAAAAAGCTAGAAAACATAACCTTGGTCAACGACAAACCTCAAATTTTAGCTCTAATCGATGTGTTGACACTCACTGTTGAACTCGATATCCGAGCACACTACCTGTACGGGCGATACCTCAAACTTGAACGTGGGATTCCGCAAACACGATGGCCGTGTCGTGCATGCAAGGGACGAGGATGTCAGCGTTGTGAACAATCTGGCCTTCAATACAAAAAAAGCGTTCAAGACCTCATTGGCAACCCTCTGCTCGAGTTGTTTCAAGCCGAGGAACATGCGTTTCATGGCATGGGCCGAGAAGATATCGATGTACGCTGTATGGGCCGAGGTCGCCCTTTTGTAATCGAAATGAAAGAACCAAAGGTTCGCTCTGTCGATGCTGAAAAAGCAATGGAGAAAATAAATTCTTGTGCCGAAGGCAGTATCCAGATTACGGGCCTAAGGGATTCTACCCGTAGCGAGGTTGTCCGTGTGAAAGACACACCGGCAGAAAAATCCTACACTATCCGGTTTAGAATTCTGCCCTTGAGCGAAGCTGAATACGCAGTGTTAACGGCACCCGTTGATTTGACTCATGAAGATGTTCAAGAACGAGGCGGAAAAGGAAAGAAAAAATCCTCTAAAAGAAAGCGTAGAGGAGATAGGAAAAACGACCATACCAAACCTTTGCCGACAGTCATTGATGTACCAGAAGGGCCCAGTGAAGAGGAGCTTCGGGCGATGAAAAAGCCTGAACTTGTCGCAAAAGCTGAAGAAATGAAACTGAAAAAGTCCGGAACAAAAGATGAACTCATCCAACGTATTCTTGAATCAGGCCCCCCGCCACCCGTATTCTTCGATTTACCTGAAACCGAGTCGGTCATGCAGACTATCGAAAAGTTGTCTGGAGTCATTCTAGCACAACGCACTCCAGAAAGAGTCGCCCATCGCAGGGCTGATTTGATTCGTAGAAGAACAGTCTATGAGACCTCTAATCCGTCAATAGAACTCATGGAGGACGGTGTTCGAGAAGTCGAGTTCACTTTACGGTGTGAATCGGGAACATACGTCAAAGAAACTGTTCACGGCGATGGAGGCAGGACTCAACCAAGTCTATCCTCGCTCATCAAAGCTAAATGCGAAGTTCTTTGGCTCGATGTAGGCGATATTCACGCAGATTGAGGTCGTTTTTCAACACGATTTTGTCGCCTTTGGGGTTTCTATACGGTTGATTCTCAGTCGCGGTGCTTATATGGGAAAGGTAGGTCGCCAAATTGCTCCGAAGATGCGTAACTGCTGAACCGGAGATATAGGAGGCGACAAACATGAAGCGATCCAAGGGACTACGAGTCGGAACACGAAGCATTCTACGTCGACGTAAGAACGAACGTAGCCGAATCAATATTAGTCGAGTAATGCACGATTACCAAGAAGGTGACAGAGTCGCTATCGTACTTGACGGAGGCCAACAGATGGGCATGCCACATCGCCGATTCAACGGCCGAACTGGATTTATTCAAAAGCGACAAGGTGTTGCTTGGGTTGTTGCAGTTAAAGACGGAAACATGGCAAAGACTGTCATCGCTCGACCAGAGCACCTCCGCCCACTTGAATGAGGAATTACCATGACTGAAGAAGAACGATTCGTAGACTTTGCAACAGTTCGCACCCTTTTGCTTGAAGCTGAAAAGCGCCGCAAGAACCTCACCTATGAGCAAAAAGCAGCGCTTCAACACGCTGAATGGGCTGCTAGTGATGCTCGCAACGGTTACAAAACAAGTCCAGAAGTATTCCAAGCACTGAAAGAAGAACTCGGTGGAGTGGAAACGCTTTCCACCGCACCACATCTTGCGGCCAAACTGGCAGAACTTATGCCAATGTTTCCGAATGATGTCAAAGCAGTTCTCGCATCCAGCAGAATGAACATCAGCGATGATGAGATTAATTCTGTTTTAGAAATTGTTCGTCAACACATTGGATTTGAATGAAGGCCTCCCCACTGAGGTGAGAAAACATGGCTGGACCACGTAAAGACCGCAACATTCGAGTGAACTCTGGGAAGCGTAAGCCTTCTCCTGCACCCACTTCAACATCATGGTCACGACCTGCAGAAGGCCGCGATGAAATTCAACCGGTCAAAAAGGCCGATACTCAAAAAAATGCCCCACGCCGTGATAACAATCAACGAAGCAACGACCGTCGTGGCAATAAAAGTCAGCATCGTGGCAACAGAACCAACCGGGGACAGCGCCAGCAACAGAATTCACCTCTGATGGAGGAAGCTTGGGCACGGGTGGTCGACCACGACCAAAACAAAAACGAGGTCATCGCTGTAAGTGAAGGAAAATTACTGCTATGCCGCCTCAAACCCAAGCAAGGAATTGCGCCCCTTATCACTACTGCACGAGTCTACATCGGTACAGACGAAGATCAGCGTGAACATATTGACAGTGTTCTTGGAATGACCAATATTGGTCGTGTTGCAAACCATGTAAAAGCTGACCTCCCCCTTGTCGTACAAATTTTTATTGAAGAAAATGAACAACACTTCATCAACGCTTTCTTCAATGTTGCCGGTAACATGTCTCTCAAGCAGCATGCGTTTGAACTACTATCAGGTGTCGGAAACAAAAAAGCAATGCAGATGGTCGAGGCTCGGGGCTCAACGGGCTTTGAATCACTTAACGCATTAAACGAATCATGCAATATCGATGCCGGAGAATTGCTCGCAAAACGATTCCTTGCTGAAATTGAGGACCGAAATATCCAACCACGTCTGCTTGACCTGCTCTTGCCGGTGAAGGCATGAGAGGCGCACGCTGGCTGATTGATAGTCTTCGTGACAAACAGCCCGTTGACAAGAGTTTAGGTCAGCACTTTTTAGTCAGTGACAAGCTGATTTCTCGTGCTGTACAATTAGGTGAAATTCAGGCTGACGATCATGTGCTTGAAGTTGGCCCGGGCCCTGGCGTCTTAACAGAAGCTATACTCGCTACTGGATGTACATTAACTGCTGTTGAAATTGATTCAGGGGCAGTATCACACCTAACCGATTGTTTTGCGCCAGAAATAGATTCAAACCAACTTACTGTGGTCGAAGGCGATGTTTTAAGTGCTGCATGGCCCCAAAACATCACTAAAATAGTTGCAAACATCCCTTACCAGATCTCATCGCCACTTATCGAAATCATCACTCGATATCATCGTAATCCTCGTACATCTGCTCTTGAATTAGTCGTGTTGCTTGTTCAGGAAGAATTTGCTGAACGCCTAACCATGGAGTATGAAAGCGACGTAGGCTCACTTGGGATGACTGCAAGCCTCGACTGGATTTGTGAAATTGAAGACAAGGTATCCCCGCATAATTTTAGCCCTATGCCGAAAGTAAATTCGCGATATGTGACGCTGGCCCCACATGATGAGAATTGGCCTTGTGATGTTCGATTGGTTCGACAGATGATTCACCTTGCTTTCCATCAAAGGCGGAAAAAATTACGCTCAACGCTCAAAGCAGTACCTCGAAGAATTGGCCGAGTCAACGGTTGGCATGCTCAACGATGGAAAGATGCCTATGCAGCACACCTTGAAGATGAGCGAATGGAAAGCAGACCTGAAGAACTGGAACTCGAAGACTGGATAGATTTGTGTGAGTCGTTTACATTGGCGACCAAGAACTCGTAGTTCATTAGGTGTGAAACGCTAATCTTGTCCGCGCTAAACGAGGAGAGGCTTTTCTTAGGAGTGGCTCCTCGCCTAGACTCGTCGGAGGGGATGCTATGGCCAAGAAAGACACCTACCTTGCTTTACTACGCCGAGGTATCGACGAAACCACTGCTCAGCAGTTGGCCGATTCCGGACTTAAAATTGGTGATCTGAAAAAGATTGACAAAGATATGCTGATTGAGAATTACGGCCTCAAAGCCGATATCGCTGACGGTGTCATCTCAATCATCACAGCAGGACCTCAAAGTCACGGAAAAGAGCGATATTTGTCAAAAGTTCTTGCTCCAGAGAAAAAGCAGGAATCGAAGATTGAAGAAATAAAGTTCCAGCGCAAACAAAAAGATGTACTCACTGAGTTGGCCGAGCAAAAAGAACGGCTAAAAATCGCAATAGTCGAGGCTTTTCGAGCAAAAAAACTCATTATGAACAGGCTTGGAAAAACTGTTGAATTGATTGTTAAGCTCGAAAATAATCTCCATGATGAAGGTAAAGATGATCAAAAAGTTAAGATTCGTGATCAACTTGAAACTCGAGGACTAGAGGCTGCTCGTGACCATGAAATGCTTGAATTAGAAGGTACGCCTCAAGATATCGTAGATTTTCGACGCAAACATGTCCCTGCGCTTATCTTCCATGCTTGTCCGAACTGCGGTGATGAAATGGACCCTCGCCAAGCTCGTGATCAAGACCGTCCCGAAGATTGGGCATTCATGTGCTGGGAATGTGAAACAAGTTTCACGCCTGAATTATCAACTTTGGTTGAAACTCGACTTGAAAACGGTACTCGAATCAAGATTGACCCCGACATGAGACCCCGAAACCCAGTTCCTCCTAAGCCTGCTTCGATGGACTTGACGAGCATGAATGAACTTATTCGCAAAGACCTAGAAGTCACGGGAGCAACTGCCGACGAGATGGTGAAGGCTGTTGAAGAAGGTGGTTTGTCTGGCGGTCTTATGGATATCAATGACTGGATTGACCAAACTTTGGCTGCCAAGGACTACATTCAAGCACAAGAAGACCGAGAAGACTTCATTCTCAGAACTGGTGCCGGTGCTACGAAGTTCAACAAGTGGATGAAGAAAGCTGGTCTGTTCTTCAACAAGCAGACCGGCCGCTGGACACGTCACAAGGACATGCGCTGAGGTGTTTTGATGTCCGCCAATGCGGTAGCCGAAAAGGACGCCCCGGTTGTTCAAACATCAGTTCCAATTGTTCGGTTTCTTCAGGGAGCAACACTACTCGGCCAAACTCCATTTGTTGAGGGGCTGACGCTTGTCGAACATGCAGAGCAGGCTGGTGTCGAAATTCCAACGAACTGCACTTCAGGTACATGTGGAGCATGTATGGTGACCCTACAATTTGGAGAA
The DNA here is from genome assembly GCA_036846305.1 of Candidatus Poseidoniaceae archaeon. Lineage (GTDB taxonomy): Archaea > Thermoplasmatota > Poseidoniia > Poseidoniales > Poseidoniaceae > MGIIa-L1. The sequence continues at coordinate 9,355 of DAIUCF010000033.1, read as the reverse complement.
GTTCCTTTACCTGACGATCTCCCGCCAGGCTTAGATGAATACTTGGTAGAAGAAGGCGCTCGACTAGGGTGCATAGGCAAGCCGATCGGAGATGTCGATATTGATATTCGACCACCGCTGTAGGGGGTTGTTGGATGCTGTTTGGATGGTCAATGAGCGATTGGATTATACTCGTAGTTGATGTTGTTGCAGTTGTACTAATCTTTCGATTCCTCTCATGGAAAATTAAGCATAAGTTAGAGGAAGTTGAACAACGTCAAAAATTTTCTCTCCGCCAAAAAAAATCCGCCCGTGAAAACAAATCGGGTGACCAGGAAACAGATGAGAATGGCCATTGAGCCTTTACGAAATCGCACATTAAACCTACGAATCCGAAGCGCGAGTGTTCAAGAACCGTGGACGCCTATCGTGATGTATGTCCAGTCGGAGCGATGTTACGACTGGCCCGTTACCCATCGGCCAATTTGTACAAATGGTCCGGCGTACAGTAATTCAGGACCCTTTATTTCGAAATCAGGCTTTGAAAGGCGAAGTAACACAATGGAAACAATACGCAAGTGGGCACACCTACTTTTCTCTTCGTGATAATGATGGGCAAATGAATGCAGTAATTTGGAAAGGCAAGTGTATTGTTGACTCCAGCATCAAAGAGGGGAGTGAAGTCGTTGTTCTAGCGTCATTGGACCTCTATGCAAAACGAGGAAATATTCAGTTGGTTGTCGATAAAATAGAACCGGTAAGTGTACTCGGTGAATTAGAGAAAAAGAAGCGAGAATTAATTGAGCAACTCAAAAGAGAGGGGGAGTTTGATAGAGCTCGTCGTCCGATTCCCCCGGTTCCTAAACATATTGCCTTGGTCACTGGTGCTGGTTCCGCCGCTCTATCAGATATGCAACGATTAATTGAAAATCGCTGGCCAGGATTGCGGAGAACGGTGATTGGGGTCTTGGTCCAAGGACCAAAAGCTGCGGAAGAAATAGTTCGAGGGTTGGCCATAACGCGAAAGCTTAGCGATCCAAAACAGGCAGAAAAAAGAGGCGAACCACCGGTCGACCTCGTCATCTTAGGACGAGGAGGGGGGTCTCCTGAAGACTTGTGGGCGTTCAATCTGGAGCCCGTAGCACGGGCCATTTTGGCAAGCCCAATCCCCTTGGTATCTGCAGTAGGTCATGAATCTGATATTTTAGTCTCTGATTTGGTTGCGGATTTACGCGCCTCTACTCCATCTGATGCCATTGAACGAGTCGTTCCTGCCCGTAATGAAATAGAACTTTTTCTCGACGAAATGAACGAACGACTCACCATTGCTTCACGCCGACAAATGGCTGACTGCCGTCAGGTGTTAGCCGTACTACAATCGAGACTTCTTGTAGCGCCAATCATCGGATTAAACCGTGCCAAAGGTGAAGTCATAAAACTCTCAGCACGATTGAAAATGGCCGCACATCAGAGTTTAGCACGTCAATCAACTCGTCTTGCTCAACTCGAGGCGTCTTTAATTGCAATTCACCCACAACGAGTACTTGAGAGGGGTTATTCAATGACTCAATCGGCAGATGGCACGGTCCTAAGCAGTATTATCGGTTTGAAAAGCGGGCAAGATGTGATTCTTAATTTTGCGGATGGTTCTGCAGGTGCACAGATTAAAAAAATAAACAGTGAGGGGAAAAAATGAGTAATGATAAACCGACATACAGCGAAGCAGTTCAGCGGCTTGAAACCATCGTTTCAACATTAGAACGTGGAGGAATGGGCCTTGATGAAACCCTCAAATTATACGAAGAAGGGGCCGAACTACTCACGCTTTGTAAGCATGAATTAGCGGCTGCGGAAGGTAAACTGAACGAATTACAATTGGATGAAATAGAAACTGAACTTGAATCAGAAAAACAGTAATGTGAGTTAGGTTCAGCGACAGGTGGTGAAATATTGAAGCCGAAGAAATTACTTTCGATTCAGCGGAGATTGACTCGTTTGTTTCGTACATGGAGGGACCCCCATGCTGAGCATCCCCTTTCAGAAACCGATCAAATCCGTGGAGTTGAAGTCTCAGATGAAGGAATTGTTCAGATTGTCATGGTGCCTGAACGACCACATTGCCCATGCTGTTTGTATGACTTAAAGGACTTAAGAGAAAAAATACAATCGCTTCGAGGAGTCGCTGGCGTTCAACTCAAAATTACCGATGTACCTGCTGCGGAACGATGGACTCGGGTTCTTAATCCGGAATGACCCTGGATTTTAGAACTAAATAAACCGGTAAAGACCAGCCAAGAACTGAGGTTGTCCAAGCGATCAAAGAACCAACATATACACCAAATTCAGGAAGTGAATACATGGCCACTAATGCATAGATTGCCACACTTGCGCCTCCTAATGCCATTGGTCCAGCAGCCCCACGAGGAACTGTTGAACCTTGAGCTAGCCAAAGTGCAACCATGCTGGTAAGAAATATTGCAGGGAACACCGCAGCGAGGCCCGCTACAAACGCTTGGCCCGTACTGGATAGCCAAACTGCGATTCCGATAGCGATTGCAGCAGCGCTTCCTCGAAGGACAAGAATTGGTAGTGCGACACTCTGCTTGCCCTTAGGTGCTGCACGATTGTTCCAGTTCATCCAAACAGCCAGGCCGACAAGTACGAACAGTCCGAATAATGCAATCCATACTGAAGCAATTCCATACTCAACTGCGAACTGCACGCCAAACAAAACGGATAACCCGGTGAGGCCCCAAACGCCCAGAGAGCCGACGGTAGTCATGAAAAGAGGTCGTTTTGAATTCTCGAGATAAGGGGGGAGAACAATCCAAACTCCAAGGAAAAGGCTGTTAATCAGCATACCGTAAGGAACGATGATTAAACTTTGAATCAGAAGTAGTTCACCACCTGCTAGGTACATTCCCGCTGCTGCAGGAACGATAGTGGATGGCATGGTTCCGAGTAAACCTCCGGTTAATCCGCCCCATCGTTCAATTGCTAGAGTCACGAGGATTGCCACTATGCCTGCAATTACTGCAGAAATGAAAATCGAAGTTGTCAACATCTCGTATCTCCGAAAGAGATTTACTCAAATGGGTCCAAGTGGACAATTTGGTCAACGTCTATTCTTTTGTAACCACGTTCACGTGCATTTTCCGCTGCTTTGGAGAGCATCGCCCTCATCCAGCCAAGAGACATTAAAGTCTGCATTTTGGTAATGGATTCGATGAAATGAACAGGATTTCCTCCAAATTGGGTATTGCTTCGAATATCTGATTCCAATTTTTCGATGACAAGATAATATGTCTCAATTAATTCCTCAACAGCATCCTTGGTAACGGGCATCTTTGCATGCGTTTTGGCAAGTGACAAGAGAGAGGACTCAGTGAGAATTCCACCGCCTTGACTAATCACGAAATCCTCGGTTTGAACTGCAACTGGAAGCGCTTCACTCTCATTTTCACTTTTTACATTCATTCCAGCAACAGCGATTTCAAGATGGCGGGGCTTTATGGTCGCAACTCTGTCTTTTTCAGCCGCTACTTCTGCATGATAAACCAGTTTTGAGAGGTATTTTTCCACTTGAGCAATACCCGCTTGTACTGCGGCAGAACCCACTGATTCAACATTCTCGATTTGATCAATCATAAGTTCCCGAGTACGATTGTAATTCAGACGGGTGCGGTAAGGGTCATCAAGGGTTTTTCGTTCTGGGTCTTGAGCAAGTGTCGCGGCCTCCATTTCGGGAACAAAACGTTGAATTTCATCGCAAGCTAGTTCGACAAGTTGTTGCTTAACTGCACCTGAGAGGCGCATTTCAGTAAAATTTGATGCGACTGCTCCTATGTGGCCAGTGGAGTAAGGTTTTGCCATAGAGTGAACACAACACAGACGCAACTTGAACACTATGGTTGATTTATTTGACTACTCAACCATGCCATCGTCTCGTCCCATGGCTTGAGAGATTTCCCATGCATGTAAGCATTCGTGGCCACCCAGAAAACCACCGGCCTCTCTGCTAGGACCAATGAATTCTGAGCCACAAAATTGACAAAATACACTAACTATCGGTTCATTGTAATAGGTTCCATTGGGCGTCTTTCGAACAGGAATTCGTTTACCAACATCCTCTGGACCCCATCCCTCTAACTTTTCACATATCTCTTCGTCTTGCTGTTCTTGTGTCATTTCTACCACTCCGTTAACCATGGCCATGCACCATCGGCAGACACCGGGCGCATTCCCTCTGAATCACGAACCCAAGTATCTTCACTGCCAATACTCCCTTGTTCGTAGACAACCTTGGGTTCGATTGCCATCGTCCCACCCACCGGAAGGGGCCGGTCAAATCCAGCAGCCACGACTGGAGATTCGTCCAATTGAAGGCCAACTGAATGGCCTAAAAATCGACTTTGATCAGGACTCATCCCCATCAAATGATGTTCATAACCAAGTTCAACTGCCAAAGCATATGCTTCATTCCATGCTTCTTCACAAGTTCGACCTTGGTCTAAAACATCGACTACTGTTTCCTTAATTGCAACTGTGTCGTCAAGACGTTGGTGCCACAATTCAGAGAGATTTCCTGCAACAAACATACGCGTCATATCAACAATATATCCACGATGCGCATGCACTAAATCCACAAGCACGGGTTCATTCGGTTTGATGCGGTGAAAGCCGGAGCCCATTCCTGCGAGTGGATGTGCGCCTGTTCCGCCGACTGCTGAATCAAAAAAGGACGGAATGCCTCCGGCCCGGCCCGATACGATGACTCCTCGGTCACATTGCAAAGGGAAGCGGCGCATTTGTACAGTTCCGCCAAATCCTTCTGAGCGACTTACTGCTTCAGCGGCGGCAACCAATTCTAGTTCTGTTATACCTTCTCCACCAACGGCCTTAACCGCTTCAAACATTCGAAACTGTACTTCTGCTGCCGCATCCATCTGGTCAATTTCCCATCGAGACTTTACCTCTCGTTGACCGTGAATAATGGATGTGACGTCAGGGCAGGTTCCGAGTTCACTCAGCATCTTTTGAAATCGCTGAGAAAAGGTTGCAGGTAATTCGCCGAATTGTAGGCCAGGTGCTGATGTTGCACCTCTTTGACGCAACACCTCGACCAATTGAGATGAACGAGGGAAAGGTTGAATCTCGTGGGGTGAGTTCGCACCTCCCCCTTCATATGCTGCCCTCTTCAAGGAGCGTCGTACAAACAAAACACTGCGACTGTTTTCTGCAACACTGGAAGGTATGTACATTGAAGCGTTCTGTCTGCCACCTGAATAATAGTATAAATCAACAGGGTGCTGAATAAAGGCACCAGAAATCTTGGCCTGACTCAACAACTCACTTAGACGGTTTTGGCGGGCTTCAAGTTCCGAGGCGGGGACTCTCCAATCCTCGCCTTCAGGACCTACGAGGTCTGCTTCATCCCAATCGGTCATACAACCACGCTACTGGCAACCGTTCAAAACGGCATCGCTTAAACTTCGATTTGGGGGGCAGTCCAAGACTCTGTTTCTTCGAGCCGTTGTCGTGCAATCGAGCAATAATCTTCTGACAAATCGATGCCGATGTATGTTCTGCCGGTACTTTTAGCAGCAACGCATGTCGTTCCTGAGCCGTTAAATGGGTCGAGGACAACGTCGCCAGCAAATGAATACATCTCTATGCATCGTTTTGGAAGTTCAACTGGGAAAGGTGCTGGGTGATTAACTCGCGATGCACGTTCAGTTGCAAAGGACCAGATCGATTTCGTATGTTGAATGAAATCGTCACGAGGAATCGTATCGATACGCCCCTCTTCTCGCTCAGATTTCTCACGCAATAATTTGTAATTGCCCTTTGAGAACACCAAAAGATACTCATGAACATCTCGTAAACATGGATTGCTTGCCGATTGGAAGGAACCCCAAGCACATGAAGACCCAGCGCTAGCAGATTTATCCCAAATAATTTCACCTCGCATGAGGAACCCCAATTGATTCATCATGAGATTGATGTGACTCGACAATGGAATGTATGGTTTGCGTCCAAGGTTTGCTACATTCACAACCATACGCCCCCCCGGTACAAGGACCCTGTAACATTCTGCAAAAACACTGTACAACATCTCAAGGTATTCGCTCAATGATAAATCCTCATCGTATGCTTTACTGGCATTGTAAGGCGGAGATGTGACCACCAGGTGCACACAATTGTCCGGAATTTCGAGATTGCGGGAGTCTCCGTGAATGACTGTATCGGCAAGAGTCGGAGGCAATTCTTGCTTTGTACCGACATCTCTGCTTGAGACAATACCGTCGTACATTCGACTACCGTAATATTTTGATGAGTCATGACCTTCTCTCCTCGAGACTCCAAAGGACGAGGTGCTGGTGCTTGCTCTCTTACGAGGACCCTTGAGTGACTCATCGACATGAGGTTCCTCTTGCGCCATCTATTGTCAGCGGTCTTCGGAGATATATCACCTTTCGCGCAGCCCAGGTGTTCTAGACGCGCGGTTGTGGGGTGAAGAGTGGTTTCCGAATACAAGGTTCAGCCGTTGCAATCAAAAACCGTGGGCACTTGGACAGCATAATGGCGAGAGTGTTGACCCTCGACAACGTCAACATTGACAATAAGACTGTTCTTGTACGAGTTGATATCAATTGCCCGCTTCGACCAGACACAAAGGCGTTCCTTGACACTACTCGGATTAAGGCAATTGTTCCCACACTAAATCGATTAATCGGTGCTAAAGTGGTATTATTAGCACACCAATCTCGACCGGGAAAAGATGATTTTACCTCAACACTCGGGCATTCAAGAGAGCTGGGGCGTATTCTTGGCCGTCCCGTCAAATGGGTGGATGACCTCGCCGGACAAAAAGCAATGATGGCTATTGAAAGCATGAAAGTTGGAGAAATCCTCATGCTGAACAATGTACGTATGTACGAGGAAGAAATAAACACAAAGGGTGATTTTCACCAGCTTTCAGAGACAACGATTGTTCAAAATCTCGCGAGTGTTGCTGATTTATTTGTCTATGATGCCTTTGCCTGCGCTCATCGGAGTACCGCCTCAGGTGTCGGATTTACTCATCTCATCCCTTGTGTCGCTGGAGAATTGATGAACAATGAAATCACAAAACTTGATCGCGCCCTAGAGAATCCAAACCGTCCGTGTCTCGCCATCTTAGGTGGTATCAAAGTGGACGATTCAATTGCAGTGGCAGATAACATGCTACGAAACAATATCTGCGACGAATTTTGGCCCACTGGGGGGGTGGCAAACTTATTGCTTGAACTTTCAGGCCACGATATCGGTTCACTGAATCATGATTTCCTTGTCAAAGAACTCGGTAAAAACTGGCACCAAACGGTTGAAACTGCGAAATCATTGCTGGCTGATTTCAAGAAAAAGATTCACCTTCCGGTCGATGTGGCAGCGCATATCGAAGATAATCGAGTTGACATCGATGTTGGAGAACTGCCCATTGAAGCGCCAATTTTCGACCTTGGAATTCAATCTATTCGGAATCTCTCATCGGCAATCAAAACAGCGGGAACAATCCACCTCAACGGCCCCGCCGGAGTGTTTGAACGCCCAGACTTCGCTTTTGGAACCGTCGAAATGTTGAATGCATGCGCTGAATCTGAGGCATACGTAGTGGTAGGAGGCGGACACACTGCCACACTCATCGTGAAGCACGGCCTCCGAGATAAAATGGGTCATCTCTCTACTGGGGGTGGAGCCTGTTTAGATTATATCGCAGGTAAAAATCTTCCAGCCGTTGCAAGCCTTGAAGCCAGTGCCAATGCATTCACACTGAATATCCAAAGAGCAGTTGACCAGTAAGAGAGCCACTGGGGAGGTTCGAACTCCCGACCTCCTGATTACGAATCAGGTGCTATACCAGCTAAGCCACAGTGGCGCAAATCTATCGCAGAGATGAAGAGACATAAGCCAAACGGTTGAAAGCGTTCATGAGGGTTGAGGGCAACCCGTAGACATGGCCGAGGACATGAGTGTACGGTACCGCAACGCGGTGCTCTACGACGAGCAAGGCCACAAATACATCGGAGATGTTCTGCTTCACGATAACGGCGACTGGACTGAATCAAAAGGAGATGAGGATGTTCAGCGTGACCTTGATGGGTCAAGCCGCCTAATTACTCGAAGTCTGCAGAATTGGCACACACATTTGGCCATGCAGCTGAATGCTAGGGATTTTAGCGATGGGTTTCCTCTGCATCGCTGGCTCAATGAAGCCATTTTTCCAACAGAAGCTAAATTGAATCCAGAATATGTCCGTGTAGGCGCACAAGCTGCTGCTGCTGAAATGATTCGAACCGGTTGCTCATTCGCCGCAGACATGTATTTTTATCCAGCAATAACCGGTCAAGTTCTCACCGATGCTGGACTTCGCGGACTGATTGGTGGCCCGGTGAGCGATGCCGCTTTACCGTCTCACCCCGACGCCGCATCGGCTTTGGACGAGCTCGACTCAATACTGAAAAATCAGAATCCTAACGATATGATTCAGTATGCCATCGCCACTCATTCAGTCTATTTGTGCAATGAAGATACTCTCCGTAGAGCATCTGAACTCGCTGAAAAACGTAATGCTCGTCTGCACATACATGTAAGCGAGACTCGCAAAGAAATCTCAGACTGTCATGATAAAACCGGGCTTTATCCGATTGAATATTTGGATAGCATCGATTTCTTCAAACCTGGAACGGTCTGTGCCCACGCTTCATGGGTCAAGAAAAATGAAATCCGAATGCTAGCCAATCATCAATCAACTGTGGTCCACTGCCCATCTTCGAATATGAAAATAGCATGCGGAGGAACTTTGTCCTATCCTGCCTATATGCAGGCTGGAGTTGATGTCAGAATCGGTACGGACGGTGCGGCTTCTTCTGGAAACGGCCTCAACATGTTAGCGGAAGCCCGTCTTGCGGCACTCGTTCAACGACATGACCATTGGGATGCTACTCTTTTACCAGCAAATGATGTCTTCCAAATGGCAACAAAAGGGAGTAAGGATTGGGCTGTCTGGGACTTGAATGACATTCGCATGCGGCCGCTGGGTAGAAGTGGAAATCGGCATATGGCCAACCTCGTGTTCAATGGCGCAGAATGTCTTGACTTGTGGGTAAATGGAGTCGATGTGCGCCTCAACGGAAAAACAAATTCAGTTGATGAGATGAAGGCATGGAATGAACTCGATAGTGCAGTTGAAACCTACTACGAAGGCGTAGAATAATTACTTCATTCTGGAAAGTCCAATTCCACCAATTCCCATCAAAAACGCGAATAAGTACGTTGCTGCGCCCGCAGTAAATTGAACTTCGTAATCTACATTCAATTCCGTACCCTCTGGAAG
>DAIUCF010000032.1:0-19040 GCA_036846305.1 Candidatus Poseidoniaceae archaeon | reverse complement strand
CGGCCACTCAACGATTGAACACCAATTTCGCTGAATGCGGAGGATTCAAGGCTACAATCAACATCAGAACTAGGCAGTTCGTATCCTGCTAGGTAGATTGAGTAGGATTCATTTGGATTGTCAGTAGCAGTTAGGATGACCTCCTGATTTGAGTTTGCCATTTGTATTGAAATACTGTTCTCAAATACAGTAAATTGCACACTACTTTGCAGTTGAGTTGAAGAGATCTCTGAATTCATCAAAATTTGAACTACTTTGCCAGCAGACGCTTGATGAACTGGGCTAGTTGCGAAGGCAAACTCACTTATTTCGACCTCGATATTGAGAATCTGAAGTCCGAGTGTTGGGTGAGTAATTTCCAAGGTAGCCAAGAATCGTTCACCATTCCAACTTTCATCAGGAATAATTTTCAACGGAATTCCAATAATTTGGTTTGGGGCGACCACCATTTGGCTTGGGCCGATAGTTGTCCATCCGCTCGGCAAATCGGCAACTCCAAGTTGTAGAACCGCTACATCATTTCCGTTGTTCTCTACCCAAGCTGTCGGCATTCCCCCATCCTTGTTAACTCTCCACACCCCTTTGTGTGCCAAAGTAATATCGGGTGCATCACCAACTCGAATGGGGACATCTTGGACGCTGGATCCTGACCCGTCTGCGTCACTGATTCGAATGCGTAAAATTGCAATTTCGCCAGCAAGGGCATTTTCAGGTGGATTAACAAATATTGTTACGGTTGTTGATTCGTTTGGATTAACAACAGTTCCATTATCTGGATATGTGATGTTCCATCCAGCACCGGCCTTATTGAAGTATGGAGCACGGGGTGCATTACCTAATTGCTCGACAGTGAGTGTCAGATTTTGACCTGATGGGTCAATTGTGAGTGATGTATTAGCAAGGTTAAACCTCCACCCAGATACATGTTGAACCTCATAGGTGATGTTGTAATTTTTAACCCATATGTCTTCAGAATAGACTGCAAATTGCATGAATGCCTGAGATTCTGCCCATGCTAAATCAGGCACTGTAAAGTTGAGGATATACTCTGCAGTCCTGTTTACCTCCAACATCTCACCAACAAGAATTGGAGCGTTCCAAGAAGAAGCATCGGCTCCAGTGTATTCGTAGGTGAAAGTTGGTACTATTTTGAGGGTATCATTAGCGTTTCCAATGTTCTTTGCGGTGAAGTTTATCGCTACTTTTTCACCAGGAATTACGCTTGAATTGTTTCCTGAACTTATATTGATGTCCCAACGATGATCAGGTTCTGCCTCAACATACAATGATACCCCATCGACCACGCTTTGGTCTCCTAGAGATGTCCAGAAAAACTCCAACTCAAATGGAGTCTGGGCAGGGACATCTTCGCCAAGTGTGACTTCAACAGTTGAAATTGTGTACGCTAATGGACCTAAGGTCCTTTGCTGAAGGGAAATGAAATTGAAATCAACATTGGGAGTGGATGTTTCTCCTTCGATGGGGTGCGCAGTCGCAGTTAGGATGAATTCATCTTCACCGTTTCCTGGATTTTCAAGACGCAGTCGAATGTTTTCTGGTTCACTGACGTTCATCGAGATTGGCGATGAAGGGCTATCTGGTAATGGCTCCAGTAGAGTTGCCAGTGAACGATAAATCTGTAACACCTGCAAGGAAAAGGTGAGGTTCGAATGGTTTTCATATTCATCTTCAATATTAAACACATGGCGGAAAGGTACGGTGTCAGGAGGTAAATACAAGGACAGTGTACCGCTTGAAAATCCTTCACTTGGGCCGCTTAGTTCTAGAGTTGAGCCGTTAATGACCAGATTTCCTCCAGCACTCCAATCCCAACCCTGTTGAATCATTTGGGCATCAATCATGCTCCATTGCAGTGAACCACTTGACGGCATGTTGGACTCAATTTGCCAACTGAGTGTTGCATTTGGAAGGTTACGAGTATTAAGTGCTTCTACAGTGGTAGCCACTGCAGTAAAAGTCACCTCTAAATCTTGACAGAGTGTTTCACTTCCACTACCGATACACAATGTCAGCGTAGTTGCGGTTGAATCACCGAGGTTTTTCGATGCGGGGACATCGAGATGTGCGTAAAGTTCGACGTCTTCTTGCGGATTGAGTGTGAGTGCAAAGATTTCATCACCATTGGGTGTATGTAGGGACGGAGAACCCCCCCACGAGGTGGCTGTCCAATCTATCGATGCGGTCGATTCTAGGGCATTGCCTAAATTTTCTACGACCATCCATGCTTTTGCAACACCTTGCAATCGCCCGTAACCGTCACTGGTGCTCAATCCTGTTGGACCAGTGACAGAAAGTCCGCGTGTTCGGAGTACCTCCAAAGGCATTCGACTAGTTGTGCTTACCGTACCATCGCCATCATATGTAATCGTCAAATCAACAAAGCTGTTTGCATCACCAAGTGCATCATTAGGAACGCTCACATCAAAGGATATCGATGTTGGAGAGTTTGGCGTGAGCGTCAGTTGCAGCGAATTTATGTCTTGTGGAGTAAATGTCCACCCCTCCGGAAGGTCACTCTGGTCCCAAGTAAGTGTCCAATCTGCGATACGTGAACCTGTCGCCAATAATGAAACTTCAATTGTTTCTGTAGCTCCAGGTGCTATACGGGAAATCTCAGAAGGAATCTCGATTTGGGCCACATAGGGCTCAACAATAATCAATTCCGAAGAAAAGATGTTATTATCTTCTCGAGATTCAGTAAGGTTACTGTTCACATCCAAAATCATTGTTACATTGTGAATACCAAGTTCTGCGTCGATGACGGAACTGAAAGTTAGCGGGCCGCCTTCTCCTGAGGGAGATACCGGTTCCACATCATTAAATCGTTCACGTGCAATTTCGTTACCGTTGAGAAGGAGGACAGCATCAAGAGAATCATCGTTTTCTAGAGTTCCAATATTCGAGAACTGCCCGGTAATTGTTACTTGTTGGCCAGGGTCAGGATTTGTCGGATTGAAACTAATTCCCCTTCCGTCAGCTAGTGGTGCAAAATCCATCGCACTTTGAGATACAAGTGTATCTCCAATGAGGATATCAAGAATACCATCGCCATCCATGTCAGCAATTGCTGGACCTGCCCATGCACGATGTGGGATTGCGAGAGGTGATGACCACTGGCTGTTGATATCTGCTGATGCTCCGGTATTTCCGTCAAATGCCCAAAGGCGTTGCCCGAAAGCAACGATTATTTCTGGCTCATCGCTCCCATCAATGTCCATCCATATCGGCGAAGAAACTGCAATTTCATCATTATCATTTCCAGAACCTCTTTGGAGGTCTCTTGTCCATTCTTTGACAGGCGTTGTGAGACTGATGTCGTGACATCCAATCATCCCTTTTCTGTCGAATGAGAATGACGAATCTGAGTACCATGTTACCCAACAGAGCCGGTCATGAATTCCGTCATCAGTGGTGTCGATTGGAAGAGGTTGAGCGTCAGCATAGCCGTTTTGGGCTCGGAAATTAAAGATTTCACTCGTTGATGTGAGTTCCATGCCGATAAATCGGGCACCACTTCCTGATGTGGCTCCATTAGCATCGGTAGGGACGGTAAGGATCATCTCAGGTGCGGCGTCCTCGTCCAGTTGAACGATAACGGGTCCAGGTAATCGAAGCCGAGGAGAGTCCGAATCCGAATCGGTACCTTGGACAGCAACTCTTTCCCAATCGAGTGAGCCTGAGGAACCATCGATGCGCCAAATCCACATATTGCCAGAGTTTGAGTCGATAGTTGTTAGAACAACTGCAGTCGTGGAACCATCTAGGGCAGCCCATGTTGGGTCAGAAGGATGCGTACCTCTGTCAAGTGACACCTCCCAATCTGGCTCTGATGGTACGCTTGAAGTCAATGAAAAAGAAAGGACTGCTGGCTCATCTGTATTCTGATTTACCAGAGACAGAACGAGCTCAGGAATACCGTCGAGTTCCAAGTCTGCGAGTAATGGCTGAGTGACCGAAAGATGGTTTGATTGACTGCTCGGTGGGTGCGGGCTGGTGATTCCAATTCGGTAGTCACTGTCACTGTAACTCCAAATTTTTTCGTTACTGTGGCCGTTCTTTTGCCATCCGGACTCCGAACAACTAATTTCAGGCGACCACATCTCAACATGAAGGGCACTCGATGTGTCGTAAACTACGATGATTTCTGGCTTGTCATCATTGTCAATATCATGAACAATCGGTGTAGAGCGAATATCATTCGTTTGTCCAAGTGTGACTTGCCAAGCAATCTTTGCTTCATCACCTGAGATTAGACTGAGGACACTCGCAGTTCCGTCTGTCGATACAGTTACTCCGAATAATTCACCTTCTCCGCACCGCTCTTTCGCAGCTTCAGGTGCAGTTATGCTGTTGGAGAAGTCGGCGATGATTGAACCATATGCATCAGAATTTTCATCCAAGGCCACCCAGTTTACTACTGGGCTTTCTATCACTCCGAAAATCGACACATCCTCGACGTCACCCTCACCTGGACCACCATCTGGGCTGTGAGGTGGCATCGAACCATTGTGTGTTGGCGTTCGGGCATATTGCCCCCATGGCTGCTGAAATCCATCCCAAGTTTCGTTACCGATACTTGACCGAATCTCTTGCTCGGAAAGTCCGAGGTAACTCTCAGAATCATAATTGGTAATAAGTGGTGAGAATGATGAGAATAGGAACAGCAGGACCGGCAGAATCACCCCTGCGATTTTGCCCCCCTGATGCAGCGTTTCCCTTGACATCGAACTGTAGGGGTGTCGGGGGGTTGTTATGGCTTATGGCGGTGTGCGTTAAAATTGTGCAATTCTCGGCCAAATTTATATTGTTCATCGCAAGATTAATGTCGAATAATTACCGGTGCAGTCACGTTTTGGTGGGCGAGTGGATTAAATAGGGGTCGTCTGTGGCGAGAATGACTACGGTCGACTTCTCTCCCGAGGCAATGCCGGTGAAGGACGGAATGGGAATTCCCACTCCTTCTTTTCATTGCCTTTTGAGAGCGGCAAGAGGTGAACACGATGTATAAAATTGTCACAAAGGAAGACACGATTCGAATTCCAGCAGAATACATGCGCAAGGGTGCCTCTCTCAATGACCACATAGACCGACTTTCTATGACTGCTTTTGAAGGCCGTTTTGACGAAGAAAACAGATTTGTTTTGGTTACCTCAAATCACGAACCACTAGGTCGTGGCCGCATTATTCATGGCGATGGTGCAATTTATCAGAAAGTTCGTTTCGATGCGGTACTGTTCTGTATGGATGATTACGAAGTAGTAGAAGGGGCAGTTTCGGAGGTCAACGAGTTCGGAGCTTTCGTCCGAATCGGTCCTATGGAGGCACTTTTGCACAAGTCTCAAATTATGGAAGACCAAGTCGAAGCGAATGTTGGGGCAGGTGTCATTCAAGGCCGTCAATCAAATCGTAGCATCGGTGTTGGTGATTCTGTACGAGCCCGTATTGTTTCTCTCTCACCCGATACATCCGATCCACGCCGCTCAAAAATTGGATTGACCAGTAAGCAGCCAGGTCTTGGCTGCCATGACTGGCTTGGAGACGACGACGACCAGTGAGGTGAAATGTATGGCTAAGATTCCTTTTGCATGCGGTGAATGTCACCTTATTCTCGACGATGGTGTGGATATGTGTCCTCGCCACCCCTCGGCCCGAGTTTCTTCGGAACATCAGGGCTATGTCATTATTATGAATCCAACACGTTCTGAAATCGCTAAGCGATTGCAAGTTGAACAGCCCGGAAAATATGCTCTCAAAGTGAGTTTGCGTTAAGGAGATGAAAAATATGGAAATAGTATCGCGAAAAGAAAACAAATTACTTAACCGTGTGGAAATTAACTTCCGCTGGCATCATGAAGGAAATTCTACCCCGTCCCGTAAAGCGGTTATGGAACTGGTGAAGACGCTCGAACCGGGATCAAATCCAGACTGCATTGTCGTTAAGGAATGCAACACGAGATTTGGACAACCACTGACAACTGGATTGGCCTTCATCTATGGTGATGCATCTTCAATGACTGTTGAACCGAAATTCATTCACAAGCGTCATGAACAGTTTCGCTCGGGTTCAGCAAAAACTGAAGAAGAATCTGCTGGAGGTGACCAGTAATGGGTGACGGTCCGAAGGCTGGCGCCAAGTGGTCTAAATATTCAGTTTCGGAAGATGGAACTCTCACACGCAAGGCGGAATTCTGCCCACAGTGTGGCCCAGGTGTATTCTTAGCAGTTCACTCCGACCGCAAATCATGTGGTCGATGCGGGTATACTGTCACGAATGACTGATGATTGCAGTACAGAACGCAAATCTTCAAGAATTTCATCTGCATTCCAGTAGTCTTGGTTCCAGCGTACACGCTGGTATCCCAATGAGTCAACGATCACCAATCCATTTGTGTGTTCTACGTTATAGTAAACGGTATGTCCTCTTGCAAGGCTCGTACTGTTATTGGCTTCTTCCAAAACTACTCCAATTGAAAAATCAGTCCAAACCTGTTCAATTAGTGAAAGATTTTCGAGGTTGTCCACGCGGGTAGTTAGATGATTCCAACTCACATTGTATTCCTCCATATAGTTTGATAATCCAAAAGGCCCGTCTCGCCAAGGGTCGACTGTAATTGAAACAAAATTTACCAATTCTCTTTCCTCGTCTGTTAGTTGCGACTGAATCCATTTCATGTCAAGAGTCGTTGTTGGACAGAAGTTCTGACAATTGATATGTATAAACCCGAATACCGTTACGTTTCCTAATAGTGTTGAAGAGTTAACCATGGAGTCGTTGTGATTTTGCAAGATAAAAGGTCGATAGCCTTCAACAGGAACAACGTCAATTCCCTGATAGTAGTCCATTTCCGCAGGTGATAAACAGCCGGTGAAAATGATGAGGGCACCAATAAGAACTGTCAGATACTTTCGATTCATCAAACAGCCTCACGCAGTCTTGAATTTTGTACGTAAAAATGCCAACGCTGCAAGGAGGAGAATAAGCCATGTCGTGTCCCACAATATTCCCGACAGTGTGTTATCATCTTCTGTTTGAGCCAGCAGCTCCGGCATGTGTGAATACAAGGTTGTGGCAGTGTTTGCTCCAGGTGGGCCGCCACCTCCACCTCCACCGCCGCCGCCTTGGCCGCCGCCAACACTTTGACCATCAACATCTGCAATGCCATGATAGCAGAGGAGGAAATATGGGAACCCAATCATGCCAACAGTTTGCCCATTTGTATCGGTTACCATTGTAGGTGAACCAGACAGCGGAGTGCTAACATAATGATAAATCCCATCTGGATATTCTGGTGTTGCACCGAATCTTCCGTTACATTCGTCTAAATCTCCAGACCCATCAATGTAGTTCCAATCATCGATTCCGTTGTATCCTTGGTCTCCTCCCTCTTGGGTTCTTTCAATACCGTATGAAGAGGTGATTGCTTTCAGTGATGTTTGGTCTTCATTGTAGCCGTACATTCCGTAAATAGGGTAGCCATCGAATGCCCATCCAATAATTGGGCTGTGTTCATCACTCTTAATTTTTGAAGAATCATAGTCCTCCATCGATTCTCCTGCTTCTGGTTCCCAATAAACACAGTTCGCATCATAATGGTAATGGAATCCACCTTGGCCTGCAGAATGTCCAGTACACCAGCCCAGCACAATCGGTTGTCGGTCTTCATTGAAATAATCAAAATGGAGTGCAACAGCATCTCCGCCAGGACCTTCCTCGGGTCCAAAAATAGGCGCTCCATTCACTGACATAGCAACAGTACCTCTGTCAGGAACACATTCCCATCGTCCAGCAGAGGCTGGGCAGTTTGTTGTATCGTGCCCACCTGCCGTGTCATTCACTGGATTAAGTGGGAACGTCGTCGTGAAATCTTTCTCTGGAGCGCAACACCCCATCGTACTCAAGAAGTCATGATTCGGTATTCCATTGCTCTCCACGACCATCTCATTGTTGAGGACGGTCACTGAGACCTCGCATTGGAACCAAGGACCTGAACCACTTCCTCCAGCACTGTTTACGCCATTCGAATTTGCAGTGTATCCATTTCCATCACCGTTGTAGTCCTTGACCCACGGTCCTTGTCCATCAGTACACATCCAAGAATCCTCTGGTGACCAGTTAGGTACAGCACATCCATCGGGTCCTACTACGACACCAGCTGCGGTGTTAGGACACACATCAAGATCATCGGCAACTCCATCCCCATCCGAATCTTTCTGAGATGTCGAGCACCCACCACTATCGGCAACTTCACCTACAGGTGTATTCGGACAATTGTCAATAGCATCGTTGACACCATCGTTGTCTGAATCTTTTTGCGAAAGTGAACATCCGTCACTGTCCACAGTCTCTTCCGATGGAGTATTCGGACACAAGTCGGAATCGTTCATGACCCCGTCACCGTCATCGTCAGTTTCCGAATCTGAGCATCCCGTCGCATAGACTGGCTCACCTTCGGGGGTTGAATCACACTGATCTGCATCATCCAAAACCCCGTCACTATCGAGGTCTGTCTCGGGTGCTGGTGGAACAGGCAAATTCACTCGAACAGTTGTTGATGAATCCATGAATAAGCCACAATTTGCAATAATGTCCCCCTCTGTGTTGTGGTATGAAGTGTTGACCTGCATTGTATATTCTCCTGTTGAGGTATTTTCACTACCTTCGATGAGCCGTGCAGGACTTTGACCTAGAGGGTGGTATTCAACGGAACAGGTATTCGGAAATGTGTGAAGCATGACCCCAAGAAGCGTTCCCGTTGTAGAGTTTTCAACCGGTTGAATCCATAAGAATGTAAGCAAGACGTCATCTTCTACGGGTGCATGTATCGTAAGCGTAGATGTCGATACATCGCTCTTCATCCCATCAGAATCTTCAACCTCAAACTGCAAGAGCCATGTTCCAGGTTGAGAGAGTGGTGTTTCTATCAGGAATTCGCCTTCTGAATTAGGGATTTGCTGTATTTTTGAACCAATCTGTTCGAGCGATGAGGAGTCGATAATCACCAAATTGACGAACGTCGTGCTTCGGTTTTCATCTACGACAAATCCAGAAACAGTTACATTACTTCCATTCCATTGTGAATCAAGTTGTTCGGGAACGAATATTGTGGGTGATGTGTTTATTTGAGTGGGATTGTCTTGCTCAGAATCGTTTGGTGTTTCATCATCTGAATTTGAATTTTCATCGCCCAAAAGCAGGATTGCTCCAGAACTGACCAACAAAAAAGCAAGGAGTCCACTGAGAATTGTCATCTTCGTGTCCATGTTCGGATGTTCAAACGAGGGCATTTAATGGTTGGTGCCCGATGACAATAGTATGCTACTGGAAGGACGATTTGATAAATTCCCCGCTGTTTAATAGCAAAAGACTTCCCCCTTGGTGAGGAACTCTTTGAACAGGGATTTCACTGAGTCTAGTTCGTTGGCACTGAGTCATAGTGAGGAGGCATTCTTCCCTCCATCCTGAGATGCACCATCCTTCAAGGTGTGATGTCCATTCTGCGTGTTGAACTGGCCCACTGAGGTCTGCTTGTTTGACGATATCTCCGTTATCGTACCATATCACAGTACCATCGATATAACACAGGAGATGACTATTTTTATCCGAAAAAACCTGATCCAATATCCCTTCGTATTCAACAACTCCTGTCTTGATGATGTTTCCGTCATTCGTATTGTAAAGAATATATCCCCCCCCTCTAGACCAAACGCTAAGAATCCCGTCATTGATGGACGAACCTACAACATCCCCTGCCCGAGGTAGGTGGTCCAAATTCGACCAATTTGGTTCCGGCATTCGCCAAAGTTCATCATCATCGTTTGTGATTGCATATACTCCCTTTTTCCATAAAATCAGTGAGAATAAGTCATTGCTACCTGACATAGCAAGCGGCTCAGAATCTAGGGTGTGTGACCACACTGCCCCGGCGGGGTGAGGCGCATTTCGAATAGTATTACTCAAGCGAATTTCTGCTCGTTCTGGGCCATTTTGGAACTCAGTACCCAGTTCCAATGCCGACAATCTACCGACAAGCAGTTCGTGTTCGATCCACGAAACAATGAGTCTGTCATTTACGGTAACTGCGTGGCGTACAGGACTTGGAAAAGGTTTCTTCACTTCGCCAATAGGTTCCAGTTTCGGATTGAGTGAAAGGAATTCGCCGTCAACACCTATGGCGACAAAACCATTACGCCATTGCAGAACTTGGGCAGGGTGGAACGGTATTGGGGCTATACCGCTCTCCGACATGGGCGATGGTCTTCGTGACACTTTGTCAATACTCGTATCAGCGGTATTGAAATGTATATTCGTACCGCAAGAGGTATGGTCGGGACTCGTGTTGTTTTGATTGCAGTAAGTTCAAC
This sequence comes from Candidatus Poseidoniaceae archaeon, assembly GCA_036846305.1. Classification (GTDB taxonomy): domain Archaea; phylum Thermoplasmatota; class Poseidoniia; order Poseidoniales; family Poseidoniaceae; genus MGIIa-L1. The sequence continues at coordinate 8,657 of DAIUCF010000032.1, read as the reverse complement.
GGACATTGCGTCTACCAACCAAAGTGATGCTCTCTTGCAATTCGCAGATTGGGATACAATAAAGCCAGTCGAAGGAAACCCTGCATACAAACGCCTCCATGCGAGGATTTGGATTCTTCCAGGTAGCCTTTTGCGAGAGGACTACCTAGCGCAGAGATGGCATGAATCAACTGGTGAAACGGTTACTGAAGTGATCTTTCCATCTCGACATTCTGCAGCCAGTGGTCGTCCTTCCCTAACACTGCATCCAATTGGTGTTATGCAGTTGGACGTGGATGAAACACCACCTTTCGGTGGTAAGGCAGGTGATGCACCCCCGCCATCTACAAGGCTTGCAGCTTGGTGGAGGGAACTTGTTCACTTGGCACCGGAAACTGATTTTGGTCAACCCTTCGATACCTCTCTCGAGGTAACGCATCACGGTCCATGGCTCGAGGTTCCTTCACTGTTTATCGAAGTCGGTTCAACCGATGCAACTTGGGGGCATCGAGGAGCGGCAGAATTCTTGGCTGGTATAATTCATAGAGGCCTTGGCCTAGACGGTGGTACAGGTTTTGGCCATTGGGACCCGGTTCAAAATAAGGATGACCTTGTTTTAATCACTCTGGGTGGTGGCCATTATGCGCCGAGGGCAAACCTTCTCACGCAGCATAAATCCTTGTTTCTCGGCCATATGCTAGCAACTTATGCGCTACCTTTTGTCCAAAACGAACAGACAGATTCCATGCCGGATGGAAATTGGAAGCAATCCATAAACGCCGCCTACAGAGCGACAGAGAAATCGTTTCCAAAGGGCAAAATAGTATTTTCAATGGATAAGAAAGCATTCAAGGGTTGGCAACGACAAGCAATTCGAGAACATCTGGCAGACCTTGGCGCTCCACTCCTTACTTCGAAGGCCATTAAATCACTTCTAGAAGCGAAGAATCAACTCTAGTAAAGGTAAGCCTCAAGAGTCTCCTAGGCTGACGACATATTGGTGAGTCTTTGGTTGGCTGGTTTTCTAAATCCATCGTCGCAATGACTGTTCGAATGCCGAAATGGTTTGTTCGTTGGGTGTCTCGCCGATATGTTGCTGGACCAAAGTTGGAGCATGCGGTTCAAATCATGAAGCGCCTCTCCAAAGAAGGGGCCTGTTTTACCATCGATGTGCTTGGCGAGGAAATCTCAACTATTGAAGAGGCTGACTTCTTCTTAAACGAATATATGGATGTTATCTCAGCAATCTCAGAGAATCATTTTGATGCCAATTTGTCAATCAAACCCACTGCTTTTGGTTTGCTAATCGATGAGAAAAAGGGAATGGAGAATATTGAAAAATTAGTTCGAATGGCCTCTGAGCACGATATGTTTGTACGTCTTGACATGGAAGATCACCGAGTTACTACTGCTACTATTCAGGCGGTGATAGATTTGCATAAAATCGGATTAACTAATGTTGGAACCGTGCTACAAGGCCGGTTGTTTCGTACACTTGATGATATCAACTATCTTGAAACTGAACTCGGTCCAGCTGCCGACTATCGTATCTGTAAAGGAATTTACCTTGAACCGGATGATATTGCTTTTACATCGTACCAAGATATCGTTGATTCAACCAATGCATGCATCGATAGGATGCTTGAAGCAGGTTCATATTGTTCAATTGCAAGTCATGATATTCCGGTGGTGGAACACGCAAAAGCAGCATTGGATGGCTTTGGAATGGGTCCGAATGTTCCGGACCCGCGGAGTAATGCAGGTCCACTGAGAGATGCAAAAGGTCCTGGCTACGAATTTCAAATGTTGCTTGGTGTACGCGGACCTCTTCGTAGGAAACTGGCAAAGGCAGGGCACCGGACTCGTGTTTACATACCGTACGGCGAGAAATGGTACGAATACAGCATACGACGTCTACAAGAAAATCCCACTCTAGGCACTCAATATGCCAAAGCGTTCCTCTTGCCTTGGACGAACCGACCGTGATTAGTTTCTCGGTTTCTTTCTTTTTCGCTTATTGCTTGGAGTTACGCCCTTTTTTGTGATTTCCTTGGGAAGTTCCGGATTTGGATTGTATCCGAGTCGACCTTCCTTCCATGCTTGACGGCGCTCACGAGGAGTACGAGGTGCAAAATGATCAGGATTAGGAGGTTCATGCAGGTACATTCGCTTGATATCAGGTGCATCCACAGTACCGCGTAGAGTCCGTCCACGTCCAGTGTGGATGGCTCGAATTCTCCATGTTTCATGATCCAGGTCGATGAGGTGTCCGGCAGTGTAGGTAGTTTCTGCCGGAACCACCAACACATCTGCGGTCGAGTCTTCTCCACGAGTCATTGTCAATTTTACACGAACCATGTCACATCGAAGTGCAGAAGCGCGAACAATTAAACCGGCCTCACAGGTTTTCAGTAGTCTTCCATCTTTGTGCTCGATTTGGTTAATTGACCACAACTTCTCTTCTTCCCGGAACACATCTTCAAGTTCTATCATTTCGTCTGAGTCCATTTCGATATTCCTAGTCATTGAAGTAGGGCCTTCGGTAAGTACAAAGGGAATGCTCACCAAAGGTGGGGGTCGAATATGGACTGTGTGAACTTTAGAGCAATCATCACATTTGAGTAAGTAATCGACTCCAGTCCCTTTCTGCTTTTCGTTGAGTATGAGGTGCCCGGTAAGTTCGTCACATGCAGGGCAATGCACCGCATTCTCCATTAGAATCTCATCTTCATCAATGAAATCGTCTTCATCCGCTTGCGTACTCATGGTACTCCCAGTCTAGGCGCTATGACCTCTGCGTTTGAAGTCATCGGCTGGGGCCAACCAAGTCTTGAAGGAGTTTCGGTGTGAGGATAACACATGTCCGGTGAGAGTGAGGCCAGTGAGCCCCCTGGCAAAGAAGCCGTTCTTGCCCACTTACTTTCAGCAGATTCAAATCGCTCACGTGACGAGCCGGAGATTGCTCGAAACATTGGAACTCAATTGCAGCATATGGGATTGGGAACTTGGTCGATTTCGATTTTACGACGTTTACGTGATGCACTGGGCCGCCTTCAACCGAAATCGATTCTTGAAGTTGGAGCAGGGATTGGACACAGGAGTGCTTGGATCTACGATATATTTGAGATGGATGAACAGTATCCCGAATCGTACCAGATTGTAGAAGATGGAGCGAAATTTGCGGTTATAATTCGTCGACTAATGCAAAGACATAACGCGGATGCATATACCTCAATTGTTGTTGGAAATATCGATACACTCGTCGCTGAATCAAATGCTTGGATGGCAGCATCCTCTTCAGGAATTGAAGTGGGTAGCCCTCCACTTAATCCTCAGCATGACGCAATCATCGTCGACGGAGTGTCTGAAAATCGTTCACGACATGTCGAATCACTGCTAAAATTCCTTTCTCCAAATGGAGTTTTATTCACTGTAGAACCGGATATGCCTCTAGGAGATGTTGAGGAAAGTGATGTTGACGGAATGCGGACTGTTGACGGCTTCAACCATTGGATTCAACTTATCCAAAGAACCACTCAAACCCATCATGTTGCTTTTATGCCACTCTTTGGCGGAACTTTAGTTGCGATGACTCGAAAGTAAATCATTCTGCTTGGTCGAGAAGTGCTTGGATTTTCAAAAGACCGTAACCATAGTTGTCATCATGGGAGGTTTGCCCTTCCTGAGGTTGAACTGATTGCTCAATCCACTCTTTGATTTGTTCGGAATTTGCCGATGACGTGGCATCCATAAGCATGGGGTTTTGTTCAAGAAGCAGTGCTATTGCTCCAGTAACATATACCGTGGCAGCACTTGTACCATCGACAATCGACCAAGTTCCTTCCGAATTGATGACCGGTACGCTTTGAGCAGGAGCAACCAGCTCTGGTTTTTTGTGAGGGTCAGCACGAGGTAACAACACAGGGAACAACCGGCCATTATTATCTCCGGTAGACGACCCGCTCCAATGCTCTCCATTCTGTTGAACCCCTCCTACACAGATGACTAAGCGTTCACTGCAGGGGCTGGAAACATCACCGTCATCGTTTTCTCCTCCATCATTTCCTGCTGCAGCAATAACAATTACTCCTTGGTCAATAGCATCAGAGGATGCTTCATCTGAGCCCCTACCTGAGCCGATGTTGAAGGGTAAAAGGTCGGGAGCACCTCCTAACGATAGCGAGATAATATCTGCACCACTGGAGACACACCAATCAATAGCATCCGCAACATCCTGTTCATTACCAGAACCATTACCGGAAAGCGCCTTAGCAACAATAAACTCCACTTTTGGGGCAATTCCCTTCATCCACCCATTGGCTACAAGGATACCTGCCATACTGGTTCCGTGTCCGTTGTCATCGTATGGATTGTTACGATTATCGACAAAGTCTTTCCATTTTGAAACTTTTCCTGGGTCCATATCAGGGTGGTTGGTAGCGATTCCGGAATCGACCATACATACTGTGACTCCTTTCCCATCTAAATTCACGCCTTCAAAGTCAATCAGAGTTGAATACACTTCTTGAGACTCAAGCGCTTGGTCACCAGGTCTGTATGATACTAAACCATCATTTCCGATTAGAACAATGCCGATGTAGAACATTGAGCAGACGATGAGAACACTTACGCATATTGCTACGAAAACTTGTATTGTGGCAAAGTTTTCATCGCGTTGGCTCGACAATTCAGCCACTACGGGACCATCAATCATATCGTCGCTGATAACCACTTCCTCATTTTCTAGCACTTTGGCACCTCACGAAGCACTGAACGCATGCACTGCTTCTGCAAAAGTCTCTGCAAATAACCGTGCTTCGTTTTCGGTATTGTAAAGGTAGGCAGAAGCCCGGAGCGAGCCGTTTTCATACCCTCTTGAGTTGAACCATGAATGGACACAATGTTGGCCGCTTCTGACCATTACCCCCGCAGCCTCATCGAGCAATAATGCGATATCATGCGACGGTAAGTCATTCATCAGTACTGAGCAAATTCCTCCACGAAGTTGAGCATTTTGCGGACCAATAATCTCCACTCCAGGTAGATCTTTGATTCCTTCAGTCATGATTTGGTTCAATCGTATTTCATGCTCATGAATTTTATTCATATCGAACGTTGAGAGATAATCAATTGCAGCTCCGGTTGCCATCATTCCAGAAAAGTTTCCTAGACCGCCTTCAAATCGAGCAGGAGGATTAGCCCATTCTATGGAGTCATATGTGGCATTAGCGACGGTTTGGCCACCCGATTGAATTGTTCGTAGATTGTCGAGCAGTTCGTAACGGCCCCATAATCCGCCCATCCCTGACGGACCACACATTTTGTGAATTGAAAAAGCTAAAAAATCAATATCCAGGTCTTGGACATCGACGCGCATGTGTGGGGTTGATTGAGCTCCATCGACACAAACAAGAGCGCCATAATCGTGGGCGATTCTAGAGATTTCTTTGATTGGAATTTTAACACCGTCAAGGTTTCCTACTTGACTCATTGAAACCATCTTTAATTTTCCACCAGCATCAGCGCATGACGATTCAAAGGCTTCAAGGTCAAACGTATTATCGGGGTTGGATTGAACGACTCTATGGTCAATTTTTTGTTCTTGTTCCAGTTGGAGCCACGGTACAAGATTTGAATTATGCTCTCTGTCTGTAGTCAATACAATATCCCCCTCATTCCAATTCATCCCGTGAGCAACTTGATTGAGAGAATGAGTTGCGTTGCGTGTAAAGACCACTTCACTGGAACTATCGGCGTTCAAAAAGCGTTGAAGTTTTGTTCGAGCATCCGTAGTCTGCCTGGAAATCTTGGTGCCGTAACGATGTACAGAGCGACCTCCACATCCTGGTGTTTGCGTGTAGTAATCGTTAATCACTTTTAACACACTTTCGGGTTTGAGTGTTACGCAAGCATTGTCCAAATATGCGGGCGCACCGTCACTTTGAAGTGTCGGGAAATCATTTCTAATTTTTTGTATATCCATTACCATGCCTCCACGTCGGTCAAGAAATCCATAATCGGGGCATTGATTCCACATTGTGGGCAATCATAGCGGGTAGGTGTCGTTGCGGAACATGAAGGGCATACATCGCCAATGAAATTTGATTTTTTACATCCAATCGTGTCGCAAGGTACTGAAATATCACCATTTTGGCTTCGATATATGGGTACTTCAGCTTCACATTCAGGGCACTGTGATGTTTCGACTTCCTCTGCAACGAGGGTGCCATCCATCTCCAGTTCAGCCTTCTTTGCTGCGATTGTCGTGACCTGAACACCTGTTCCTAGCATTCGTTGCGGGTACCAGATAAGAATCATGAAGACGGGTATGGAAATCAATCCTGTAAGTATATGCAGCGTTAAAGATGCAGTTCGCTCACCGCCCCTTTGAGCCACAAAATTTGCTCCTGCCCATGAAGAAATGAACACCAATGATAGCCAAGAAGAAAGAACAACACCCCAACCTTTCAGCGAATGTTCAGCCATCTCGACCTCCATAAGCCGTACATCTTCGTGAACATGGTTTTCTTCAACATGTAGGTCACGAGTTTCAACAACTGCTCGGCTAAAATAATAGATGAAGAACAACACCACGAGTATGGCAAGAGTACCCTCCATCATATCTCCAAGTTCAGCACCAAAGGGGAAACTTGGATTTGTCTTGTGAAAAAATATGTGTGCTAGCATTATGATATTCCAGAAAACGAGCAATGAAATCGCATGTACTCTCATAATGGGAAAGAGCCTCCATATTTGCATCGCAAAGAGCCCCCAAAATACTAGAGACACGAGCATTTGGAAGAACCAGTAACTGCGAACAGAAGTTAATCCATCCCATCCGAACTTTTGGGCGTCACCGCCAGATAGAATTTCAGGTGAAATAGAGCCCAATACGAATGCAAGGACACCAATTCCTATTGTAATCCAGTGCTCCTTTTTCCATTCTTTCATCGCCAACATTGACTGAAATCTTAGTTCAACTTGCACGTGGTCAATTGATTTGCCCATGGGGTGAATGTTGGATAATTCGTAAAATGGTTCGATGTTTCTGAGCCTAAACGGAAGAACACCATGCTCTTCAACTTCGTGTTCAAGATGCAGCGCATCTTCGCTCATGTCACTCGGACAACTTCCACCTTTGAGTTCTTTTGCCATGTATGGGTTGCGAACGCATGATTCGTGAGGGAGAGCGTTAAACGGTAAAGTCGATTCGGACGGTCCAAGCCGAGATCGCATAGCCTGGTATTGCGCGCGACTGGAAATCGCGTGTCCTTGTGGCACGAGAGTTCAAATCTCTCTCTCGGCGCCTATTTTGACTTGATTTTAAATGAATAAAAACCATTGAAGTGTGGAATTTGAATAAAGGAGCCACCGGCGAGAATTGAACTCGCGACCTCCTCATTACCAATGAGGTGCTATACCGCTAAGCCACGGTGGCAGTAAAGACGGCGACAAACCAGTGCAATATAACCACTTCGCGTCATATAAATGCGAGAGAAATGAGCCTTTGAATAGTATCAATTCCTCAAAGGCTATAAGGTGATTTGGAGAAATAAACAATTGGAGAAGGCAACTTCTCTGGATGGGATAATATGCAGCGAGAGCAGGAAATAAAATCGGAGATGCGACAGAGAGTTCGTGATCTTCAAAGTCAAGTGGATGAATTGAAAGACCTAGTCAACACCTTGTTGAGTGTTATCTGTGAGGAGCCAGATGGTGTTCACAGTGGAGCAGCACCGACAATTCCAGGTCAACCTGCTCACAACTATTGTATGTAATCAACCCTTGATTACGGCAAGCGGATTTAGTCGGACAACTGGCCGTGCCAAACCAGCATTTTCAGTAAGTTTGATCACTTCGTCAACATCTTTGTATGCATCAGGTGCTTCTTCAGATAGGACATTTGGAGTCGAGGCGTGTATTCGAATCCCACGTTCTTCAAGTTCTCTTTTGAGTGCTGAACCGTCAATTGTCTTTTTTGCTTTGGTACGTGACAGTGCACGCCCAGCACCGTGACATGATGAACCAAATGCGATGTTTTGTCCAGATTTAGGACCTGCCATGACCCAAGAACCGGTCCCCATGTCTCCAGGAATTAACACCGGTTGACCAGTCGATTTGTATCGTGAGTATAGATGCGGTGAGTCGCCGCTGTAAGCTCGAGTAGCACCTTTGCGATGGACTACACACTTGCAATTTTTATCGTGAATGTGGTGTTCCTCGACTTTTGCAATGTTATGTGCCACATCATACAATGTTCGCGCTTCGCCATCAACGCCGAGTTCGAGACGTAAAACTTCTCGAAGACGGTGTGATAATGCACTTCGGTTTGCGAAAGCAAAATTGGCAGCAGCATTCATTGCATCGAAATAAGACTGCCCTTCGGAGGAATAAAATGGCGCAGCAGCCAATTGTCTGTCTGCAATCTCAAAGTCCCACTCCGGGTCATACCATCCATTGCCTCGCTGTTTGTATCTTCTTTCAAGGCTACGTACATGATCACTGCACACTTGGTGACCTAAGCCACGAGACCCGGAGTGAATCATTGCTACAAGTTGGCCATCGTACAATCCCCATTGTTCCGCAGTTTGAGCATCGACAGTCTCTCCAACTGTTTGTAATTCGAGGAAATGATTCCCACTCCCCAAAGTCCCCAAGGCACGCAATCCTCGTTCCTT
>DAIUCF010000031.1:0-19182 GCA_036846305.1 Candidatus Poseidoniaceae archaeon | reverse complement strand
CCTTTTCGTTGTGCACGTATTCTCTTACCCATGATAAATCACCTCAGAATGCTCCTAGACGCATAGCGGCGTCTTCAGCGTCATAGCCTTCAGCAAGCTTCACAGAAGCATGCTTGCCATGTTTGGAATTTCGAACGTTGACTTTTGCAACTTCAACTTCGAAGATAGTCTCGACAGCGCGAGCGATTTGATCTTTAGAAGCGCTTCGCAGAACAATAAATTCTAGACGTTGCTCGTTCGTTCGAGCCTCCATCGATTTCTCAGTTAACCAAGGTTGTATGATTATGTCGTATGCATTCATGATATTCACCTCAGTTGAGAGCCTCCACGGCATCTTTTGTAAATACGGTCAAACGACCAACATCGCCACCAGGCGCTAGGTCTTCCGCACAAAGATCTCGTGCAGCGACAACATCAACACCCGGAAGGTTGCGAGCAGCTTGGGCTAAACCTGATTTTTCCTTGACGACAAGAAGTACCGACTTCGGAGTTTTGTGAACCCGACCACGCATCGTTGCCTTACCTGCGCGAATTTTTCTGCCGTTTCGAGCACGGTCCAAATCATCGCCAAGTCCGATTTGATTGAAAATTGCTAAGACCTTGCGTGTAGCAGAGCCGTGATTGAAGGATTCGATGTTGAATTCCTCGCTCTTTCCGTCCCTGACCTCTGTATAGTTTCCAAGTACAATTGGAAGGCTGGAGATGTCTTCTGAGAAGCGATGACCTCGAGAACTGACAGTTTCGATAGATGTCGTAGCAGTTAATGCAGAATCTCGAGCAAGTCTACGTTCCTTGAGGTTGAGTTTTCGCCCCCAGTTCTTTTCGACCTTAGGTCCGTGAGCACGGCGTCCACCAAGAGTGTGAGGGTTTTGAGCACCACGGCTTTGTCCAGTTCGACGCATGATTCTTGATACACCACGTCCCTTACCCCACCATTCGACAGAGTGTTTCATACCAGACATTGGCGCACGCTTTCCGACATGCGCACGTGAACCGTATGCTTGACGTCGGTTTGCGCGGCTAGATGCCACTGCTAGTTTAATCAAGTCAGTACGAAGTTCAGTAGAGAAGGCGTCTGAGAGAGTTACTTTCTTACCGTTTTCAACGGAAATTTCAAAACTTTCTTGAAGACGACCTGCGTCCACTTCATCTTGACTTACAGTATTGGTGATATCGATAACATTGACTTTCAACTTCATACCCCCTGCTTCGATGATGTACTCACGTACGTAATTTCGTATGGATGCAAGGCCTTGTCAGACCCGCGTGTTGCATCCCGGAAACGAATAAGGCGCTTGGCAGGTCCTGGGACGCTACCCTTGACCAAAATGTAGTCGGAATTGACTTCACCGTAATGAAGGAAACCACCTGCTGGGGTGATAGCGTGATCATCTGGGGAAGCAACTCGCAAAATTCTCTTATTGTATTCTGTTCGTTGGTGGTAACCCGTTTGACCACCTTGTCGGATCGTCTTTCGAACATATCCATCACCGAAAGCACCCATGTTACCGTGTTGCCGTCGCTTCTTCGAGTTCTTGTGAGACTGTAATTTTCCACCGAATCGCTTGATAACACCTTGCCATCCATAGCCTTTAGTGACCGCTACAATATCGGTGAGGTTACCTTCTTCAAATGCATCAGCGAATGAGTATTCTTCGCCTAGTTTTTCCTTAGCGTAAGTAAGTTGATCACCGACACTTCCACCATCAAGACCAATCTCCATGATGTCTGGTGTCTTTGAGGGCAAACTGGATACTGAAGCAGGTTGAGTTGCAGCAATGAGGCGAACTTCGACCAAGTCAGCTTTTTCGAGATTCTCAAAATGTTTGTCTGCGTCGTGTTCTTTTCGTTCAGGTAGACGCTTGAAAAGGTCTGGGAATGCTTCAGAAATTTGTGCAGCGTCAGCCCATGCCTCTCCAGCGGCTTGCTTGCCGTACGGAGTCATGGTGTAGCCACGTACTCCAAGAATGCGCATCTTTGGGCACTCGACAACGGTGACTGGTACTCGGACTTCTTGACCAGCAGATGGACTGCGTGGATTCAAATCTCGTGCCAAAATGTGAGTCATTCCGGCCTTCCAGCCGGCAAATCCTTGCATTCTAACTTCACTTGCATCGGTTGTAGGCCACGATTTAACCAGACCAAATGTGCGGCTAGCACGCTTTCGCGGACTAAACGCCATCGATCCTCGTCGTGGGTGACTTTTCTTTGCCATGTCGGATTCCTCCTATGTTTTGTACAACGCATTGGCCCCACCGTGGGGGGCGTACGAGGGCTCTCGGGAAAGGAGAAGCCGTGACACTGCGCCCCATTCCCACGACCGGGGAACAAGACAGGTGGGGTCCTCGGGGGATGGCCCATTGTGTCTGGCTGCTCACCTTTGAGCAACCATCCGACTTACCTCCCGTATATGAGTGGTTCGGTCGCCAACTGCGGAGAGGTATCGTGAAACGACAGTGTCCTAGAAGGTCTTGAAACCTTCCGGTGCAGGAAGAGCATATTCTCAAAACTCTGCAAGGAAAGAGAAAACTCATGTTTACTTTCAAACCACACCCCACACTATCCTTTTGAACCCTCGACTTGAAAGCACGACCATGGCAGTCGTCGTTCATCCCTTTCTCAAGGACGGTGTCGAAGCGAGAGCCTACCAAATGATGACACTGCGAAATGCATTGATTGCATCGACGCTCATGGTGATGCCAACCGGATTTGGAAAAACTGCGGTGGAATGGATGGCAATGGCTGATTCTTTACATAAAAACGAAGGGAAAATTCTGTTGATAGCCCCCACCACCGGACTTGTCGAACAACAACAACGCATGGCTCGAGAAATGATACAACTGGACCCAGAACTCATCGTGACCTATACCGGAGAATCAACTCCAGATGCTCGCCCTTCGATATGGAAGAAGGCAAGAATCATCATGGCGACGTCACAAGTGGTCCGAAATGACGCATCAAACGGAACTATTGACCTTTCAGAAGTTGGTTTGCTAATCGTGGATGAAGCACATCATGGAACCGGGAATCACGCCTATGCCCGAGTGGGAAACATGTATCGAAGTGCCTGCGATGGTCACACTACGCCAAAGATTCTCGGGGCTACTGCCAGTCCGGGTTCCGATGAAAAAAGTATCATGGAGGTCATTAGAAACTTCGATTTTGACTATTTAGAGTCATCTCGCAAAGAAGACTCCATGCTACAACCCTATGCAGTAGAAATGAATACTGTACCTCATCGACTGCCTCTTCCAGAATCACTCAAGGTCTTGATTGAACCAATTCGCACCCATTTTGACCAAGAAGCAAAACATCTCCAAGATATGGGGTTCTTATCTCCAACTGGGCACATATCAGGTAAGATGATTAATGATGCACAAATAAGGGCGAGTAAGGCAATACAACAAAGAGATCGAAGGGGATATAATGCTGCAAGACGTATCGGAGACCTTCGTCGAATGCATATTCTACTCGACCTACTACATACACAAGGCGTCAAAGCAGCAGTCGCGTTTCTTGACAGAGCCGAAGAGGATGGAAGAAGCGGAGAAAGGACTACAAATCGGTTTGTTGCGAAGCCTGCAGTACATAATTTCCGTACTGCGGCAAGGGATATTGATGAGCTTCACCCCAAACCAAAACAGGTTTTGGAACTCGTGCAATCTCAAATCCATAAACATCCCGAAAGTAAAATTATTGTGTTCACTGAATACCGAGATACCGTTGAATACTTAGTCTCAGAACTTCAATCTATAGAAATGGTTCAAGCTGATAGATTCATTGGACAATCGGGCAAAGGTAAGCGAAAAGGGATGACTCAAAAGCAACAATTAGCACAACTTGAACAATTCCGAAAGGGCTCGATAAATGTCCTTGTGGCAACCTCTGTTGGCGAGGAAGGTCTCGATGTACCTGCTGCAGAATTGGTGATTCTGTATGAGCCGGTTGCAAGCGCAATTCGTATGATTCAACGAAGAGGGCGAACTGCTCGTCAGCAAGACGGGACAGTTCACATCCTCATTGCACAAGGAACTCGTGATGAATATGTCATCACTGCCGCTGAAAAGCGAGAGGAGAAAATGTACAGACTGCTCAAAAGGATTCGAGACCGTGGACTCATCGCAATTCGACCTCCTGCTTCAGACGAAGTGTTTGATGCATTTTCAATTCGAACTGATGAAGGTGATTGTTCGGTTCCAAAATTCATCGCAGATGAGAAAAAGAAAGTGAAGCAAGAAATGCCGCCGCCATTGGAACAGTCACCCCAAGATGAAAATAAGCAAAATTTGACCGACGTACCAGAGATACCCCTTTCCCATAGAAGACACAGTAATCAGATGGGCCTAGAGCAATTTATTGAACCAAATTCAAATCAAGATATCCAACTCAAACCTAGTCAAGAAAGTCATTCAATCGTACAGATGCCCGTATTGGATGGTCAAGCGCATCGTCAAAAAGAGAACTTAGCCGCTGCTGCTGCATCGGCAACAATAACCGAACTGGGGGAAAGTGTCGTCCATGATTCAATCATCGTTTTAGACCATCGCGAGGCATCCTCTACATTAGGCCCGTATCTGAAAAGTCTAGGAGCCACCGTCGTGTTCAAGCGCCTTACTGATGGCGATATTCGAGTCTCTGAACGTATTCTCATCGAGAGAAAAACTGCTCGGGACCTCGTTAATTCTCTAACGAACGGTCGACTATTGAATCAATGTCGACGGCTAGTAGCCTCCGCAGTCAGACCAATGCTGCTTGTTGAAATTGGTGAAGGGCACGGACAATTTGTTCATCCAAATGCGGTGCATGGTGCTTTAGCGCATGTAAGCCTAGATCTCGGAATACCTGTCATGATGACCAAAAACCCGGAAGAAACTGCTCATTTCATACTCGCTGCCTCGAAAAGAGAGCATGACATGATTGAGCGAATGGCATCTCTAGCAATGTCTAGATCACCAGAATATCAAGATGAACGAGCAATTGAGCGAGCAGTATCCGCCGCATTAGCCGAAATCAAAGCGATTGAAATGCAAGAGAACAGCATCACTCCACTCGCCGATAGGTGGATTGAATCTCACCAGCAAGAATGTAAAAATATGTTATCAGCAATTTCTGGTATTGGAATAAAGAAGGCTGAATCTTTGATTGAGTCGTTCGGAAATATATCTGGAGTCTTCGCCGCCTCAATAGAGCAATTGGCTGAATGCGAACATATAGGAAACTCTAGTGCAGTTCGGATTTTTGAAATCCTTCATGGATAATTATCCACCGATGACAAGGGCTCGAGTTCGAAGTTGGGCAAAGCGGTCCGGATAGTACCCAAATGCAAAGGCGACAATCTCCGCAAGGTGTAGAACTGGCATCGTAGTGTCTTTACGAGCGATTTTTCCGGCCTTCGATTGATATGAATCTAGATTCGAATGAGAGATAGTACACGCAGAAACAAGAATATCTGCACCACTGGATTTGGCGTCAGAAAGGACTGCAGCTGTCATCTTCATGACAGGCTTGTTGATGGTCAAAAGAGATGGAGCACCCACGCTTTGGCATTTGAGTTCATATTCGACCGGCGTACCGCCTAGGGCGGTAATGAGTTGTTCCATGTATGAAGGTAAAAAGGGATCATCATCGCCACATGCTCCGGAGCGCTGCATCGTTGAACCATAGTATGCTGCAACGTTCAATCGGAGCGGATTGACCACAGCATCACGAACCTTGTCAAGACCAATTTCTTCAACAAGGAAATGCAAGAGATGGCGTGATTGGGATTCACCATTAAATTCGATTCCGGATGTTCGGGCAACAATGTTGTTGACATGGTTTGCAAAACTACGATCCTCTTTGAATTCGTCAATCGTATCGCACATTATACCGTGACTTGTGGCACATGTTGTAAGTATGTCCAGCCCTTTTAATTCAGCAAGGGCAAGGTTTCGAGCAACCAAAGCATGTTGGAGTTTAGGAGATGATTGTTTGATAATGTTGCCACCATCACTGCTTGCACGGGGCAATTCAATCAATTTTATATCGAGGGTTTTGCAGAGAGGCTGTATACAATCCTCTACTTCGGAGGAAGCTGCTCGAGCAGCATTGCCGGGATAATACGCAATCTTGACCGCCATTAAATCACCTCAGAACCTCTGGTCGATTTCATTAAACAAACTCACGACTTCATGGTGGTTTGCAACCTTGCCGTTAATCATGTTCGGAATCTTACCGATTCCAGCAGGAGGCACGAGAAGTGCCTGGAGACTGCGGAAAGGAGGTGCTCCTGTACGGGTGAATCCGAGGAACATTCGAGCAGAAACGCCGTCAAAGATATTGCTAAGAAGGCCTACTGGCCCGAGTACTTGGCGATAGAGAGTGGTCTCGTTGACATTACCACTCCATTTGACACTTCGGCCGTACCACTTGACAAGTCGGCCGTGAGGACCTGCATAATTCGACGCATTGAGGAGTTTTCCACGAGCAGCGTTGAGTGACTTTGAAGCAGTTCTGCCATCGGCGCCATAGCGGGCAATAGATGAGAAATCAGCCTCGGCCCAAACACCGTGTTCACTTCCCATCGAACTCATAATTTCTGATTGTTGAGACTCGCCGGTTCGAGGATCGATGTTTCGAGCCCATTGTTGCAGGAGTATACCCGGACCCATGTATTCGGAATCATAAGCAAATGTGTCAGACATCGATTGTAAAAGTTGGTAAGAAACAACATCGCTCATTGCGTGGAGCGTCGATGCTGTTGCTGCCTCCATCGTACCAATTGGACTACCGTTGAGCAAGGTGTGCCCATCTCTTGGGTCTGCCATCATCCACGGTTTGGTAGCATTACGAGTCGTTTCAAATGAGGTGTAGTCAACCACCAAGTCCCGAATGATTGGATACCCTGGCAGGGGTTCGATTTTTAGGACTCCACCTTCATGAACAAGGTCGCTAATTTGAACCAAGTCTGCCAGAACTATCCGGCCATTAACACGGATACCACTTGTTGGCGAACCGTTGCCGGTACCTCTTCGGAATGCCAGACTTCCATCTACATCTTGCTGAATGGCAAGTAGCAGGTCTTCGACAGTGGCGTGACCTGGAACCGCACAAGCGATTGTATCCCAACCTGAATCAGCTGCTTCAGGACAATATCTAAACAATGAAAGAGTGATAGAAAGTTCTTCTTGGATTACTGCACCTGGCGAATAGTCTCCAGATACAACCTCTTCGCCAGAGCCGGAACCGTATTGTTTCATCTCATCAAGAAGGACTTCTTGAAGCGTACCGGATTCATCAACGCAGGCAATCATTGGGAGTGCTTCTTCAACCCATTGGGTCCAAGGGAGATCAAAGTCAACGTCACAGAGTTGAATTGCATGCACTCTACTGCCTCCGAGGGCCTCATACTTCTCGTCCCAATCTGTTCCTGCTTTGCAGAATTCATCATATGCGGTATCTCCAATTGCACAAACGCTGAACGATACCCCGGAAAGTGATGGCGACTGAGAATTTACCGATTGCCACAGCGATTCTGCATTATCTGGCATCTCACCCTCGCCCCAGGTGGAGGTGATGATGAGTGTTCGCTTGTGGTTCGGTAATGTGGCAGTATCAAAGCCGTCCATGTCATAAACAGTAGGTACCAAGCCATAATTGGCTGCCATTTTTGCAGTCTTTTCGGCTAAACCAGCAGCGTTTCCGGTTTGGGAACCAAACAGAATAGCAAGTGAACGTTCACCACTCAATAGCGCAGTGAGTTCTTCTGAGGCTGCACCAGAAATTGCTGGTGCACTTGACGTGTCTTGAGCTGCGCTTGATGAAGCAACTTCGGATGCATCGACCATGATTGTGCCGGTATCAAGTCCAGACATAGCCTCAAGAGCTGTGTCTGCCCATTTTTTCCACTCAGGCTCGTAATCAACATCGCAGAGTTGTATGTCATGAACTCGGGTTGCTCCTAACTGCTTGAATTTTTCATCCCAGTCTAATCCGGCTTTGCAAAATTCGTCGTACGATGTATCGCCGATAGCACAAATACTGAAATTAACTGAGGCTAGGTTTGGATTGGATTCACATGTTGCTGCCCAAATAGAATCAGAATTGTCTGGCATTTCCCCTTCGCCCCAAGTCGAGGTTATGATGAAGACTCTTTTCGAGGTGCCAAAATCTTCGGGTTTTGTATCACCAAGATCAACGACCTTCGCATTCAGATTGAAGTTTTTAGCGAGCTTAGCAGTCTTACCTGCAAGTTCTTCAGCGTTACCTGTTTGTGAGCCAAAATAAATTGTCAAATTCCTGTCTGGGACTTCAGGCATGTCCTCACCCAATCTAACGAAAACGCCATGGTCTTTGAAGGTTGCTTGCTCTCCTAGAGAGAGAAGATGTTGTATGGGATGAGAATTATGGTCCAAATCACATTTGGAAATCGCCCATGCCGCCCATATCGCCCATGCCGCCGTCCATCGGAACGCCTTTTGAGGATATGACATCATCAATTCGCAGAATCATAATTGCAGTTTCTGTTGCAGACTGAATCGCTTGCTCGACAACTCGCATTGGCTCGACCACATTCGCCTCTTTCATATCGACGACTCCGCCTTCATAGACATTTATTCCCGAGTGCGATTGTCCATCAGCATGGGCTTTTCGCAGCTCGATGAGCGTGGTAACGGGATCTAGCCCTGCATTCTCTGCAAGTGTTCGAGGGATAATCTCTAGGGCTGAAGCGAATGCTTCAATGGCCATTTGTTCGCGTCCGCCTACAGTTTCTGCAAAAGTTCGCAAGTCACGCGATAAGGCAGCAAGGACGCTTCCCCCACCCGTAAGTACTGCACCATCTTCCCAAGCGACAGACACGACGCCCACGGCATCGTCAAACGCTCGACGGATCTCATCGACAACGTGCTCTGTCCCACCTCGAAGAAGGACTGAGACTGACTTTGCTTCGGGGCATCCAGTGATAAAGGTCATATCAGATTCACCAATCTTACGTTCCTCAACTTTGGCTGCATGACCAAGATCATCAGAAGAAAGGTCGTCAATATTGGTGACTATGTTTCCGTTTGTCGCTTTGGAAAGTGCCTCCATGTCCGATTTCTTGGCTCTACGGATTGCAAATATTCCAGCTTTTGACATGTAATGCTGTGCAAGTTCATCGATTCCTTTCTGACAGATAAGGACCGTGGCACCGGAGGCTTGGATCTTTTCTACAAGGCCTCGAACATAATTTTCTTCTTCTTCAAGGAAAAGGGCCAGTTGGTTTGGGTCAGTAATCTGAATCTTAGCGTCAACTTCGGTCTTCTTAACCTCTACTGCGGAGTTAATGAGCGCAATCTTAGCATCTGAAATTGAACGGGGCATTCCGGCATGGACTCGCTCCTTATCCAGCAGGATTCCATCGATAAGAGTTGAATCTTTGATGGAGCCGCCTTGCCGCTTTTCGACTTTAATATCTGAAAGGTCAACAATACGCTCGTCTGATTCGATAATGCCGACTGAATTTACAGCCCGAACGCAAATATCTGCCATGAAACTCTTGACTGCACCAGCAGATTTCCCGGTCAATGCAGTTTTGGCAACTTCCATCAAAACAGAGTCTTGATTTTCGGTTGAAATACCGTGTGCATCGAGTAGTTCAACTGCTTTTTCAGCAGCAAGTCGGAAACCTTCACAAATCACGGTCGGATGGACGTTTTGTTCAATGAGGTCTTCGCTACGTTTGAGCAGTTCACCAGAAAGAACGACTGCAGAGGTGGTTCCGTCATAGCAATGCTGTTCTTGAGTCTTAGCGACTTCAATAATCATCTTTGCAGCCGGATGGTCAATATCCATTTCTTTGAGAATTGTTGCTCCATCGTTAGTGATTACTACATCACCCATCGAATCAACCAACATCTTGTCCATACCTTTGGGACCGAGTGTAGAACGAACTGCATCAGCGACTGCCTTTGCAGCGGCAATATTGTTTGATTGAGCGGTTCGACCGCGAGTGCGCTGCGTTCCGTCTTTCAAAATGAAGATAGGTGCTTGTCCGTTTCCATACATATGAGAGTCCCCGTTACATCTTTGCCGAGCGCAAGTAAGCCTTGAACCCTACGCATTGAATTAAATCGGATTATGCCTGGCCATTTTGTTCCAGCCACATCTGCCCGTAGACATTCCATTGCTCCATGGTCCAGCCGTCAGGTAGGCCTGCAGCAGGGACAGGTGGGGCAGTTTCTGCAGTCCCCAAATCAGGAGATGGGGCAGCGGGAACTGGAGCAATTGGCGGCATAGCCACCGGCACATTAGAAAGTTCGGGGACGGCTTTTGGAGGTGCATATGCTGCACCTGCAACTGGAACAGTTGGAGCAGCAGCCACAGAATTGTATGTCGCTTCAACGCTACCTTCGTAACCTTCTGAGCCCCATCCACCATATTCATCTTCCTCGACCTCTTCCGTAAGAATTCGGAAAATGATTACGATACCAGCAACAAAAACGGCAATAAATCCAATCCATGTTAAAATCGATCCGATATCAATACTGTCAGAATCTGAACCAGCACCGTCGCCGTCAGCTTGTGCACCAGTCTTGATGAGTTGCAGTTGGAGCGTAGTACTGGCTGCATCGCTCACTGTTTGGGATTCAGCCCATAGAGTGAGGTTAGTCAAGAGGGTGTCTTCGGCGAGATTGTCGAGTGTGGTTTTTGAGACTGTGAAAAGTACGGTGACCTCTCGCTCTTCTTCAACTTCGAGGGAGAAAGTACGGTCCCCATTCGAAATCTTTGATTGAATCCAATTCGAGGATTCACCAGCAACCAGATTCATTGAGACAGATTGGGCAGTAGTGTACTGATTTCGAACGGTAACGGTCATACTCCACTGCTCTGCTGGTTCAGCATCGTTGATGACTAGTTGGCCAGTTGGAATAATTTTGAGCCAGTTTTGAGAACCGACCAAATAGATCGCCGAACCTGTTGCGCTTATGTTCGGGTCGTTTACACTCGTTGCAATCACTCCTAAGGGAAGTTGTCCTTGGGCGTCGGCATCGAACGAGAACCGAACTGAAACATTGTAACTTTGCCCAGGAAGAATCTCGATTGTTTTACCGTCAAAGAGATTCGTGTATTCGGCGTTCATACCGGGTACAAGGTCAAACGACATCGTGAAGCGATCAACGCTGTTTCCATCATTGAACACCTCGAAAGCCATCGTTTGTGCAGGGTCGCCTGGGATGTAAGACTGGTCAGCATCCTCATCGGATACTCGGACCGCAGCAGTATCGATAATGTCGACAGTAAGCGTGAGAGATTGGCTTACACTAGGGTCGTCGATACTTGTTGCAGTCACGGTAACGGAGTACAATTGAGAAGCAAGCCCAAGCGGCATAGGTAGGTTGAGTTGAATGATTGAAGAACCGTCCCAAGCTTCCAATACAGCCGTCTGACTTGCAGCAAGGTTGGCTCCCAATTGCCACATCGTCTGGGTGAGAGACAAATCATATTGCTCTTCATCGTTCCCAGTATTGTAGATGCTGATGTAGATTTTCTTCTCAACACCGTTGGCAGGTCCCGTAATATCGGTATTATCTGTCTCGAGAGTCACTTGGCGGAAAATCGGAACCTCAATATTTCGCACCAGTACATCGTTTCCGAACAAAGCACCACATGACGGACAGGTCGCCCTTAGGTTGAATGAAACCGTACCGGGGTTTGCCTGAGTTGCTGCGGTCACATTGAGGTGTAGGTTGATACTTTGGCCACGGGGCACATATACCGGGCTGGGGACTGTTACGCCGTTTTCATCAACAACCAAAGCACTCCAATCGTCTTCAGAAAACGTCGCAGCAAGGTTGAATGAAGCATCTCTGTTGCCAGAGTTTTGAAGACGGAATGGTATCAATCCAAACTCACCTGGCCCAAATGAATCGGCTTGAATACTCGTGGTTGAAGTGAGTGAAACGCCGTACTGTTCGGTAACTCCCACGGGAGCCTGGATTCGAGCTTTCTCACCAGAATTTTGTCCCGAAGCGTCAGAAAACCACAACTCCCAATTGAGTTGTTGAACATCAGCACCAGCAGGAATAGAAAGATTCACCCAGAGCTCGATCGATGCACCACCTGCAATTGGTGGAATGAGGATACTGGTGTCGTGGTCGGGGACTGTAATCGAATTCCCTGCCCCATCAACATAGATTGCATCTTGACGAATCATAGGGTTGGCTGGGTCCATCCAAGTGAGGTTCGAGATGTTGGAGTCGGAGCGAATAGTGGCAGGTGAGTATCCGTTGTTGGTGACAACACAATACAGCGACAGAATTGCGCTTGGAGGAGCAGAATAACCAGTTTCAGGAGCATTACAGTCAACATCCAAAGTATATTCTTGCACCTTTCGAACACCAAATTGGATCCAATCATCGACGTGGAATCCTTGGGTAGCACCGCTACTGTCACTTCGCAGAACCATACCCATGGTATACGCATTTCCGCCAAGGAAAATGTCCTGATTGGTGACGTTTTGAGTGGCCAAATAGGTCACTTGTGGGTCCCAACTCAGCCGAGTCCATTGGTCTGGTGCTTGGCTCGGGTTGGAATTGGTGATGTCGTAAACAATGGATTCCGTGACACTTTGGCCTCCGGAACCACGCCACATTTCAATCGATACGCTGTCGCCGGTTGAAACACTACCCCATGCTTGAATATGAATTTGTGAAGAAATGTAGTTTGAAGCGTAGAATATATTTCTGCAAATCACTGTCTGATAGGCAAATGACATTCCTGCATCACGTTGAGCATTCGAACCACAGCCACCGTTGGGGTCAGTAGAAACAAATGCATGAACTAAACGGTCATGGGCATTTGAAGGGTAATTTCCACCATCTGCATTACCCCAGTGTTTTGAACCAACTGCCCCGCCAGAAAGGTCAGTCCAAGAACCCACACCTTCTGCATCTCCACCGTCAATCGGATAGCGTGCAGGGAAAAAGGTCGAAGATTGAGAATATTTTGTGCCATCAAAAACATCCTTCATAATGGCTACAGGAACTGTCTCTTCCATGACGTCGTTATCGTTTCTATCGTCTCCTGTGGAGTCTTTGTCTAGAGAAGCTCTCACGATAATTCCTCCCGATAAATCATTCGTAGTGGTATTGAGAATCGAGTGTGCAGTATCTGCGGTCCAGACGAATGTTTTGGAGTCTTTTTCACCGCCAACCATACCTTTTGAAGTCCAAGAGAATGTTTCCATAACATATCCGATAGGGTGTATAATCTGTATCATGGCGTCAGCAGATTTAGTATTGAAATCATTTCCATCTCGCTGAATTTCCATCTTCAACTCAACGGAGTCCCCCTCGAACAAATAGTCGACCGTCGTACCGTTGGATTGGGTCCAAACAGATGCTGGATCAGTCGAATTACCAATCGTTATTTGAGTAATATAGTAATCGTCTTTCAAACCACCGCGAGCATCCACTGCACTGGCAGGAGCAGACATTCCCAAGGCAAGGGTTTGAAGCAACATTAGGGCGACTAGGGTCAACGGGATTGTACGACGCATAAGACCAACACTCCCCCCGAGATTCACGCGGCATATAGAGATGGCCTTCTTATGACCCCGTAGGGGTCACCACGAATGGTGGAAAATTCTACTTTGATTTGCGAAGTCCTGAGATTACTGGCTCATTGAATGCAGGTGGCGTACCTGACGATTCCTTTGATTCAAGAAGACGTTCAGCGACTTCTTCTTGGTCAAACAAATCACTAATTCCCTGAAAATCCATGTTTTGAGATTCAAGCGAAGGGAAATCATCAACGGGGGTTACTTTGTCAAGTGTAGACAAACGATCCGATACCGAATCTGCAATTGCCGGAGCCTGCCCAGCAACAGGAGCACCCGACACCATCGCACCTGCACCTTGCACCACTGATGTGGTCTTACTTGCCAGAACCGTTCCAGCGCCAATTGCAGCAGATGCTGCGACGGAAACAGCCATACCTGCGCCTTTTCGAACAAGTCCGGGCTCACTCAATTCCTGTTGAGCAACTTGTACTGGCTTTTGGAAGTCATACATCCACTCTGGCGGGTCCGAAGAGCCTGCACCCAATACTGCCATCGTAGTAAATGCTGCAAGTGGCATAACTGCTAAAGCAGTAAGCAAATCAAGGAATGAGGTTTCAGGTATTGCTCCAATCGAAAGTGATGATTCAAACAGTTCTTTCTCGAGATTTATGCTCAAGTTGAGATCAGGGCCCATCCATCCAATAACCGCCACGCTTGCCACTCTACCCAGCAACCATAGAACAAGAACCGGAGCAAGCCATGATAACTTTGTCATAGAGATTAACCATTTGCGAGTGAATGAAGCAATACCGATATACTTTTCAGCAATTTTTGGGAAAAATTTCATCACGGACATGAGTCCAAACAAGTATACAATCAGTGCCATTTCCAAACGCCGATCCGTATGCATGATGTCCTCTGGAATAAGAAGCACCAGCATCAATGGAATCGTGGCAAGCATGACTTGAAACGGAACTGCAAGAAGAATTAATCCTCCATGTGTCGAAAGAATAGAGTGACCGTCCAACCATCTCTCGTGAGCAAGAACGGTTAACTTCCCGTGTGGAGACTGAGCATATTTTTTTCGAATATGCCGTCGGGAATTCGCATCAAATGCTCCTCTGCTCAAACCGAGAAAACTCAGCCAGCCACCCTTTTCCACAACACGAATCGGCGTGAAACCACCCAAAACCAATGCCAACAGAAGAGCAATCATCCCGTACATCAAGGATGCAGCTAAAATCCATGGCATCATCGCTTTGTCGAAAGAAATAGATGCGCCTGACTCACCGATTGAAAATTGAAAGAAGTACGTGATTGAAAATGCGGCAAGCGGAGTTAAAAAGACTTGACAAAATGCAACTACAGTCAACCATATTCGGGGAATGAGCGTCTTTCGTCTCGAATACCTCCCCATAGTCATCGCTGACTCATTACCATCTCAAAGATTGCCCTTACACCGTGGGGGAAAGTCACGATTTCAATGCGAAATTACAGATTCGGCTACTCCTCTTCACGAAGGTCTAGCTGGTCGGTAAAACTCATGATTGGATATCCGTCGCTCAACAGTAATCTGAAAAATCCCAATGGCCACCTATCGCTTCGTTTCCGCCCCAAATCGGGGCGAGGCATATTGGAGAGAACCTTGTTGCAATTCGCACAATAAACCCCGGTTATTCCCCAATATGGAGAAGTCCAGTTACAGCAAAGATTGGATTTTTCTGCGTCATCGGACAGGATTTGCAATTTCACGGCCATTTCATTGGTCCAAGGTGGGGGCTGACCACCGACAAAATACTGTAACCTGTTCAACACAAACCATCCGCTTGAAACCCACAAACCATAGCCAAATGCAGCGTTACCCCAACGAATGGATGCGATACCCAATCCCAATGGAAGAATGACTACAACAAGGCTCATCCAGTAAAACATCCGCATGTGCAGTACGCGTTGCGTAAGATATGGAGACAACGGTATTGCCTCAGGGTGAGGAGGAAATTTGGTGTTGAAGCCTTTGGTTCTAGACATCAATAAGACGGGGAATCTCGGCAGAACAATCGCAATTATGATTCCTAAGGTAAAGTAGCCAATCGATTCAGTGAAGCTCATTTGAACACCTCACTGCTGTGACTGAAGGCGATACAATGTCTTCTCGACCTTGTCCATACCGCGTATGATGTCTTGTTGGCTAATCGTGTACGCAAAACGAAGATGCCCCTCTCCCGAAGGACCAAATGCAGTTCCAGGCGAACAGAGAACTCCGTCTTTCAACAACTCCATTGCAATTTCTTCCGAACTCATGTTTGGCACGTGTACTCTCGGGAACACGTAGATTGCTCCCTTTGGCTTGTGGCATTCGACTCCAGGCATCGCATTAAGTCGCTCAACAATTAAATCGCATCGTTGTTTGAACTCATTTGCCAAGAGATCTGGATATTCGCTTGCATGATTCATTGCGGCTAAAATTGCATGCTGCATTGCATCGTTCGAACACGCAGTGATGTAGTATTGCATTTTGATAACCTGTTGCATGGCCTCGAGGTTAGTAGAAATGATGTAACCCATACGCCAACCGGTCATTGCGAACGTTTTGGAGAAAGAATTAACCAGCAGAACACGCTCATATTCTGTGCCCATAAAAGAGACATGAGGGCCATCAAACACGATTCGGTCATACACTTCGTCTGAAATAAGCCACAAATTGTGACGCTGAGCAAAGTTGAGTAATTCGTCTCGTTGACCTTCGTCTAGAGTGCCTCCAGTTGGATTACTCGGGAAGTTGTACAGAATGGCTACAGTATGCTCGTCGACCAAAGATTCCAAATCTTCTACACTTGGGATAAATTCGTTTTCAAATAAACAGGAATAATATCGCGCTTCACCACCTGCAATAGATACATCTGGCCCGTACAGTGGGAAATACGGTTCAGGTAACAAAACATTGTCACCGGGATTTACCAGTGTCAAGAACAGATTGAGTAACGCATTCGTGCCCGACATGGTGATGCAAACATTCCTCTCATCCATGTCGTCTTGATACGAATTCCAAGATTCGGCAATCTTACGTCTCAACTCAGGAAGGCCTGCAGTTGTCGTGTATTTATTTCGACCATCCAACATGGCTTGATGAAAGGCTTCGATTGCGACCGGAGGGGGTTGGAAGTCAGGCTCACCCAAGCCAAAGGAAATGACATCATCACCAGCAAGGTCGAACATTTTCCGAACACCAGTAGGTTGAATGGCCAAGGCTCTGTCACTGAATGTTCGCATACAATCACCGAGTCAAGAGGTCTTTTTCAATTCAAGGTCGAAACCGAGCAGAACATGTCATTTATCATCGCCATATTCTGCAACCAATACGCCATCTATGGCTTCAGCCATCTCTGTATCACCAGCAATAACTGCTTCAACTGATGCGACTGCATCGTTTGGCCATACTCCCAAGGGAGGGTCTACTCGAGAATTCCACAGAGCACCAAGAACAAGGACGCACAGAATGATGAAGTATCCTGAGGTAGGAATGTTGGAGAATAATCCCGATGTTTGTGAAGATGTCCCTTCACCTGTCCCCATCACGACAACGGAAACCGGTAATGATTGAACGCCTTGTGAATTGAGACCTCGAACTTCAACGGTTTGATTTCCGTATGCAAGAACTGCAGGGTCTAGGGCAATAGTCCAGTCGAAACTTTGCAATACGGCAAGTTCTCCTTCAACCTCATCAAAGGTGGCACTCATCCACTCCCCGTCTCCGATTCGGTACTGCACAGAATCAACAACATCTGCCTGGCTCCAAGCGATACCTTCAATCACAAATAAATCACTGCTCTGGTTAAGAGAGGCATTTACAATGTGAACTTGGGTAGAGACATCGACTGATCCAGTGAGGTTCTGTTCTTTGAGATGCATCGCCAATTTCGTTGCTTCATAGGCATCAGCCATTCCCCAGCCGAAATCACGGTTCCAAAACGGATCCACGTCAGGTTGTGATGGCTCGCCGCGGCGTTCTGCAGTGAGTTTGATGATTTCTTTCATCTCAGCGGTCGAGAGTTCCGGATTCGCTTCAATCATCAAAGCAAGTATTCCAGAAACTGCTGGTGTTGCATATGAGGTCCCTGAGCCTCGTCCGGTGTAGCCGTTTTCAGATGCATCGCCTCCAAGGAAATTGTTACACAAGCCACTAGTGACGCAACCTTCAGCCTGAACAATGTTTGTACCGGGGGCAGAAATTTCAGGCTTGAGTTCGTTGAGAGGGTTTCCGTCTCCGTTATCCCTGCGAGGGCCTCGAGAAGAGTAATCTGCAACGGTGTCATCTCGCCGGTCAACAGTGTTCTTATCATCTGTAGCACCAACAGTCAATGAAAGGTCAGAAGAACCCATCCCCGACAAACCATCGTTCGATGGACCATCGTTTCCTGCTGCAACGCTGACAACAATTCCCTCCTCCATAGCAACATTGAGAATTTGACTGTGCATGTCGTTTCCATCAGAACCACCACCTTCGTGAGACGTGATTCCCCATGATAGAGAGATGATATCGATACCATAGTTTGTGCCCTCAGCATCTTGCCAAGCGGTATCCTTGTTGTCAATAATCCATTGGATGCCATTCATGGCAGACTCATAGAACTCCTGTTCAAGAACATAATTTTCAAACGGACCTGCTCCCGCATCGGTTCCGATTCGCACATCGACGAGTGCTGCATCGGGAGCTGAACCATAAAATTCGGTTTGCTCTCCACTTGCATCAATACCAGTTGCAGCTGCCATACCCATGCATGCAGTTCCGTGTTGGTTACCATCATCTGGGTCAAATGTGCCGTCAGTTTCCCGGAGACCTCCGCCTGCAGCAATGCAAATTGGGTCAGATGGAGTATAACAAACTGCGTCGTAGCCAGCAACAAATTTTTCACTGAGTCCCGGATGTTCATTATCGACTCCAGTATCGACCATGGCAATGTTCACGCCTGCTCCCGAAACACCGAGATCCCAAGCCCCCATTGGATAGAAACTGGAGTTACTGGCTTTCACTGCAGGTGTTTGCACATCGCCGTAGAAGACAACACGCCCGTATTCTTCAACCATAACCACGTCTTCAAGAGCGGCCAGAGTTGGTGCCAGACTCGTGTTAATCTGACCAAGCAGGACACCGTTGACCGATTCAATCACATCAACCACGTCGAGGCCGAGGAGTTCCAAAGCATCGAGATGAGCGTCATTTACATTGGTTTGATAGACCAGACCAATTCCAGTAAATCCGACTCGGGATTCTATAGAGTCATGTATTTCGTTGCGGTCAAGGTCGAGTGCGGTGCGTTCCCACCACGGGGTTTCCTCACCGACCCATTCAGGGATTGTTTGAATCGGAACGTCAAAAGTTTGGCCTGAATGAATCCATTGAACGCCGTTCGAATCAATACTCGACCATGCGGTACGGCCATCGAAATCTGAAACGGTCAAAGAGCCGGTTACAGGACCCATTAGGATCGCAAAAAGAAGCAAAGCAAGTGGTCGGCGCATGGACATCCCGTACCTTCGTCTAAGGCATAATTCAAGAACATATGCCTTTGGTGAGAAGTCGTAAACTGTCGTGATACCAAACATGAGTGGGAGCAGAGGGATTTGAACCCCCCCCAGCGGATTTCTTCTGAAACTGCCCA
>DAIUCF010000030.1:3939-19538 GCA_036846305.1 Candidatus Poseidoniaceae archaeon | reverse complement strand
ATATTGGCAAAGACATACTAGGTGCCACTACATTTCGATTAACTTGAACAGGAGAGCATCGAACACCCTACTTTTGTCCGAGCCCACTCAGGCCTTTTTTGAAACCACTTTGACTCAAAGTGGTGTTGCTCATCGTATGGCTTCATCAAAAGTTCCTGTAACTCTTCACAAATTGAAAAATCCTCATTTTCTGCAGCATCGATAGCCAATTGTGCCATCCAATTTCGTAATACGTATTTGGGATTCGTCTTCAGCATCAGTGAACGATTCGGTTGTCCGTTAACTCTGGTCCACCATTTCTCAAGCCATGCATTCCATTCGCTGATTGCAATAGATTCTGTATTGTAAAATGCGTAGTCTAACTCCTCTATAGTTGGTTTTTTTATTGCACAAAGCAGTCGGAAAAAAATTGTCATGTCGCATTCACATAGCTGCAAGAGTCGATTGAGTTCCGTGACCAGTTCTTCATCACCTTCTTCAAAGGAATCAAATCCCAGTTTGTTTGCCCACATAGTGTTGTGATGTTGATCAAAAGCCTTTGTGTATGTATCGAGGACCTCATACAACATTTCAGGTTCATCCATTAACGGGACCATTGATTCTAACAGTCTTGCTAAATTCCACGCACCAATTTTCGGTTGTTGAGCAAAGCGATAACGTCGTGTCGATGCGTCCGTAGTATTCGGCGTCCAGTTCGGGTTGTAGTCCTCAAGCCAACCGTATGGTCCATAATCGATTGTTAGACCATGAATGGACATGTTGTCAGTATTCATCACACCATGGACAAAGCCTACTCTCATCCAATGTGAGATCATTAGGGCAGTATGTTTCGCCACCTCGCTAAGCCAATCAGTGAGGCCTTTGTCATCTTCTGTCGAGTGACCAGGATAGTGGTGGCGGACTGTGTGTTCCACTAATTTCTTCAACGTCGAGACGTCACCGGTTGCAGAATGAATTTGAAAACTCCCAAAGCGGATAAAACTCGGTGATACACGGCACACTACGGCGCCCCTTTCAAGTTCAGGATTTCCGTTGTACATCATATCACGAAGTACCTCCTCTCCAGTAGTGACAAGCGAAAGAGCACGAGTTGTTGGAACTCCGAGAGAGTGCATAGCTTCGCTGCAGAGAAATTCTCGGATGGATGATCGTAGTACCGCCTTTCCATCAGCAAAACGTGAATATGGTGTTCTTCCTGAACCTTTGAGTTGCAATTCGTGAATCATTTCATTGAGTGCTAGTTCACCCAATGTTATCGCACGACCATCCCCTAATTGACCAGCCCAGTTACCGAATTGGTGACCTCCATACCTTTGCGCATACGGGTCCATGCCATCGGTGGTTTTTCCACCGCCAAGAATATTACCGTCACCTCGTGTGAGATTCAAAATATCTCCTAGATTATCCGACCACAATTCAAGCTTTGGATTTGGAGGATTAAATGGCTCAACTCTTGACCAACACGCATTTGGGACTTGGCGTGATTTCCCACCAACCTCGGTATCACCTGGTGTTTCATCAAGAAATCGTGTGAGCCACTTCGATTCTGCAAGAGAGGACATAGAATACGCTCATGTTCACCTCTCATGAAATCTTGTATTCTGGTACCTCTTCAAATGTGAGACTCCAACCTGAATAAAGAGCCCCAAGTCTATTGGTATACACGACAAGAAAGTCCCATCGTCCGGATACGAGGAATGATTCTCCATCAACAGGTGAAATAGTGACCCAAACTCCCCAAGAATCGGTAATTACTGACACTTTTACACTCTGTTGTATGCGACGTTGTTGGAACCACATCTCCTTTTGATGAAAAGTTGTCAGAATATGCTTTTCTAATCGCTCTCTCACCGGGGCCAAACTAGATTCTAATTCATCATTAATTTCCATAACGATATACATTTCAACTAAATATAAAGTAAATCAAGACCACGATAATCAAAGCCAAAAGGAGCCATTGTTCTACCAAATCCACTAACAAGAACTTAGAATCCTATGCCAAATTTGGTCTGTTCAACCCAGTTGTACATCGATTGAATGGTTGGCGCAAGTTGTTGTGCTTCTGGAGTGAGGCAATATGCGAAAGACGAAGTGTTGTTCGACATTGTTGACTTTTCTACAAGTCCGTTTCTTTCAAGTTCGTTCAACCTTCGAGAGACGGTAGTTGAGGAAGAGTGCACGAGTGCCTTGATTTCCGAAAATCGTAATACTCTACTTTCTTCGTTGAGAATGTACAAAATATGCAGAAATTTAGACTTATTTAACAAAGAAATAAGTCCGTCAACTCTTGAAAATACCGGATCGCATTGATTTCCCATATCGTTACCCAAAATCTCCTGTAGAACACATGTTATTATTGCTTTGATTCCTCGTGTTATTTGTCAATGTTCATGTGACAAGAATGGTACAATATGATTATACTGTGTCACATGTTGAAAAAACATATGAGATTCACCGTCGTCTTAATCCTCATCGTTGCCGCTATGCACCCCTTGTTGATTCATTCTACACTGGACAACGGTGTAGAATCATTACTGCACACCGATGCTGGCAATGTTGATATTATTCAAGAAGTCGAACCAAATAATCTCAATACCACTGCTCAGGAAGTATATCCAGGCGACGTAGTACGTGGGTCTGTAGATATGTGGAGTGATGAGTTGGATTACT
The DNA here is from genome assembly GCA_036846305.1 of Candidatus Poseidoniaceae archaeon. Lineage (GTDB taxonomy): Archaea > Thermoplasmatota > Poseidoniia > Poseidoniales > Poseidoniaceae > MGIIa-L1. The sequence continues at coordinate 16,868 of DAIUCF010000030.1, read as the reverse complement.
ATGGAGTGTGGCTTGAACCTGGCCAAACACTTCTTTTGACTCTTTCACACGCCGCTGGTGATGGCGTGTCCATGTCCGTATGGGACGAAGAAGGTACTCACCTTGGAGCAAGCAATCCTGGAAAAACGAGAGACACACTGTTCTTCGGAGAAGATAAAACCGACTACGGTGGACAATACATCGTCTCGGTCAACGCTACAATGACCGAGGCTGGTGGTGGTGCCTACGTTCTTGAGATTGATGCTGGCTACGTCGTCAACTGGTACGCTCCGCAAATTGGCTGGAACGCTGCAACAGAAATGTTTGATGCAAAAGGCAATCTTCTATACACCGAATCGCTCTCATCTTACCAATTCGTAGAAGCGGCATCGTCTACGGCATCAACTGCACCTACATGGACCACTGGTGATTTCTGGAATTACACTGTAACCATGCCGAGCATGACGGGTATTGATTACAACGAATACTATCAAATGACTGTGACCGGAACTGAAACAGTTTCCGGAAGCGAATGCTACAGGGTCACTCTTGATGGAAAAATGACTTTGACCATGAATCTCCTTGGCATGTCTACGACAACTACAGACGAAGAAACTGGGGTTGCATGTTACGCTAAATCGGATTTATCGCTTGTTCATGAAAACATCACGTTCACCTCAAAACTCGAGACTTCGGGTGGCTTTGGTGCTATGAGCAGCGATGAAACCTCAGGACGGAGTTGCACGACATCCGACGGCGAAGCGGATGAGGATTGCGACGATGTTGAGGACTTCTTCGACGATTGTCCAGAAACAGCGCAAGGTGACGAAGTGGACTTTAACGGTTGTTCTGACGCTCAAAACCAAGCCAACAGCGGTGGCGGTAATGGGGCTGGTGGTACGAATCCAACCGATACTGATGGCGATGGCGTCAGTGATGATGACGACATGTGCCCAGACACCCTGGCTGGAGCAACCGTCGACATGATGGGATGTTCCGACGCTCAAAATGGTGGTGGCAATAACGGTGGCGATGATGGCTCTGGAAACGGCGGTTCAGGCGGCAATGATCTTGGGATCGGTTGCGTCCCAGATATGACCGACATGAGCACAACGACGGTCATACGTTCCGACCTCATCTACGCTCAAGGCATGGATTCATTCCATTTCCCGATTGAGGTAGGCACCGTTTGGAGTGAATCTGCCGTTGGCGATGGTTCAATCACAATGTCATCAGAAATGGGAGGTTGTGAAATGTTTTCATTCGATGTCCCTGTATCAAACGCTGTGCCCTTGAATTACCGCCATCTGTCTACCAAGAGTTTCACTGTAGGTAATGAATCGGTGACTGCAAACGGAATCCAAGTGTTTGCTGGACGGGAAGGCAACAATGACTGGGCAACTCCTGATTTCACCCTCTTACAAAGCGTTCCTGACAATGTAGCCAAGATGGGGTTGCCATTCGCAGCTTGGGTGAATGTCGTGGGCTTCAACGAATTTAATTCCACAGTTAACATGAGTGCGAGCATCAATGTAGATAATGCACCAGTTATGTTTGATGCATATCAGTTGACCATCGACACTGCTGGTACCGTAGTTGTCGATACGATGAACCTCTCCAGTGGGGAATACGTCCTCACTGTGACGGGTTCTTCTAACGGAGGAACAGAGCGTTCAATTACTATTCCATTCACTGTTGACAACGATCCTGACTTTGAAATTCTAAGTTTCGACCCTTGGATTGTGTTACCTCAAGGTGTAGAATGGGTTGTACCTACACCTATTTTCATAGAACCTGTCAATGGGTTTGGCGCTGATGTGAGTGTCAGTGTGACTGTGCCTGATGGCGTGACGGCTCAACTTGACTTCGCCCGAGGTTCCGCCCCGTTCATGTCCATTCTATCTCTAACTATTCCGTCGAACCTTACAGCTGGAGATTATACCGTAATCGTGACTGGATCCTCGGGAAGTAATGTGCATTCAGATGAAATAACATTTACGCTGACTTCGTTACCCGAGTTCTCTCTTGAAATCGAAGAGCGTGAACAACTCATCACTAACGGCGCCATGTCCATTAGCGGTGTCATCAATGCACATAATGGCCTCGACCTAGCCCTAGGTGGCGCGCTTGACGTGTTTATTGAACCATACAACCAAGCATTACTTGACTCGGCAGTTATCGAATTTGGTGCGATGACATCGGATGGCAATCTTCCGTTCACGGTGGTCTTCACCGTAAATGATTCCATAGACCGAAACGAGTACACAGTGAACCTCAACGTGGTCGCCCTCGATGGCGGTGTGACCCATATGGCCTCAGTTGCCTTTGTTACCGAATCCTCAACACTAGATGGTACTGCAGTTGCAGCCGATGCATCAGCAGTTGTCACAGGCAATACAAGTCAACATGACGGTACTGAAGATGCGGCTCAAGCGATAGCGAACGGGGAAGAGGTAGAACAAGAAGGTCAGACAAAGGATGAGGAAACTAAAGACGGTGGAAGCAGCGATTCTAAGTCCTCGAATACAGTATTGCTTGTAGGTTCGACCGTCGTAATCCTTGGCATCATTGGTGGTGTAGCAGTTGTCCTTCTACGCCGGCGTGATGAGACAGGCAAAGAGTTCACACAACCACATTGGAATCAAGCACCTGCACAGCCAATGCCTGCACAAACAGGCATGAGTCCCATGCCCGACTATGCTACGCAACAACCTGTCCAAAGCATCCAACCAATTCATCCAGCACAAACGGTTCAATCTGCACAACCTGTTCAACAAGTTCAACCAGTCCAGACTACAACGGTTCCTGCTCCGGCACCAGTGGCTAGTGCACCACCGCCGCCTGCACAGCCTTCCACAGTCGCTGATTACACTGGATTGCCACCGGGTGGTTCATACGATCAATCCACAGGCCAAACAATCTATGTCCAGCCCAACGGTGTGCGTTGGCAAATGATGGGTGATGGTAGTTTCAATCGCATCTGAGCTTGTAAATGAATCCGAATTTTTATGATTAAATGGAGGAGCTTGTACTCTTCATTGCCTACAATTTGGTACCTCTCATGGTTTGAGGACTGAGTGTCGTTTCTATTTATCCACTTTGTGGGTATTCAAGTAAAGTAAACTTATTATGAGTGGGAGTCTTGCAAGAATCATGAACCCACGCACAAACAAGAGTCAGCGCAAAGTACGTTTTCCTAATCTTATCCGACGAAAGCCGGTTAAGGCAAAGCAAGAGAAGGTTGTCGAAGAACCTGCTGACGCTTCCTGCCAAACACAAGGCTGCGGTTGCGGAAAGTAAAACTCACGACTTAATTTCGTGTTGTTCAGCATCTTCAACCAGTATGAATTCATACGCCCCGGTTGCGCTTATGTAATCGATGCTTGAAAACAACACCTTCATCTGTTTGTCCTCAAACGGATCGTGGAACCATGGCTGACCACCACGAAAAATATCTAACATCAGTTTATACTCCTCCATTGACATATTTCCCGTAATTGTATAGACTGCTGACTCAGCACCCTCGTCGAACAAGTCATCGCCTTCAGCACCACGAACGACCGTTCGTTGTAATCGGCGTTTAACGCTCATGTGTACATTACAGTTTGAAATTTTATGCCAATCTTTACCAACATTCGCAATGTAACATTCGTTTGCATCCATATCACTCGCTGGAGCCCCTAACCCTTAACCGTTTTGAGTTTTGGAGTAGGATGTGAACGTTAAGACAAAATGAAAAGCCGTCGGCTATGAATTGTATCATGGATGAAGGAGTATACATTGTCACCGGTGCATCAAAGGGTATTGGAAAGGCGATTGCTATTGAAATTGCCAAGATCGGTTTCCCTGTGGTGGCACTGGCTAGAAATTCGAGTGAATTAAATGAAATTAGAGAAATTCTGAGTCTAATTCAGAAACGATCAACAGCCGTTCCATGCGATTTGTCCAATGAATTAGATGTCAAGGAAGCATCTGAAAAAATCTTGCATGACTACCCAAGTATAGCAGGCATTGTCCATAACGCGGGAACTATTCATCCTGTACTTCCCATTAACATCGCTTCGCGAGAAAATTGGTCACGTTGTTTGGAAGTGAATTTAATTGGTGTACAAGATTTAACGCAGAGATTATTAAAGAACATGGGGGGTGGACATCGTTCGAGAATCACAACTATTTCGAGCGGGGCATCACTAAGGCCTGTGGAATCATGGTCCGCCTATTGTGTATCGAAAGCCGGACTTGACATGTGGGTACGATGTGTCGCTCTTGAACAAAGAAGCAACAATATTAGTGCGATATCTGTGGCTCCGGGTGTTGTCAATACCCAGATGCAGTCTGAAATCCGTGCTGTCGAGCCATCACTTTTCCCTGACCACGCAAAGTTTGTGTCTCTGTATACGGAACAGAAGTTATCTCATAGTGAAGATGTTGCTCAACAACTTCTCCCACTCATCACGGAACACTCAATGGCACAGTCAGGACAGAGATTTGATGTACGGGAACTCTAAATTTTAGGAGAATGGTAGCGAAGGGTGATAAGCCAGCACCATAACGGCCTCTTAGAGGGATTACATGCCAGGTACAGACCGTGTTGAAATTCGGACATTGAAAGTCGGACGCTTTTGCGTTGTCGATGACGAAGCTTACAAGATTTTGAGCATCTCAAAATCAAAACCCGGCAAGCACGGCTCGGCTAAGGCAAGACTGGAACTCATCTCACTGTTTTCTTCAAAGAAAATCTCCCACGTCGGTACTGTTACAGACAGCATCAATGTCCCAATGATTGAGAAAGGTAAAGCGATGGTCACCCACATTGATGGCGAAGAAGTCCACGCAATGAACATGAAGGACCACAGCATGATGATTCTCCCTGTCGACCCTGACATTGAGGTCTCATCTGGTCAAGAAATCCTTTGGATGGAAGCCCTTGGGCGATACAAAATCGAACGTTGATTTCCATTTAATTTTCAACATCGTGAAATCACTGATTTCACTGTTTGACCGGTATTGTATTCATAAGCCGAACGACTCCATCAGTGTTTATGTCCGAAGTGTCGAATGCATCCGAGACCGATACGTTTTCTGTCCGAGAAGCAATGGAGAATATGACTGATACCGATAAAAAGTCCTTGAAAAGTTGGTACTTTTTTGATTGGGCTAACCAAGCATACGCTCTTACCGTCATGACGGTGATCGCTCCGCAGGTTATGTCGAACTTGTACAACTATGCTACCGGTACTCAAACTGGTGACGCATTTTATGCTCAAGTTTTGACGTTCTCAATGTTGTTTGTTGTCATTACTGCTCCTGCACTTGGAGTCATTGCAGACCGTATGCCAATCAAAAAGAAACTACTCAAGTGGTATACACTAGCTGGAGTATTGTTTACTGCACTCATGGGTGCTGCACCATACTTTGGTTCTGAAGGTTACAAAGTTATGGCCGTAATGTATGTGATAGGCACTGTAGGTTTCACTGGTGGAAACGTTATCTATTACTCGTTCATGCCATATCTCGCTGAAAAGCGTTGCATGGACCATGTCTCGAGTAAGGGTTACGCCTACGGATTCATGGGCGGTTCGATGCTTCTGATATTCCATTTAGTGATGCTCTTGGGTCCTTTTGGATGGGACACAAATTTCAGACTCGCTGCAATCTTTGTCACTTCTGCCCTATGGTGGTGGGGCTTTGGATATTTGATGTTTAAGTGGACTCCAGAACCCGAAATCCCATCCACGATGGAGTGGGAGGGGCTATTATCTGCAACCAAAGTGGCTTACGGTCAGGTATTCACTACATTCAAAGAAATCAAGAGATTCAAAATTTTGGCAATGTACCTCCTGGCATACCTCTTATTCTATGACGGTGTAAACACGATTGCAAGTATGGCTAGTGCATACGGAGATTCAGTTCTTCGACTCAGTCTTCAATTGAATATTTACTTACTCTTAACGGTCAATGTTGTCGCAATTCCGATGACGCTCCTGTTCGGTAAGCTCGCGAATATTAAAGGTACTAAATTCGCTTTAATGTTGTCTTTGATAATATATTGCTGCGTAGCCGTTGTTGCTGCAGGATTTGCTCCTCTTGAACTTGACCCGACTGTCAAAGAAGACGGGACTGTAGATGATGCAGACCGGTATGACTTCACATTCACTTGGAACTCCACGTCAAGTATGTACGAGATGGAAACGCTGTATGGAAAGGGGTACGAAGGCTGGATAAGCGAAGATGGGGCCGGTGATGATGAATTTCGAGATGCCTATGAAGAGTATTTCCCTACTCCTGATTATTCTGTAGATTCAGCATCGAGTTCTATTGGAACTGGAATTCTTATGTGCATAGCAATCTTAGCAATACTCGGCACTTTCGGTGCAGGAATAATGTATATTCAAAACCTCGAAATGGGTTGGAAGGGTGCCCTGCTTGCATTCCTGCTGGTCGGTTCAGGCTTACTCGGCGTCTCCATGCTTGCTGAAGATCAAACTACCGTCGAGGAAGAAATCCCTATGATTAATGCGGAAAATGCTACTGCAATGGCTGCTGCATTCAATGGAACATCCGAACATCGTTGGTCAATTCTCTTTGTCGGAGGACCGGTAAGTGGAGCGGACGAGATTGGAGACACACACCCAACGAATATTGAACAAGGTGGGCTGGCAGACGGCTATGCCTCTTGGATGCGTTCAAATGTATGGCAACCACTCGGGATGGGCGTAACTGCACAGTGGATTACTCTGGGAATGTTTGTTGGAGTTGCTATGGGTGCTGCCGGAGCTCAAGCACGCTCAATGTTCTCAATGCTGATTCCCGAAACACGAACATCCGAATTCTTTGGTTTCTTTGGCTTCTTAGGAAAGTCAGCAGCAATGATTGGAACTTTCCTGTATGCCATTGCTAGTACTCAATTCGATAGCCGTGTAGCAATTCTCACAATCACCATTGTAATTTTGATGGGTACATTCCTCACCAGTCGTATCGACTTGGAAGAAGGTATGCGAGTTGCTGCCGAAGAAGATCGTCTTGCCCGACTCAATGGACTTGATTCAGAAAAAGGTTCAATCGAGTGAATGCAGGTGAAGGACTCATAGTGGAGATAATCACATGAAGGCGTTTTTTCTCCTTCAGACCTTGGGAACTATGGCTGTAGTCTTGGTGATGATTATTGTCTGGGGTGTTCCGCTGGCACCAACACTTTTGTTTTATGATTGGACTACAGAATTAGTATCTTCAGAAACCAAATGGTTGCAGGCACTTTATACTGGATTATCCCTTTCAAGTTCAGTCATCTTTTATTGCTTTACATTGTTACTTTTTTCCTCAATGCTGCAATTTATATTGCATGTTCGAATACACGAAAAATCCGTGTATCCATTGGCATCCTTGACGACTATTCGATGGGCTTTTTGTGGTCAAATTATTCGCGCTACACAACCAATATTGCAACACTTTGTTCCTTCGTTTGTTTCAAATATTTACTACCGAATTTGTGGTGCGAAAATTGGCAAGAGAACTCAAATCAACACCCATAGGCTCAATGATCCATGCTTGATACGTATCGATGATGAATGCGTAGTCGGCGGTGGAGCTACTTTTAACGGCCACTTGGTGGAAAAAGGAGAAATCGTTTTTGCACCGATTCACATGAAGGCTGGCTCATTAGTTGGCGCTGGTGCTACAATACAACCGGGCGTTACTATCGGGGAAAATGCAGTTATCGCTAGTCATGGATTAATTCCCAAATACAGAACGATTCCAGAAAATGAGGTATGGGGTGGACTTCCTGCATTGAAGATACAGTCCTCTTCTGAACGGCGTCAAATATAACTGGTAAACCACCACATTCCCAACCACATGGAACAGCAACCTATTCAAACGGATTCCTCCACCTCAGCATGTTCGCGTAGCGACCGCAAGGTGTTTCTAAAATGGGTGTCGAAAAATCAGCGTACCGCCAACCAGTAACCCCACAAGGTCTCAAGGCCATAGAAGAAGGTACACTCACGTGGTTAGATGACGATATGTACAACAATCTTAACACCGGCGTACTTGAACAATATTTAGAGGAAAAAAATCTTGATGAATCGTTCGAAGTATCCCACTGGAGTACTCCTAAAGTCATGTATGGTATTGCGATTGGAGCTGTTTTTTCTGGCGTAACTGCATACATCGGCCTCAAGTTAGGACTTGCAATTTCTGCTGCTTGGTATATTGCCTATTTGCTAGGTATGGCACTAAAGTGGTCACCATCCGAAGTAAATATCGCAACTTCTGCCACGACTGGAGCGACACATGCTTCAACTGGATTCATTTTCACATTCCCTGCTATATTCCTACTTGCATCAGATCCGAGATACTTCCTGGCAGATGGCCCGCTCATTAGTAATGCTGACACCTTCAATCTTGCATTCGTAGGCATTGTTGCGAGTATGTTCGCAGGATTCTTAGGAATCATGTATTTCATCATTTTCCGGAGAGTTTGGTTGGTTGAAGACCCCCTCCCTCTACCGGGTTTTGAAGCGACACTGAAGATGCTCGACATCGCTTCCGACGTCAACACTGGAGCAGTCGAACATGCGCGTGCATCGCTCAAAACAATTGGATGGTGGACGACAATTACAATGGGTGCACTTTTCTTAATTGAATATCCACTCGTTTGGTTGGATGGTAAAAAATGGGCACTCATCGACTTCATTGCAGAAAAAGGACACATTGGTGAATATGGTCTTGCTACATTTTACTCTAAGGGTAAAATTCACCAACCAAGCGGAATAGATGAAATAACGGGTGAATCACTCAACTACACTCACTGGTCAGAAAGCACTGCATGGAATCCGTTCGCTTACACATACATTGGAGTAGCTTTGACTCCATCGATGTTCGCCATTGGCTGGTTTATGAAAACCCGTGTAGCATTCCTTGTCAATCTAGGAACACTTGTGGGATGGTTCTTCCTTGTCCCTGCAGTCGTTTACTTCAACTTCCCGATATATGATGCAACACTTCAATCGAGCATCCCAATTCAAGACTATGCACAAGGAGGTTCTGCCTCGCTACAAATGATTGCCTTCTCTAAATCTGTACGTACCATAGCAATTGGTTCGATTGTTGGTGGTGGAATGTTTGGTCTTGCAAAGATGTGGAAGACTTTCGTCAATATCTTTGCAGACATCGGCTCTGCTTTCAAAGGTGAAGGCAGTCAAGAGTACATGGAAGGTAAAGGCTGGTACGAATGGCCACTCAAACACATCCCGATTTTTATGGGGATTACATTCCTTGCAATGATCTTGATTTTCACTGTAGGTGGATTTTCGGTTCTGGCTTCTCTGGTTTTTGCAACTGTACTGATTCTCACTACATTTTTACTCGGAGCAATTGCGGTTCGAGTCATGGGTGAAACAGGAATTGAACCTGTATCAGGAACATCTTTTATCGTACTCTTGATGCTCCTAGGAGTATTCCTAAATGCACAAGAACTGCTGCAACTTGATACTCAAGATGCGGTTTTACTCGGACTCGTGGGGACCACAGTGTTTGGTTCGGCGATATCCATGTCAGGAACAGTCATCGGAGATTACAAGAACAGCCTTTACATTGGTAACCGCCCATACCACATCTCGAAAGGAAATATCATGGGGGTCATCCCAGGTGCAATTATCGGAGCCGGTGTGGCGATTTTCCTCTCAAAGCAACTTGCAGACGGAACCATTGATTTGATGGCTCCACAAGCTAACGCATTTGCAACCTTTTCGGTGATTTTTGCCGAAAGGGAAGGTGACTTGGTTCTTCTCGGTCTCGGATTCCTTCTTGGAATGTTCGTGGAATGGGGTACTGGCATGGGTACATCATTCGGACTAGGAATGTACCTCGATGTACCTCACACTTTACCAATGCTCATTGGAGGTTACTCTCGTGATAAGTGGGAAGAAAAGCGTCTCCAGCCAAAGATTGATGCAATTAAAGAGAAAGATGGAGCAACAGCCGCTGAAAAGCAGCGTGCTTTGATATTGCTAAGTACATTTATGGTTGCCGCTGGATTACTCACGGGCGAAGCGTTCTTCGGAACTGAATCGAGTATTCTTTCGTTCATAGATTCGCTATGGAATCCAACAGTTGATAATCCAGATGGTGCCTTCTTTGGAATCAAGGATTTCGCAAATTCAACCGCGTGGTACATTGGTCGTATGGCTGGATTCATTGGCCTTAACGTAGCAATTGGTGGAGGTATTTTCCTGCTGTTCAAACGCGCAGGAGTAATCGGCGGCGACAGTGGAGAAAGCGCCGACGCAATTCTCGAGAACTGAGCGTGGAAATAATGAACAGTTCACCCAATACCCCGTTCTGGGTTTGGGGATTACTTGTCGCAGCAGTATGCGGGGTATCCAGTGCAGGTGCACTGTTTCAGCATGTTGATGCCGTACCGCCACTTTTGAGAGCGTCATGGAGGCTTCAGCTCACATCATTGGTACTCGCGCCACTGTTCATCTATCAATGGCGTCAACAAAACCTAGAAATTCGAAAAAGGATGTTTGAGGGCAAAACAGTGGCGATACTACTCGCAAGTGGCCTAGCCTTAGCATTACATTTTGGCTCTTGGGTGGCAAGTCTAGATTCAACATCGCTTACGCATTCACTACTCTTTGTTACTGCTCACCCTATCATCATCATTGTTGGAATGGCTATATTATCACTCTTCTATATCGGATTTCGTAGTCCATCGAAACTCGAAGTATTAGGCGCAGCAATCGGTTTCTTTGGTGCAGCAATCACCCTCTTAGATCAAGGTTCACAACAGGGAGACCACACAGTAACTTTGTGGGGAGACACACTGGCATTCTTGGGTGCTGTTTTCGTGGTAGGGTATCTGGTGAGTGGACGAATATTACGAGAATGGATGCCAATTTTTCTCTATGCATTTCCTGTAACTCTAATTGGCGCAATTCTGCTTTTGCCAGCGTCGTTTGTGATGGAAGCTCAGTTTGCCTCTTTCGGAGTTTTTGGATGGACTGCAATGAAATACTTTCCGTGGTTCCTCGCCCTTGCCTTGATTGCTGGTCTACTTGGACACACCGGGATAAACACATGTCTGCGTTATATCTCCCCCCTTGTCATTTCCACCAGCGTGACGCTCGAACCGATACTGGGCTCGTTTATTGGATGGGCCTTTTTCGGAAGCGGAATTCCAGGGACTTGGACATGGGTCGGTGGTCCGATACTGGTGGTTGGAGTAATGCTCGTCATTTACGGTGGATTCAAGGTTGAGAATGCGAACCCTCAAACAGACTCGCCAACCGCATAGAACTGAGGCGATGAAATGACAAGTGATTCGGAATCTGGTTGGATATTACTCACAAACGACGATGGAATTGAAGCACCGGGCTTTCGTATGCTTGTTCAAGCATTAAACAAGGCAGGACACCAAATCGTGGCATTTGCTCCCCATGCCAATAATTCAGCCGCTGGAATGAGAATCAACCTTGGAACACCTATGGATTTGCGAGAACGCAAAGATTTGACTGAAATATGGAATTTAGATGGAGATGTTGCTACCCGTTTGTTTGAACTGGAAGGCACGCCCTGTGACACAATGATTGTCGCTCTTGATGGTGGATTAGAACATGCAGTCCCCGGTATACGTCCACGATTGGTCGTGTCGGGTGTCAACTTGGGACCGAACATGTCTCAAGATTCCTATCATAGTGGGACAATGGGGGCTGCACGAGAAGCTGGATTGTATGGGATGCCTGCAATTGCCTCATCCTACACCCTATTTGATGAGCGCGGGATGGATGTTGCGATTCAAGCGACTGTTGAATTAGTTGAAATGGCACTTGCAGTTTTGCCTATCGAGCCACAAAATCTTCGCCGCCCAACGGTCGATTTATCTGCTCCACATGTATCACGATGGCCACAAATCCCCTTACACCCGGCATGGGAAAGCGATCCAAAGACTGCATTACGTACAGCATTCCGTCAAGGTGAACTGATGCTCAATCTCAATGTCCCCCCGGAGTGGAACGGAATGGTATCGACCACGAGGCTTGGGATGAGATGGTACCGTGATGCGATTACATTCAATTCCGTCAATGATGATGAAACTGCAACATTTACCATTGGTGCAGCATCAATCGACCATTCACCTGTGTTGCAAAGTGATTGCGATGTAGTCAATGAAGGTAAGGCAAGTGTTTCGTGCTTACCAGTGTGGCCTCAAACGCACCCACTGGCACTGGATGATCGCCTTCTCACTTGGGCTCTTGAAGCAAGTGAAGGTGGTTATCCCGCATGGCTATACGATTAGTCAAGTCGAAGTTCGACACCTTCATCCAACAAAAAGTGACAGATACCTATTGCCATATGGCCTTGAAGCCATTCATCTCCTAGTGAGCGATGAGTGATTTCTGCTACATTGACTTCATCGGGCAATGGTTTGTCATCGCTTAGGATAAATCCAATATCAATACCTGTAACTTCAAACGAACCATGTTCTCCTTGATAGTCAGAATGGGGATTACTTTGCTGTAAAAGTTTGGCATCATCTACCCAAAGTCGAGGACTATGAGCATCCAAGCAGATAACTTTGCAACCGTTCCAATCATCAAGAGTGTGTCTGAGTTCTCCACCCCCATCAAAAATTCCTGCGGAGCGCTCAATCCAGTTACCTCTAGGAGGTATTGGTTCCTTGAGCACCTTCGCTATTTGCCCAGCAACTGCTCTTTCTTCAGCGTGAACACCTTTCAGTAATGAACCGACAAATTTGATTCTTCGAGATGACCCAGGGCCGCCATGAAGATGAAGTATGACTTCTGTATCATGACGTAAACCATGACTTGTGAGTAAACTGGCCATCAGTGCACGTACGAGTACATCCATTCGACCTGCTCCGCCTGCCATATCATTCAGAGGGAGTTTTCCTTGAGACATCGCTCTATTTCCAATGAGGGCAAACC
>DAIUCF010000030.1:0-3929 GCA_036846305.1 Candidatus Poseidoniaceae archaeon | reverse complement strand
CATATGATCTCCTCACTTGCCACGCTCAACAAAAGTTCGTATCGCCTCACACATCTGAAATTGGTTTTCCAAAACAAAATGACTCCCAAACTCATCAACCAGATAGCCCCGTGGTTTATCTTTCTGCCCCAAATCTTCAAGTCGGTTAGCAACAACTGCTGTCATTCCAGCTTTTTCGATTTGTGCAGATGCTCGGTAGATCAAATCCTTCTGCTTAATGCCTGATTCAAGCTTGAATCCGATTCTTACAGCATTGTCACACATTGCTCGAAGTGATTCAATATGTTTCTCAGATTCAACAAGTTCTACAGTCAAACCACCCTGCTGACTTGCAATTTTACCCTCTGCTGGACTCGACACCACATAATCAAGAACCGCAGCAGTATGTATCCATGCATCAATGGTGTCCTTTGCAAGAACCTGCAATTCTTTGAGCATTGTACTTGGTTCCATAGCATCGAGAATGAGTGGAAGCCATAGTGGACTGTTGACGCTGGTGACTCCTGCAACACAGGTAACATCATGTCCGTGTCGGTAAAGGTCATCAGCCAATGCATATCCTGTCGCACCAGAACTGGTATTTTGAACAAAACGAATGTCATCAATCGGTGAGCGTGTGGAACCTAAGGTAATCACTACATCTTTCCTGTTTTCAAGGCCGATGTTCATGTGGTGGGCAAAACGTGCGACAATTTCTTCATGATGGGGGGTTTTTCTCTTGCCTTCCTCCTTTGGCCCCCAAAGAACTGAAATTCCGTGGTTTCGAACTTCTTCTACGATATCATCGGTCACTGGATCACTCGCTAGGTCAGCATGCATACTGGGTATCATCATTACTGGACAATTTCTGCTTCTGGCTACACTAAGAGCCATCATCAAGGGCCCATGTTGCAACCCATGAACAAAACTCGCCATTGTATCCCTTGTTGCAGGAGCAACAAGAACCCCATCTACTTGATTTAGAACTTCCATATTTCCGTCCCAATCAGTAATTACATGACCCTGTGTAGCCCATTCAACTGCCAGAGGTGTGATTATTCGTTGTGCGGAATGGGTCATCGCCACACGAACCTCTGCACCATGACGTCGCAATTCACGGGCCAGACGAACCGTGTCAACTGCAGCGATTCCTCCCGAAACACCGAGTAATACTGTTCGACCAGCAAGGCTTTCACCCCGCATTTCGACGTCGGTATCTCTCATCGCCATGTCTACCCGAATGAGCCTTCAGTCATGACATCTTCCATGTGGCTTTTATCCTGACATAGCAATGGTTCAAGGACGATGGACGACTGGGTTACTGTATGGCAGACCGTGGTGATGAGTTAGTCATTGCTGGTATGCGACCACATTCACTATCTGATACAAACAATCCTTATCTTCGCTTGCATAAGGGGGTAAGTTTCGTTCTTTTTGTCGATAGCCTCATTCTTCTTTACATCACATCACTACTTTCCACCGCATTTTCAGAATCTGTTGCTCGATTCATTACCGGAACAACTGCAGCAATATTAATCATAGTTTGGCTCGCATATAGAGCTAGAAATCCCAAGGCATACTGGCTCGGATGTGCAGTTATCGGAGTCGCAGGGGTGTTCTTCGGTCTAAATGCGCTCTATTCACTCTATGGAGTACTTACAGGTAATGTCATGTTCCTCCTGTGGGTATTCCTCTTCACATGGGCAATGTTCGGCTCTTTTCGACGCTCAATGTCTCACTTCCATCCAATCTACAAAAACACCTATTTTGGTCGCGTCGAAGGGATGCCATCCGTAGAAATGGAGGCTGGGGAAATGTTGGCAGCATGTCCACACTGCATGGCTGTACTGGCAATTCAACCTTATCTGCTCAGCCATGAGGACAAATGCCCATATTGCAATCTTAACTTAGTCAGTGAAGAACTGGCATCCATGTTTCAAGAAGAATAACTTACTCATTACTCTTGAAAGCCTCAAATGACGGGGCGGCTGTAGGCCGATTAACTTCAGGAAGGTTTTGAATTGTCTCTGTTTCAAAGGAATCAACTTTATTGATTTCTACGACGGCCCTACGACGTTGAAAGAAGGCCATGCCTCCCATAATGAGGCCAATAAGCAATACAATCCTAAGAACAAGGTCAAACCATGAATCGTAATTCGCATTACCGGGGAAGGGGTCGTAGGCATTGGCCACTCCATCTCCATCAGAATCATATTTTGCATCCTTGTCATTAGGAAACAAATCACTGTTGTCACCTAGGCCGTCTCCATCTGAGTCTAGCCATTCAAACGCACTCAGGGGGAATGCGTCAGCGTTATCGCCAACACCATCGAAATCTTGGTCGTAGCATTCAGACGAATTGTTGGGCCAAACGTCAACGTTGTCACCACAGCCATCCATATCACTGTCGAACCATTCACTTGCATTATTCGGAAAAGCATCCGCATTATCACCAACACCATCAAAGTCAGAATCGTTCCACTCGTTAACATCTAACGGAAAAGCATCTCCGTTGTCTCCATATGTGTCGTTATCGAAATCAGACCATTCTGTAAAGTCGTTTGGAAACCTGTCGGAATTATCCCCTACACCGTCTCCATCTGAGTCGTTCCATTCATCAACATCCCTAGGAAAAGCATCGACCCTATCTCCGTATCCGTCACCATCAGAATCAACGCAACCCAAGGGTATAATCGAATAACCTTCCTCTAAGGGACAGATATCTGAGTTATCTCCTATGCCATCTTGATCGAAATCGGCCCATTCAGAACTATCGAACGGGAATTCATCTGTGTTATCACCAACTCCATCTTCGTCAACATCAGCACAATCACGAGAATCGTAGGGGAAAAGATCCGAATTATCCCCGCAGCCGTCACCATCTGAATCGAGCCATTCGTTTCGGTCTAGAGGGAATGCATCATCACCATCTGGATAAAAATCATCATCTGTGTCCATGTCTCTTTCATCAGTGCCAATTTCGAATTCATAAGTATTGAGAAGGCCGTCTCCATCGATATCCAAATCTTCAATATCACGACATCCATCTGAATCCAAATCATTGAGATGATTTCCGATAAGACCCCTGGGGCAGGTGTCATCCGAATCGTAGAAACCATCGTTATCATCATCAGTATCTTCTTCATCACTGCAACCATCTAAGTCATGGTCATTGCTTGACGGGGAGAACGGACAAATGTCGATTGCGTCATTAAAGCCGTCACCATCAGAATCTGTTTGAACTGGTGAGCAACCTTCGGAATTAACAGTATCTCCCGTGGAAGTACCAGGGCATATATCGTTAGCATTTATCACTCCGTCTTGATCATCGTCTTGCTGATTCCATGAACATCCCGTAGAATTGATTGAGACTCCTATTTCGGTCCATTCACATAAATCATAGAGATTAATCACACCGTCTCCATCGGTATCTGGTTCTCCAACAGTCTCTGTTGCATATCTTCCAATGAATTGATGCATCACACGGGTCGGATGTGCTTTATCAAAGAATAAATATTCATCAGCGTTTGAGACCACTGGGTCACCACTGCTGCAAATTGGAAGGGGTAACAAGGAGACTCCTCCTGAACATGCTGAGTCTTGAGTGTTCGTCAAGCCAAGCGAGTCCTTATTCTGCAAAATATCATTGAATATACCCCACGCGTCGATAAAATGTATGGTGATTCCGAGTTCTGCACGTAAATCACCTACGAGTGTGGAAAGTTTTTGATTGTAAATTACAACTTCAGAACCTATGGCATTCTGTTGGTTTTGACTCCTGCTCATGACTTCAGGTGTCTTTTCCAAAGGAGGTAAATTTGGAATAATAAATTCATTGGCACCACCAGACTCTAACTGTCGAATGTGTGATTCCATGTTTGCAATGATTGTGTTTGCGTTTGCAGTACCATAAAGGAAATCATTTCCACCAGACCATAGAGATACAATTG
>DAIUCF010000029.1:0-21107 GCA_036846305.1 Candidatus Poseidoniaceae archaeon | reverse complement strand
TACACCTTCATTGGCGCACCGCTCATCAAGGGCTTTGAGATGCGTGGCAAGGAACTCAAAGACGCAATGCGTGAAGCGTTTCTCAATTTTTTTGAAGATGTACAACATACTCGTGTTGAACCGTATCCTGTCCTTGCGCGCTGGCGTGATGATATACATCTCACGATTGCTTCAATCGCAGATTTTCAACCTCATGTCACGTCCGGACAAGTTGAACCTCCTGCAAATCCCTTGACAATCTCTCAGCCCTGCATTCGCCTTACCGATGTCGATGCAGTGGGACGTTCAGGCCGCCACCTTACAACCTTTGAAATGATGGCTCATCATGTATTCAACCGACCTGATGAAGGAAAAATGTACTATTGGATGGAGGAATGTGTAGACTATTGTCATCAACTCATGACCGATACTTTTTCGATACCCGTACATGAAATTACCTATGTTGAAAATCCTTGGTGCGGAGGTGGCAACGCTGGTGCCGCTGTCGAAGTCATCGTAGGTGGTCTTGAACTTGCAACACTCGTTTTCATGAATCTTGAGGAGCACCCCGAGGGTGAAATCGAACTCAAAGGAGACTTCTACAGAGAAATGCCTTTGCAAATTATCGACACTGGATACGGTCTTGAGCGTTTTTGCTGGGCCGCAGCGGGCACTCCAACAATCTATGAAGCAATTTATCCTGAATCAGTTTCTTGGCTGAAAGAACTTTCCGGTTTCTCATCCGTTACTTCGAAGTGGCCTGAACTTAATTTGGATATGTTGCTGGGTGAGATGAGTCGACTAAACGGCATTATGAACATCGAACCGGGAGTTGACGCAGATGAGCTTCAGACCACCTTCTTACGACGATTAGCAGAACGCGGTGTAGAGGTAACTGCAGAACAATTTTCTTCGATTACCGAGCCGTTGGCTAAAATTTACGCTATACCGGACCATCTTCATGCGTTGTCAAATATGCTTGGTGATGGTTTAGTTCCATCAAATGCGAAAGCGGGATATCTAGCAAGGATGCTAGCACGTCGAACCCTTCGGTTGCGCGATGACCTTGGGCTCAAAGTACCACTTTCCCAACTCGCAAAACATCACATCGAAGTCAATCTAGGCGGACAGTCTATGAAACAGACTCACGATGGATTGCTTGAAATTTTACAACTGGAAGAAGAACGCTACGGGGAGATGATTCGGAAAGGAGGTAATGTGATTGTAACGCAACTCAAGGATTTACCCAAGAGTATAGAACGTATCCCAGATGAAATTCTGTTCCACTTGAACGATTCACACGGCTTAGCTCCTGACATGGTTGTGGCACTAGCTAAAAATGCTGGCTGGGAGAACGTCATCATACGAACTGGCTTCGCAGCAGAAATGGCTGAACGACATGCAAGAATGGCGAAACAAGCCGCGCAATCTGTTGAGGACAAGACTCTAGTTGAGTTGCCCTCACACCTCCCGACTACGATTCCACTCTATTACGAGGATGTTCAACAGCGAGAATTTGATGCAAGCGTTCTGGCTTGTTTACCATTACTTGACAAAGATATACCTGATGGTGCCACGCATGGTATTGTCCTGGATAAAACCTGCTTTTATCCAGAGGGTGGTGGCCAAGAAGGAGATTTTGGGAACTTATTTACTGATTCAAAAAGAGTTCAGGTCCTTGATACTCGTAAAGTCGGTAGCCTCATCGTCCATCTGACGAATGGTTCTTTTGATACCGGAGACCTTATTCATGGTGCGCTTAACTGGAATAGAAGAAAGCAATTGATGGATCACCACACCGCAGTTCACATCGTAGGTGGTGCTGCCCGTAGAGTTCTGGGCCCTCATATCTATCAGGCAGGCGCAAACAAATCTGAGGAATCAGGTCGTCTCGACATTACACATTTTAATCGGCTAGACCGGAAAGATTTAGATGCAATAGAATCCCTTGCAAACGAAGTTCTTGGCCAAGTACAGCGAACCGAAAAAACTGAACTTAATCGGAGAGATGCAGATAAAAAGTATGGCTTTGATTTGTATCAAGGGGGAGCACCTAAGGGCAACTTAATACGTATTCTTCGTATTTCTGACCATGACATACAAGCTTGTGGCGGCACACATCATGATGAGCCGGGTCAAATAGGCTCAATACGGATTGTACGTTCCGCTGCAGTGCAAGATGGAGTAGAACGCTTGCACATTGTTGCAGGACAAGCTGCACTGAACTACGCTCGCGAACAAGACGAGATTTTGAGAAAAACGAGCCAATTGTATGGTATTCCTCAGCATGAATTACCAAAAACTTCTGAACGGTTCTACAACGAATGGAAAGAACAACGGAAAATGATTGAACAGTTGGAGGCAGAAATAGTTCGTCTTCGGACCTCTGGTGGAGGCTCGGATACTACAGAACTTGACGGAGTTCGTGTTGTGATTATGGAAGTCAGTGGTGATTTGAAGAAATTAACAAAGATGCTCAAAGAGCTTACACTCGATGAATCGAAGCCCACACTTGCAGTGTTAGGTTCTCGCGAGGGTGGCGGCAAACTTATGATTGCAGTTACCGAAAATACCATTGCCAGCGAGCGTTATAATGCCGTTGACTTATTGCGTACAATCGCCCCTCACATCAGTGGAGGGGGGGGTGGTCGACCGACTCTCGCCCAAGGTGGTGGTTCCAATGCAGACGGGCTTGACGATGCGCTAGCCTCTGCACGTACTACCGTTGGACTGTGATTAGAGATTTTTAATCGCTTCAAGGTCAAAGAAAGAAACGGCATTGCGAATTGCATCGTCTTTGGAAAACCATTGAACTTCTGAAATCTCTTCTGTCTGTAATTCAAGTGATGTCAAGTCTCCGTTCCAACGTGAGCGATAAGTGAAGGATACAAATGAAACTCCTTCATCGGTAAATATTTTTTGAGTAATAATGGGTTGATGTTCTTCTAAAACGATACTCAATCCGATTTCCTCGAGAGTTTCACGTACGCAGCCTGTAGATGGGTGCTCATCATGGTCCATGTAACCTCCTGGAAGAGTCCAAAATCCCTTAAAATGCCCTCGTTCCACTTTACCCATTAGCACTTGGTCAGAATCGTTGCGAATCATTACTTTAGATACAAGTCGATGAATTGATCTGTATATTGCTTCACGTGCAACAGGATGCACCGAATTGTCTGCAATCAAGTCATCCTTCCAAGCCCAGCTTTTTGGCCATTCAATCTTTGGATAACCTTTCAGAACTCGATAAACCATTGTTCCAAACACAATTCGTGTTTCACGTAATAATTTCCAATCTATATCGAGTGCGTCAACTTCATCTCGAGATGGTAGACGTAGTTTTTCAGACACAATCTCTCTACCTTGCAAAGGTTGTTGCGGACCATCACCATTTTCATTGACCAACAAAACTTTGCCATCGTGTTCTAGATGGATAACTTCGATGGGGTGCATGTTGATGCGTCCCCTCCATATTTCATCAATGCTCGTATACTCTAAGTTTCAATCATGGGTTTTATTCAAGTATATCGATTTTTTCGCAGTAACATGGACATTGAACAATTGAATGGAACCGGTTGGGCCAAAACCTATCTTCTTGTTGACAAGAATTCAAGTTCTGCTGCATTAATTGACCCAGTTTTCGATTTTATGAACTATTATCTTGAGGTTCTTCAATCGAGAGATTTATCATTGAAATTTGTTATTGCAACCCACACACATGCTGATCACATTACTGCCTGCTACTCGCTACGCGAAAAAATTGGTTGTGAATATTTGATGTGGAAGGATACAGCGTGTCTTGGTGTTTCAAAATATCTCGATGACGGCGAAATTTTCTCCCTCGGTTCGTTTGATATGAAAGTCCACCACGTTCCAGGCCATACTAATGACCACATACTCATAGAGACATCAACTCACCTTTTTACCGGAGATTTCCTTTTCAATGGAGCAGGTGGTGTGGGTCGAGATGATTTGCCAAGTGGACGACTTCAAGCACACTGGGATTCGCTCAAGTCTTTGCAAGAACTCGATGAAAACCTAGTCGTATGCAGCGGACATGAACCGCCAGGGACTGAAATGCAATCACTCGCTTGGAACAGAATCAACAATCCAGTTTTAGTTTTGAACACCTTTGATGAATTTGAGGCTTGGCAAACAGAAGTCACTGCCGGACTTGGCTCAGTTTCCAAAATAAAAACTGCTCTGCCGGCTAACCTTTTTGCTGAAATTCCCGCTCACATACCTTGGATGGATTAAGAGCAATATATGCGAAGACATTTGAACAAGAATGGCTCCCCAGCATCATGAACCACAGTTCTGCACGGGGTGTTTTGCTCGTTTGTGTACTTCAATTACTCCTACTTGGCGTATCTGCTGCACCATTGACTGATTCACTCAATCCACTGGGCGACTTTGAAAGAATGGATGCTGCTCTCGAACAAGAACTCGTTGATGTTAGTGATGACACTGTACTTTCGGTAATTTTCCAACTGAATTCTGAGGTTACAAAATCTGACCTTGAACAATTGGAAACCCTAAATGCGGAACTTTTGGGTGACGCACCGCTCATCGATGGCGGACTTATTGAGGCTAAGGCACGTGATATTCGCACCCTGAGCCATTGGGAAAGAGTCGAATATCTAGAACTGAATCGTGAGTTAGAATTCTTTTATTTGCCACCAGAATTTGGTGGAGAGCCAATTACTGAGCCGGGTATTCTCATGCATGAGACTACGCATGTTGTTAACGCTACAACTTCATGGCACCGTGCGATAATCAATCCCGACGGAACGGTGGCGTACGATACAGACCTTGCATTCACTGAATGGGATGGTGATGGGACCGCTATAGTTGATCTTGACACCGGTGTTGATGCAGGGCATCCTGATTATGATTACCTTCAACCTTGGAGCGGTGAAAAAACGCTTTACTCTGCAAAATGGGATGGAGTTTGGACTGAAACTCGGAATTCAGATACATCCTCAGGTCACGGAACCCACGTTGGGGGTACAATCGCAGGTAACGGCGATGCTTCTGCTGGTCGCCGCGCAGGCGTTGCCAAGGGTGGTCAATTGGTCGCTTTGGGAACCGGTGATGGGGCCTCAATTTTTGCTGCAGAACAAGGACTTGAATGGACTTACCAGCATTCTATTCCAGGCCAAAATGAATATCACATTCGTGTGGTGTCCAATTCTTGGGGCACAGATGGTGATTATGACCCAAATGGAGCTGTTGCACAACTTACTGAAATGCTGACCTATGACCACGGCGTTGCAGTCATATTTGCAGCATCGAACTCTGGCGGCAACGGTGGGGAATGTGCTGGTGGTCTCAAGACCAATGTCTATGCAAATACGCCCTCTGCAATATCTGTTGCAGCCCTCACACACGACGGTACAGCAGTTACTTCTTTTTCATCACGTGGTTGCATGAATCAAATGCACACATGGCCTGATATCGGCGCACCTGGACGAGATATTTGGGCAACTGCTCCACGGGGTACTGCCATTGATGCTTCGACGAAACTTCAAGGAGATTTGTACTATATGTCCATTTCTGGAACGAGTATGGCTACACCGCATGTTGGGGGTATAGCAGGTTTACTCCTTGATGCAGCACCGTCATTAACGGTTGCTGATTATCATCGAGACGACCATGATGAAGGCTCTTCCCTTGTTGGTGGAGATGGTGCCGCAGCTTACGGTCAGTTCGAAGACTGGGATACTGCTAACTTTTCACGTGTTCATGAACTTGAATTGATTCTTGAATTAACGGCTCAGTACGATGGAATGTCGAATTCTTGTGAGAGCGGAAATGACGATGATGCTTGCAATGATATTCCCGCCGAGTGTTATCGAAGCGCTACAGGTCAATGCCACGATTGGCGAGTTGGCCATGGCCTTACCAATACTGACAAAGCGGTCGCTTTAGCGCGAACACTACAACTCATGCGTGATCAGAATAACGATGGAATTGTTGACCACCCCGAATATACAGTTTGGGATGCTTTGGACATTTACACTACATTGATGACAATTGAAACTATTTCTGTCGACACGGACAGAGTTCGACATTCTTGGAAGGGTGATTGGAATCACTTCAACAACGGAGCGAGTGGTGCAGTATACTATACCGAAGATTCTCACTATGTTTGGATTCCTAATGGGACAAGTAATCTCATGGCTTATTTCACTCCGACAGAAGTCGATATTGAAACTGCTCAAATCGGTAGTTTGCAGATGGAAATCGACCTAGCTGAAGATGGCTCCAACGATGCTCAAGGAGCTGGTACTCGGGTATCTGACACTTGGATTTATGACCTTGATGTTGGACCCGAACATTGGAATGCATGGGCTCATTTTGACATCACAGGACAAGCTGCTGCTTTCTTGGGTGTTTTTGAAGACCCTGAATTTTTTGAAGCAAGTATTCCATACACTGTGGATGTTGCCTTGACTCTTGATTTATCAACACCGGTCGACATCACAATTCCGCAGCGCCCTGACTTCTATTCGGACCTTGACCCTACTACACCATCCGATTCATGGGATGATTCGTACAAAGGCCAACTGACCTTTACTCGTGAGGCATACAATCAATCTGCTCTGATGTTGGAAATCCAGCCGAAGATGGCAGATGATGATGATTCAAACGGTTTCTTTTCAGACCTTTCTCAAGTCTTTTCCGACCATGCTGGATTTGTAGTGTTTCTGACAATTATGTTCCTCTTGTGCGTACTCGGTGTTGGATATTCCTTATACAATATGAATCCAAATCGAAGTGACGTAGAAGAAATTCTTGATGCAAGTCTTGAATAGACTTAAAGTGGATTTTCCGGAATTTTACCCCGATTTTCACTCGAGGGCAATTCTTGTAGATCTGCAAAACTAAGTTGTTCGATAGGTGCTTGATTTAAGCCATGCATTCTCTCTTTCATGACCATCCGAACATGAAATTCAATACGTCCTTTTGAGCGAGTGAGGTCGTAAGACAACGGATTGAGCGTTTCAATTACTTGAGCACCGAATTCGTCACGAACGCGCGAACCCCGCCAAATTGAATATCCCCAACGGAATGCAATTCCTACGACTGCTGCACCATAGAGTAGACCAAGAATCGTTAATGCAAACAGCGTAGCATTGCCATCTCGTGCTTCATCAAGCAAATTTCGAACGATAAGGAATACTAACCCAATTCCTACCAAAGGTTTGAGAATACTCTCAAGCCATTGGTCAACAGGAACCAACCGTCCCTTTGAAGGATCGACGAAAACTAAGTCCGATTCAAATGCTGCATTGAGCACTCCAAGGGCTCCCAGCAATATGATGTAGAGCATTGTTGAAAAGAGGATTTCAATCCCAAACGATTCGAGTTTAAATGTCCAATGAACGATTAGCCATGCGAATAACCCGAGGAATGCTCCTTGTGGGACATGGTTGAAATGTATAACGTGTTGAGAGAATTCATTCATCTTCGCTTTATCTTCGGAAAGTCCGCGATGTGGTTTTGGGATGTGTATAATTTGCCAGTGCATCAATTTTTCAATTGCTTTGAGTCCATTGACAAGAACCTCTTTTCGGATAAATATGTACTCGATAACAAGCAATACGGGGAATCCAATCACAATGACCGGTAGTGCCATGAATGCTGCAAGTGGAAAGATGATTATTGCTGGAAGCAGAAGGAAATGTGAAACGGTTAGGGGATGAAATAAGTCGGCTTCTATGAGCCGTTGGTGATTGGGACGAATGTGTAGACTTCGCGCAATGTCATCCAGTGTTGCCCTAAATGGAGCGACTTGCCGACCTGCATCAATAATTTGTAATACTGTACTTCTGTACTGTGAGGCTTCGTGCCCGACACCAATAAAAAATCTCCAACCGATGCGCATTGGAAGGGCCAGTAACAGTGGAATTGAGAGGAGCCCCGCAGCCCATATCAACGAATTGGTATCTACAGTAGCCATTCTGCCTCAATGTCCCGAGTACTGATGAGCGTTTGAAACATGGGGTTCTTGCATTACACAAGGCCAAGGTTGATGTCCTTCATGGTGAAACCAGTCCCATGGCAAGGATTGCTGTTACCGATGGCATGTCGAAAGATGCTGTGATACTGCTTGAGAAATCAGGTCATGAAGTCGTTCTTGGTTTCATTGAAGAAGAAGCCCTCCTTGGCGGTGCTTTGGAGGATTTTGATGCAATCGTCGTAAGAAGCGCTACGAAAATCACTCGAGAAATTTTAGCCCATTCGGGTTCACGACTCAAAGTAATTGGTCGGGCAGGTGTTGGCGTAGACAACATCGATATTGCTGCTGCAGCTGAGCGAAGTATCCCAGTGGTCAATGCACCTCGGGCTTCGACGCAATCTGTAATCGAACTAACGATTGCCCACCTACTGTCATCACTTCGCCATATACCTCGTGCCGACAGGGGTATGCGTCTTGGCAAGTGGGAAAAGAAGGCGATGAAAGGTACTGAGTTGTTTGGTAAAGACCTCGGACTCATCGGATTTGGAAGAATCGCACAAGGTGTTGGGTCTGTTGCTCAGGTACTCGGGATGGAGATTCATACTTACGATCCCTATCTTCCAGCAAAAGTTGCAAAATCTCAAAACACGACACTGCACAGGAATATCGATACACTTTTCCAAAATTGCACTCACATTTCGATTCACTGCAACTTTACTGATGAAACACATCACCTCGTCAACGCAGAACGAATGGCATTGATGCCTGGAAAATCTCGAGACGGGATCCCTTGTGGTAACCATATTGTCAACTGTGCCCGAGGTGGCATCATTGATGAAGAGGCGTTGCTTGAAGCACTTAAATCTGGGCAAATCGCATCAGCTGCACTTGACGTGTTTGAGCAGGAACCAGTTCCTCAGGGAAATCAATTGGTCCTCCACGAAAACTTCCATGGAACGCCACATATTGGTGCAGCGACTCTCGAGGCCCAAGCACGTGTTGGCAAGGATATCGCAAAGGCAATTATGACTGTCTTGAACGGTAATGTGGCAGACACAACAGTCAATTCACATTTACTCAAGTAATACTTTCACACTGAAGAACCGTGTGGGTCATGTCAAACTAGGATGTCCTTACGCGTTCAATCCAACATATGCGCCTCTTCACAATACCCCGTAAGCATCGATGCAATCCGTTCAATCAACCACTTGAAGAACTACCGGTGGAATTTCGGCCGAGGGAGAAGCTGGTTTTTCTAACCCCTACTCTTGAAATTTTATTATGCGAGGAATACATCAACTTCAAGCACTGTGGCCACTATACTGAACACATGTCGAAAGGTGTTGAACCGGTGGGTACGGGTACTCAACACCTTCGAAAAGAACGAATTCTGATTCATTGTGATCTTGATGCATTCTTTGCTGCTGTAGAAATACTCCACCATAATTTAGACCCTGAAAAACCCCTAATTATTGGTTCAGACCCCCAAGCTGGAAGAGGTAGAGGTATTGTTTCAACATGCAACTATGCTGCCCGGGCTTTCGGAATTCATTCGGCTATGCCGATTAGCGAGGCTTGGCGCAGATGCCCCGGTTATCCATTCGGGCCTGGTCACTACATACGAGGAAGTCGAGGTCTTTACAGTCGTGCATCTCGAAGGGTGATGGAGATACTCCAACAACCGGCTACATTTTTTGAGAAAGCTAGTATTGATGAAGCGTATATCGACATAACAGAGGCGGTCCAATCTGATTGGGATGCTGCATATGCTTTATGTCGGGAATTGCAAGATTCGATTGAAGAGAAAGTCGGCCTTACAGCATCGTTTGGTATTGCCCCAACTCGAATTCTTGCTAAAATGTCAAGTGAAGTGAATAAACCAAGAGGAATTTTCCGCATACTTCCTGACGAAATTGGAGATTTTTTTGATGGGCGTTCACTCCGTGAAGTGCCAGGTATTGGCCCTAAACGGGCAACTCAACTTGCAGAATGGGGCCTTCTTACGGTGGATGAAGCATATGTATTTGGCGAGATTGCTTTAGCTAGGATGGCTGGTGAACGATTCGCCTCATGGCTTACACGTGTTGTTGACGGAACAACAAGTTCGGAGGTGAGTCCACTTCGAAGTCGTAAGTCAGTAGGTAAGGAGCGGACTTTTTCAGCGGACCAAAGGGATCACGAAGCGGTTCTTGAAGTACTCCGTTCCCTAACTCATCGAGTTCTTTCGCGAGCAAAAGAGATGGGCGTTTCTGGAAGGCTTGCCGAAGTCAAAATACGCTACACTGGGTTTGAAACACACACACATGGTCGCTCGATACCTGTTGCGATGGATGAACCAGAGGTCTTTCTCCGTTTAGCAGAACATCTTTTCGCTACGAATGTTCAGCACAATCGAGGTTTACGCCTCGTTGGATTTCGTCTTGGACAGTTGGACATGCCTCCAACACGTCAGGCAGTTCTTCGACTAGGAGAAGAAGAATAATCACTCAAGTTTATGCATTTGAGTAAGGATTTGAGTAAATTCTTCGAGCTCTTTAGGAATTGTCTGACCTGAAATCGGTTGATTAAGGGAAATACCAAGTT
Source organism: Candidatus Poseidoniaceae archaeon (assembly GCA_036846305.1). Lineage (GTDB taxonomy): Archaea > Thermoplasmatota > Poseidoniia > Poseidoniales > Poseidoniaceae > MGIIa-L1. The sequence continues at coordinate 10,579 of DAIUCF010000029.1, read as the reverse complement.
CCTTCTTGGCATTCCATGTATCGCCGTTAAACATTTGTAATGCTGAGGAAAGTTCTCGCAAATGATCTCCGTCCTCGGTACCTAATGCTATTGAATCGTCAGCAGGTATTGGGAATGAATCAACATCCACAGCAGATCGATTGTACAGTGTTTCAGAAATGTGGTGCGTGAAGAATGGACAAACCGGTGAAAATGCTGACATAAAATCACGGACAATGCGATGTAAAGTCCATGCAGCAGCAACATCGCCATCGTATAATCGAGATTTAACCATCTCAAGGTAATGGCTCGGTAAAACACCAGTACCAAAAGTTTTCAAAGATTGAGTGGCGGTGTAAATGTCGAGTTCTTCCCATGCAGTACGGACAGTGTCCATTGTTGATTGAAATTCTGAAAGAATCCATCTGTCTTCAACCGAGAGATTCCCCGGATGAATATCAAGGTCTGCAGGAATCTCAAACTGGGATGCAAAACGGGCAACATTGAACAACTTGGTAAGCACGCCAAAATACTTCTTTTCTATCTCTTCAGGATTAATATGGAAGTCGTCACCAACTTGAGCGTCACATGCCTTCCACAATCGAAAACATTCGCTGCCAATTTTATTGGCTCGGAGACTAACGGTTTTTTCAGGGCCTTTCACTTTCCAAGACCCTGTCCTGCCCCCAGCGCCACATTCGAGAACCGAGTCAGCATCTATGCCGTTTCCAAGAGACTTACTCATCTTTCTTCCCCAAGGGTCCATGCCAAGGCCGTCAATCCAAACATGTTTGAATCCAGGTTTATCCAACAATAGATTTGATTTGAGCAAGGTGTAGTAGAGCCATGTGCGAACAATTTCCTTACCTTGTGGGCGAAGAGCGGTTGGGAATGCTTTTGCGAACACTTCTGGTTCGTTGAGATATCCACTCACGAAAAGATTTGAGTTCGATGAATCCATCCACGTATCGAACACTTTTTCCTCTCCAACAAGAGTTCCAAGTTCATCCTTCATTGATTCAAATGTACCGAGAACTTCTCGAGAGTTTCGATCAAGAACAACACTGTCAACAGGAGGTTCCTGACGCCATGGTTGGACATATGTACCGTTTGGGGGCACGATAATTTTCGAATCGTCTTCACTGTACCAAATTGGAATTTCAGTATGGTACCAACGTCGACGAGAAATTGGCCAATCGATACTTATATTTTCCATCCAATCAAGTAAAAATTGCTTGTTTCTTGGAGGATGAAATTCGATGTCATCAAGATGTTCACGAATCCGGTCCTGAGCGTGGGTTTGACGTACATACCATTCCTTGAGTAGAATGATTTCCACCGGATTCTTTCCACGCTCTGAAACAGGAATTTCTTGTTCTCGCTCGATAATTCCCTTGACTTTACCTTGTTGTTCAAGAAATTCAATTGCTGTTTTTCGAGCGTCGATAACTCTCATTCCAGCAAGAGGTCCGGCAAGTTCCGTCAACTCGCCTTCAAGGTTAATTGCTTGAAATGGGGTAAGTCCCAGTTCACGGAAAACGGCAACATCGTTTTGGTCACCGAAAGAACATACCATGAGAATACCTGAACCAAAATCTGACTTAACCGAAGAATGGGTCATTATTTCCACTGTCTTTGAACGCCCTTCAACCGGCATGGGTAATTGAACTGATTTCCCGACAAGATGGCTGTACCGTTCATCATCTGGATGGACCACGACGACTCCACATGCACAGATTAGTTCAGGGCGTGTTGTAGAAATTGTGAGTTCCGTACCGTCCTCACACATCCATAGGACATCGACAAGTTTCGTCCTGCGTGACTGACGTTCAACTTCTGCATCGGCGATCGTAGTTCCCTCAACGGGATCGTAAATGTTCGGCCTCAAGTCCTCAATGATTGCACCGCTTTTGAACAGTTCAATGAAGATGGATTGAGTCACCGTTCTGTAAGCTGGTGAATCGGTGAGATACTCTCGCTCGTAGTCACACGAAAGTCCGACCCTCTTTGCAGTTTTTCTCATGGCTTGAGTAAATGTTTCAATGGTTTGTTCACACAATTGGATAAATTCAGCTCTGTTATAAGTTTTCATCTTTCGCTTGGTGTTTTTCTCAACAGTGAACTCAATATTGATTCCGTTTCTGTCGACCCCCCAAGGAAAATACACTTCTTTTCCGAGTAGGCGTTGTGAACGTGCAAGAACATCAATCATTGAATACTGGGCTACTGCGCCAATGTGCCACGTTCCTGAAGGATATGGAGGGGGAGTATCGATAACAAAAATTTCTTTGCCGCTGTTTGGGTTGAATCCGTAACGGCGGGTGTTAGCCTCCGAGTCGGCAGAATGTGCTTCTTGTATGCGCTTCTCAAGGTCGATTGACCATCTTTTATCGTTTAATACAGGGGCTGGCATGTGCCTCACCTGGCCCCACACACATGAACGGTACGGGTCCAAACAGCGCTGAGATGGTTCACCTTTGAAACCAACGGATGATATAATCGAAAGGCTACTACAATTCATGGTGTGCAGAACAATTCATCGGCAACCATTTGAATCACCGCATTCTACAGGTACTTAGAGGGGTTGCCATGGCTGAGCAAGACGCAGATAAAACCCCGTCAATATCCTCGAATTCCGACGAATCTAAATCTCCCGGTAGTTCGCAATCTACCCGTCTTTCTCGAGGACTCGAATCGGGCTACAATCGTATCCAAAACAGAGCAGTGGATATTTCTGCGCGTGTAAAAGATTTCAAGACTCGAGATGCGCTTGATGCTGTATTGGATGCGCCGGTACGCCTTCGAAGGGAATGGCAGGAGCATGGTGCCATTGGTGCAATTACTCGCTTTCCTTTAGCAACTGTTATTCTCTTTTTGATGATCACGCTGTTCTTTGTAAGTCATTCAGGGTTTTATGACCGATACCTCACTCAGTTTGATGACGACACGAGCGAAACGGATCTCAATGTCAATGGAGATTTGGAGGTATACTTGCCGGATGGAAGTAAAGTCGGAGAACTGCTAAGCCTAATCGAAGAAGATTGGACAAGCAATGTCATGGTTATTTACATTGAGTTGGGCGGTGGGCGTAACATCACAGACCAGCGTATTCTTCAAGAGATTAGTTTCATTGAAAATCAGTTGAACCCTTGTATTTCTTCGTTTAACTGTACGGTCAACGGAATGCCTGAGAACGATTCTGTTGTATACATATTATCACTATCAACCGTACTCAAAGAGGTGAATTCTAGTGCACCGCGTGTACGTGAGGCGTTCATCACTGAGCTAGGGCAACTTGGGTGCGGTTTGGGGCAAGACGAATGTCTTACAGCTCAGGCTGCCGAAGAACTCAACGACGCATTGGCTCTAACTGACGAGCAATTTGGAGGTGGATACGAGATACCATCACAAAGAACAATCAATGCTGTCATCAATGAAATGTATGAAGATGATGGTACACCTACACCAGGTCTTGACAAACTTGCGAGAGACATTAAGGGTGATGAAACCAGCCAAAATCAAGAATCAAAGGACACCCCTGACGGGACTCTCGACCGTGCGATTATGGCCGTGGCAGTTTCAGATGATGTGTCGGCAAAGGAGATTATTCGAAGTACGGAGGAAAATATCTCACGCATCTCCAACCTTGAACGACCATGCCTTTTCAATGCAGATGGGAGTCCAGATTCCAATGCTGGTGTGTGTGTTTGGAATGAAAAAGTAATGACTGACGAACAGAGAGAGCGATATGAATCAGACCAATCATCACTCGGAGTCATTAACCTCGAAATGACATTAACAGGTCCAGTACCAATCACGAATGCTGTTACAGATCGAACTTTCGATATGTTTTGGGACATTTTCCCAATGGCCGTTGTTTTGGTGGCCATCGGTTTGTTCGTGTTCCACTGCGATATTCTCCAGACAGGTCTTACTGGATTCCGGCCGCTTCAAGGCCTCAAGGTCGTGATTATTGCAGGTCTACCAACGTTATGTGCTGTATTTTGTACTTTGGGGATTATTGGGTGGTCCAACTTTGAAGTAACGATGACGGTTATCATTGTCGGTCCAATTTTACTCGCACTTGGTGTATCATACGGGCTCCACATTACGAACCGTTATGCAGAAGAAGGAGGTACTAAGGCTGAGAAAATGCGTGGTGCGCTCTCTTCCACTGGGAAAGCAGTGTTCCTTTCAGCCGTGACTACCATCATTGGTTTTGTATCGCTAGTTTTTACCCCTATGGCACCTATTCAAACAGTTGGAATAGCTCTTTCAGGTGGAATTGTTGTCGTTTACATCTTGACAATGTTCATGGTACCAAATCTTACTCTCTTACTTGATTTACGCAAACCTAAACACCCTCCTCTCAAACCATTTGAATTATTAGTTGAGATTCCAGTGAAGTACAACAAAGGTGTCATTGGAGTATTTCTATTGCTCATTTTAGTGTCTGCAACTTACGGTCAAGCAAATGTCGAAGAAAATATCGATATGCTCAAGATGGCCCCAAACGATGAACCATCTGTGGAAACAATGGACCTTTACAGCAAAGAATTTAATTCAGGACAATTGGGTATGGTTCTTGTCCAAGCCAATCTGACTGGGGACACTTCAATCGAAGTATCTCAACAAGACCCCGCAGAAAATTTACGACAAATCGAAACCTTGGAGGGATTAATCAACGATATTGATGATACCACTGCGGTTTCAATTGTGTTTCTGATGAAATCATCTGGAATTGCTCCAACCATTGAGTGTGATGGGTGCAGTGAATTTGTTCAATCAATGACATTCCTGCCAGAAGATGTGAGGGATACCGCCAGTATTCTTCTGGACACCAGTGTGACCCAAGATGCTTCATTCTGGGACCTCCTGACATCCCCGGATGCTTATGGGCTACCGGCATCACGTCAGAGTGAAGTGTTCTTGCTGAATGTTTTTTACTCATCGATTACCGATGAAACTCGAGAAATATTCATCAGCGAAGACTTTGATAGAAGCCTCATACTAGTTGATATGCCTTATCTACCGGTCTCTATTACATCGTCGAATGTCGATACAATCAATGACCACACCTCTACTTTCACCGGTACAGAACCGGGTAATTACGCAACCGAATTGACTGGGGTTGCCTCAACAACAATTGAGGTAAACACGCTCATTGTTGGTTCGCAGTGGACTTCTCTTGGGTTTGCCGTAATTTTAACCCTCATCACCTTGGCAATTGTGTTCAAAGATATACGATACTCGATTTGGACGACGTCTCCGGTAATTGCAACAGTTGCTTTACAATGGCTCGTAATGTGGCGAATGGATGTTGATTTATCGCTTGTTACGGTGATGATCGGTTCAATTTTAGTTGGAGTAGGGGTTGACTTTTCTATACACATCTCGAACCGTATTCGAGAACTTGGGGGTGGCATCGAAGCAATACGTAGTGCAGCCATTGGAACTGGAATGTCGCTGCTAGAAGCCGCAGTGGTCACAAGCCTTGGAATGTTTACTGCCTACCAGATTCCTATAGAGGCCATTAGCCCGTTTATCACCGTAATACTGATTTTACTTTGGGTTGCAGCAGCGAGTGCTTTGATTTTATTACCAGCCATATTTGTGACACTTGAAAAATCAGGGATTGGAGCTGTTGGTGGTAGAAATTCAATGTCAAAGCGTCTTGGCTTAGGTAAACAAAAAGCCCTCGATATCGATGTATTAGACGCCGCTCTAAGCGATGAAGTTCACGATGCTTGGTGAACAACAATACAAAGAGTCTCCACCTTTTGGGATGTGACATGGTGAACTATTGGTTAATGAAATCGGAACCGCACGTCTACCCATTTGAACAACTCGTAACAGATGGTTTCACACATTGGGATGGTGTTCGAAATTATCAGGCACGTAATATGATGAGAGATGATATGAAAAAGGGTGATTTGGTTCTTTTTTATCACTCGAATACTAAACCACCCCACATAGCGGGGATTGCTCGAGTGAGCCGTGAGGGATACCCAGATCATACAGCCCAAGATTCATCGTCAAAGTACTTTGATCCAAAAGCGTCTCCTGAGAACCCCCGATGGATGATGGTCGACATTGAAGCAGTCAGGGAACTACCTGCTACCGTATCTCTCGAAGATGTTCGCAACAACCCTGCGTGTGAAAATATGTTGCTTGTTAGAAAAGGTCAACGTCTCTCGGTTCAACCTGTTGATGAAGCGGATTTCAGTACCATTCTCGCTATGGCCGGAATTAATCCTTCTGAAATTTTCGAAGCATGAAATGAGGAGATTCAATGTCGAAAAACCAAATTCCTGTTGCCACTCGTGCTTCGAGCATCGAGTATGCTATTCGGGATGTTGTTGTTCCAGCCATCGCTTTGGAAAAGCAAGGGCATGAAATCCTTAAACTGAACATTGGGGATCCAATTGCATATCCCGGTCTGCCTACGCCGAAACACATGGTTGATGCTTATGTGAAGGCACTTCAAGATGGAAAAAATGGATATTCCCACTCCTATGGTCTTCAAGAATTACGCGAGGCTATTGCTTCTGATGAGACGAGTAAAGGATGGGATGCAAAACCATCCGACATCTATGTTTGCCATGGCGTAACTGAGGCTTTGCAAATTTTGTTTGCTTCAGTACTTTCAGAGGGTGACAAAGTACTCGCACCAGGCCCCCATTACCCGCCGTACATGGCTTATCCCCAAATGTACGGTGCTGAGACAATTGAATACAAACTTCAACCTCAAAATGGATGGAAGATAGATTTGCAAGATATTGAATCTAAAATGGATGAATCAGTGCGCCTTCTCGTGTTGATTAACCCAAACAACCCTTGTGGTAGCGTAACTGGTAAGAATGAAATTGAACAACTCCTGTCTCTCGCTAGAAAATGGCCTAATTGTATGATTGTTGCTGATGAGATTTACGATGGTTTGGATTTTACAGGTCAGCATAAAAGCGTAGCCAGTCTATCAAATGATGTACCCGTTGTTGCATTGAACGGTGTCTCAAAAGTCTACTATGCCCCTGGTTGGAGAATCGGGTACATGGCCATTCATGACCCAGGCAAACGTTTGCTGGATGTTCGTGATGGTATTGAAAGAATGCTCCGTTCACGTTTATGTGCATCGACTCCAGCTCAATTGGGATACTTGGCGGGTTTAGAATCGGACCGGTCGTGGATGAATGAGTATTCTTCAAGAGTCATGCGTCAACGTGATGTATGTGTTGAAAGAATCTCTCAAATCGATGGAATTGAGGTGCAATCATCAGGTGGTGCATTTTACATGTTTGTCCGTTTATTAGACAAAAAGTGGGCTGAAAATGATAAACAATTTGTTCTTGATTTGTTGAATGAGGAGCATGTACTTGTTGTGCACGGGAGCGGTTTTTCACCCACTCTAGGCAAGGGCCATTTCCGTATGGTATACCTTCCTGATGTCTCTGTCTTAAACGAAGCATTTGACAGAATCGAATCTTTTTTGTTGCGCCATCGAACTCAAGGGTGACCTTTGGGCATGAATGAAACCTATTCGGCGATGACTTGATGAGATAGAGTCTAATCGTGCGTACATGGGCAATCTAAGGATACGACTCCTTCTTCTTGTTTTGTCCTCTTTCTTTTCCTTTCTTATCATTCAGCCTGCTTCTGCAGTGCAGATTGCTACAGTAAGTGAATCAAGCTTTGATTTTTTCCTTCCTGTTGTGATGGCATTTGGTATCGCAATACCTATTTGGAGATGGTTTATTCCCACCCAGTTGTCGAATCTGCAGGTAGCATTTGAGATTGATGATGACCTCTACGAAGTTCACAAAATTACAGGAAACCTCGACGAAGCACGAACCCTTCTAAGCAGCGTTCTTTACGGACTTGGATTGTATATGATGGGCATGACCGGTGTCCTCATATTGATTGCTGAATTAATGTTTAATCCAGATGTTTATTTTCAACCAAACCTCTTGATCGCCGGATTTTTGATTCTTATCCCCGTACTTGTATCTCCATGGGAAACTCTCAACACCCAACTTCGCGGAAAAAGCGATAGCAAAGCGAAATCAGGCTTGGTAACTAATCTTCTTCGTCGATTAACGACCCTTCTCTTGCTGATCGGTGTGACCTTTGCCACTCTACTGTACGGTATTCAAGTCAGCCCCGATAATACTCTATCACCTGTATGGCTTGCTGCTGGAATGTTAACATTCATGTCCCCTACCATTATGGCTTATGGGCGAATCATGGGTGCATCTTGGAACATGCTCATCATCAATAAATGGAGAACTGCAAATGGAAGAGCAAACCCGATTGATCCAAAAAAGCCTGGATTTTTGAACCGTTTCTTCTCGTTAATCTTGGTACTCTTCTTACTTACTATGCCGATTACTGCTCTGAATGGAATTGTAACGGTTTTCTTCGTCCTCTTTCAGCAACCAGACAATGCAACAGAAGTTCTCAATTTCGGTGGAATCATTGGACATTCAATCTATCAACGGATTGATTTAATTTCCGAGTTGTTGTTCCATTGGGAGTTCATCAAGGCTCTTCCGCAATTTCTTTCTCTCTATCTTTCGTTGAATATAGCCATTGTTGGTTTGGCGTTCATTTTCGAATTAACCCGTAACCTTATCCTTGGTGGTCAATCATTTGGTGGACTCTTTGGTGTTACTCTTGATTCACCACGTGAAATACGTACAGAAGTCAAAGCACAAAAGCGACAATTGACATTTGCATTTGCCGGTTTTTCTGGATACACTGTTCTTCTACTGGTTTTAGTTTGCTACAAGGAATTTGGGGATTTGATGCCATTTACAGATTGGTTGGAATCTAAAGGTTTTGATGAAGGAAACCGTTTACTAACCACATGGATGTTTATTGCCTTTGGGCAGGCAATTTTCCTTTTCACATGGCTTCTATCCATCATACGCTATTCTCCACTTCTTAAATTAAAATTCGACCTCAATCCGGACGAAAGGCGTGAAGGTGCAGTGCAGTTTGCCGGTGGAGATTGGATGAGAGAGTTAGTGGATGATGCTGCAATCAAAGAAGACATCGATGGTCTCATTCAATTCCAACGTCGCTCGCTGAAAGGCGACCCTGCACTTGTTCGCTTTGAAAAAGCACGGGCTCACATGTGGGAACTTGCATTGCGGGGTCTGTGGCCAAAGGCAATTGAAGAAGCTAAGAAAGTACTCGCCCAAGCAGGTGGTGAAGATGATATAGCCCGGATGATAGTTGCAGTTGGCCACATGGCATCGCGTCGTCTTGATGCTGCGCGTGAGGCTTTACACGGTCTTCAGCAACCGGAAGGATATGATGAACCCGAATTATTGGCTTTTGTATGTGAATGGCTTGACCCATGGCAGGGAATGGTCACTGAGGACGATTTCTGGGATTGGGAGAACAACTCGTGTATCGATCACCTGCAAGCATTGATGCGTATGTTACGCGGATGGCAACCAGTTCCGAATGATGATTCGATTCACAGTGACCGTTTAACTCGAGTAGCACAACTGTCAATGATATCATTAATGAGAGCACAGCGAAAACACGATGATGCCCTTGAACTCTCACTGAAACTTGTTCGAGAAGAACCAACGGGAGTTAGGCCACGAATCGCTACTGCATTATGCTTGATTGACAAGGGGGATTGGCACAGCGCTCGCTCAATACTGAAGGAGCTCAAGGAGAGTGATTCTCAAGACCCTCGCGTTCAAGCATTGAGTAGCATCCTTGGCCAAGTTGTCGATCAAGAAGAACTCGAAGTGGCTTTGACTATTGGTCAAGGTAAGTCAATGAAGAAGTGGATCAACTCTGCTCCAGTTAATGCTGTCGCCGGCGTTATGGTCAAAGGTGGTATGGATGAAGCAATCAGTGCAAATGTGTTGATTGCATCGCACGAGGCAACTCGTCGTGGAATGCCTCCGATTTTCCGTGAGAGCATACTAATGACTATTTTTCACTGGCTTGTTTTATTGCCAACATGGATTGTTTTGGGCATCTATATTTATCAAGAAATTGGCCAAGCACAAGGAATTGTCATGATCTTAACTCTGATCATGATTCAGTTTGGAGGGAGAAGGTTTTCTCGTCAACAGCGTAGGATTATTCGGCATCGTGATCAAAAGGCAATGCTGGTTTATTCGAAGCGAATGAAGAGGTTTAAGGTCGCTCCTGAACGCTCAAATATTCCTGTTGGCACACACCTACTTCTTTCAGGAATGCTTGTTACAGTGAATGGTGTTGTTCTCGATGTTGGAATGCCTGGTTGGATGACTGAAAGATTGCCAAAGGATTCCGAGAAGTCAGTCAAGGCCCGACTAAAGCGCCAAGCGAAATCTATGGCCAAATCTCGACCACCTCGTCTACAACCACTTGGCGAAGGCTGGTGGTTGAAACGTCCGAAGGAGGAAGGTGCAGAAATTCCAGTTTTGGAAAGACTAATCGGCCCAGTTGCATACCGTGGTAGACAACAGTACATTCAGAAGAAATCAGGTCGCCCTACTCCATCCAAAGCCTCATCACGTCCCGGCCAAAAGCGAAATGTTTCCAACATGAATCTTGGTTCGAGGGGCATCCCTCAAAACACTCGGGTTTCAGA
>DAIUCF010000028.1:0-21165 GCA_036846305.1 Candidatus Poseidoniaceae archaeon | reverse complement strand
CGTTCGAACCCTTTTTTATGAGTGCTTTTGAAAGCCCAGTAATGATTGTTTTCCGCATTGACCAAAGTGTGTATATGCCACCAACAACCATCGCTCCAACACCCACGAATCGAACTTGGGATTTCCAAACAAGATAAAATCCGTAGGCCAAGTCAGGTGAATCGGGCCAGCCTCGAATGAGGCCGAACATTGGTACGAGTATTCCGTATCCAATAACACCCCCAAGGAAAATGAAGGATGCTATACGAATTCCAACAATATATCCTACAGACAAAAGTGCTACAGAGAGATCCATTCCAGCATATAGACGCGTTCCAATAAAGTTCCACGCGGCTTCTACATTTTCGTGTGTGACTTTGAAACCCTTAACCATAAGTCCATAAATTCCACCAATACCTAAAGCGTATAGGATTGCCATTGCTCCTTCACCGCCCTCTTCTCCTGCGACCAAGACTTCTCTGCAAGCCACGCCCTCAGGGTAAGGAAGCGCTTCTTCAACGATAAATAATCGACGAAGAGCAATGGTGAACATAGTGCCTAAGAGACCACCCAAAAGAGCGATAATGAGTGTGTCCAACCATTGAATGTCGTTCCAAATTCCGATGACCAGAAGAGCAGGAACAGTAAAAATCACACCAGCTGCAAGGGATTCTCCTGCACTGGCCATGGTTTGAACAGCGTTGTTTTCGAGAATTGAAACATCCCTAAACAGTGAACGTAAGATAATCATAGACATAACTGCAGCGGGTATGCTTGCAGAGACAGTAATTCCTACCTTGAGTCCCAAGTAGGCGTTTGCCGCAGTCATCAAGATTCCCAAAATAATTCCAACAATGATTACACGCAGAGTCAATTCTTTAGGAGATTCAGACGCAGGGATATAGGGTTCATCCGTTGCGCTCATAACTCAAACGAACTGTAAGCAGTTGTTCAAATCATCGCTCAAGGAGTATGGGATTTCCACCATCATTATGATAAGTCCACCGTGTCACGGGAGAACGCTCACAGTTGTGGGTAGGGTGAGAATATGAATTCTTGGCATGATATGGATTCTGAAGAAGTATACTCCCACCTTGATACACCTAAAGAAGGACTCAATGACTCCGAGGTCTTGAAGCGAAGAGAAGTTCACGGATTGAACAAATTGAGAGAGCCAGAGCAAACCTCGGCCATCTTACGCTTCCTTTCTCAATACAATGATCCTCTAAATTATCTCCTAATTGGAGCAGCACTTATTGCACTTGCAATTAATCCTGATCATCCCGGTGATGCAATATTTATCTTCATCGTACTCACAGCAAATGCTTCGTTTGGATTTTGGCAGGAGGGGCAAGCAGAACAAGCAATGGACGCTCTCAAACAAATGGCTGTATCGACATGTGTTGTGATTCGTGACGGAGTCGAGTGGTCCATTCCTACGCCGGACTTGGTACCTGGGGATGTGGTGAAACTCGAAGAAGGCTTGAACGTCCCTGCAGATATTCGTGTCGTCGAGTCTTATCAATGTAAAATCGATGAGTCATCGTTAACTGGAGAGTCGAACAGTATCCTCAAATCTACAGATTCGCTACCTTCGACTACACTACTAGCAGATAGAAACAACATGGCTTACATGGGGACTTGTGTATCGACAGGTCGAGCAATTGGAATTGTAGTGGAAACAGGCATGAATACAGAACTTGGACGTATTGCTAGCAACATCGTTGATTCTGAATCACCCAAAACTCCGTTGGAACTGAAACTTGAATCACTGGGCAAGTTCCTCGGTTTCATAGCACTAATCGTGGCCGTGCTCCTGGTATCGATTGAGTTGCTGATCGCTTATGGATTAAACGAGAGTGATCTCTGGGAAGTTGCTGTTGACCAATTCATAATTGCCATTGCTATATTTGTCGCTATTGTTCCAGAAGGTCTCCCGATTATTTTGGTCATTACCCTTGCATTAGGTATGCGTAATATGGCGAAACACAAGGCGATTATCCGGCGAATGAAGGCGGTGGAAACGTTGGGTTCAACAACAGTGATTTGCTCGGATAAAACAGGAACTTTAACCAAGAATCAAATGACAGTGCGACAATTTACTTCAACATACGGGACATTCACTGTTTCGGGAGAAGGTTTCAAGCCTGTCGGAAGTCTCGCTTTAGATGGAAAGGAAGTTTCCGATAAACACATGGGCGAGTTACAGAGTGATCTTGCTTTCAGACTATCAGCAGCCTGTTTATCTCTATGCCACAATTCTCAGATTTCTAAAGTCGATGGTCGGTGGCAGGCCATCGGAGACCCTACAGACTCTGCATGTGCAGTTCTAGGGTGGAAAATTAATGGAGATGTACGGAAATTCTCTCAGCGCCATTCACGAATCCATGAATTCTTTTTTGACACAACTCGAAAGCGTATGTCGGTGATTCATGAATACGAAGGTGAACGCTGGGTCTTCTCGAAGGGCGGTGCTGGTGGATATGTGCCTTTGGCCGAATGGAAAGTGCAGGGCGGAGAAATAGTTCCAATCGAGCCCGAGGATTTCGAAGCCGCTTCTAAAGCGAATAAAGAGATGGCGAATCAAGCAATGCGTGTGTTGGCTCTTTGTGCACGCCGTCTAGATGACGATGAGGATATTTATGATGTCAACACTGTTGAATCTAGTTTCATATTCCTCGGTCTTGTTGGAATTATGGACCCCCCTCGTGCTGAAGTGAAAGATGCCATTGAGATTTGTCAGCGAGCAGGAATCCGTGTAAAAATGATTACTGGAGACCAACAATACACTGCAGAAGCGATTGGCAAGGAACTTAACATCACGGATGGAGGAATACCGCCGATTAACGGCCATAGCCTAGCATCTATGGATGATGATGCATTATCCGAGGCAGCCACCCAAGCCAGTATATTTTCGAGAGTTACTCCTGAACAAAAAATGCGTATTGTTTCGGGTCTACAAGAACGTGGAGAGATTGTAGCTATGACCGGAGACGGTGTAAATGACGCTCCTGCACTATCTCGCGCCAACATTGGCATAGCCATGGGTATCGCGGGCACAGATGTTGCTAAAGATGCTGCAGACATGGTCCTTCAGGATGACAACTTTGCGAATATCGTCCATGCTGTTGAAGAAGGAAGGAAAATTTACCAGAACATCCGAAACTTTGTTCGCTATCAAGTTTCGACGAATGTTGCAGCAGTTGCCTTGATTGTACTCTCGACGCTTGTTCTTCCATGGGAACTTCCTTTATCAGCAACTCAGATTCTTGTTATTAACATCCTCATGGACGGCCCCCCAGCAGTTGCACTAGGTGTAGAGAAAAAGCATGGAAATGTCATGTCCAGGCCACCTCGGCCCGTTAATGAGGGTCTTCCGAATTTCCGTGACGTCGCCCTAATTTTTTGGCTTGGTGCAGTAATGGTTGCTGGCACTCTTACAGTATTTTTCCTTGCTGGCGGAGGCCTGAACGCAGAAAATTGTGATACAATTCCGCTCACTGACATTGATTCCTTTTCCGGGTTCGATGTCGATGCCTGTCTAGCGGGTGATGCAGAAGCGATGGCTGCAGCTGAATCGTATGCCGATGAAAAGTTTGCATACGCGCAGACAATGACTTTTTCGGTTTTTATTCTCTATCAGTTATTCAATGTGATAAACTGTCGATCGAGTGATGAGAGTGTTTTCAAACTAGGATTATTTTCGAATAAAGCCATCAATTTAGCAATTCTAATTTCTTTAGGCCTCCTCCTCTTCTTCGTACAGTTGTCAAGTTACTCCATACCCCTTGTAGGTATCGAGATTGGAAGTTTACTCCGTACGCAAGCCCTTAGCGGTGCAGATTGGATGGTTATCATGTGTGTCGCATCGTCCGTATTTATCATCGAAGAGTTTAGAAAGTTCATCGTCAAATCACGCTTTTTCGCTGTTCAATAATTAATGAAATATGCTAAGGTGACAACCACATCTTGAAAAACAGGGTGATGCAGGTATAGTCATGTCAGCGTGGACTTCAACTGTTCAACAAGCTGGCTCCAACATCGATTGGAATGAACGATTGCCAAATCTGGTTGGAGAGATTGATACATGGAGCCCATCCATTCGCTTCATCGTAGAAAAGGTTGCAAATGGTGTCCGGCTCACTGTGGATGATGGCTTAATTCTTTATCGACATCCAAACTTACCAGAGGTTGGTAGATTAGCACATTGTGTCCGTGTCGCACGCTTTGATGACTATGCCTTCTTCAACTCCAATGTCCATGTCAACCAGACAAATATTTGTGTTCTTGCTTGTAAGTTCTGTGCATTCCGGCGTTCAAAGAAGGCAAAAGATGCTTATGCATTAGACATAGAAGATTACCTCAGTGATTTGGCGAACTATGCAGACCATGTCGACGAAGTCCATTCAGTTGGAGGCTTACACCCGGATTGGGGTATCGAACACTACGAATCTCTTTTCGCAGCATCGAGGGAACGTTTCCCACACGTTTCGATTAAAGCGTTAACTGCTGTGGAGATTAAGCACCTTTCTCAATTGTCTGATTTACCATATTCAGTAATCCTGGAGCGATTAAAGAATGCAGGTCTCGGCTCGCTACCCGGTGGTGGTGCCGAAATTCTTGATGACGATGTACGCGCTGTGATTTGTAACGGCAAGGAGAGTTCGTCCGAATACCTCGAGATACACCAAAATGCACATGAACTTGGCATTCCAACAAATTGCACGATGCTATTTGGAACCATTGAATCTCTTGAACAGCGTCTCATCCACATGGTAAAATTACGTGAATTAAACGATATCACCTCAGGATTCCAATGTTTTGTACCTTATCCATTTCTTCCCGACCACACTCGATTACCGGAGGCACAATTGGCTACTGGAAGCGAAATTCTACGAACTATCGCTATTTCTCGTCTCATGCTGGATTCTATCCCCCACATCAAAGCATACCGGATGAACATAGGTGATGAGTTGGCAGAATTAGCGTTACAATATGGAGCAGACGACATTGACGGAACAGTCCAAAAAGAATCGATTATGCACCTTGCTGGTTCAACTACACCTCTGGACCACGACAAAGTAAGATTGTCTCGTCTGATAAAAGATGCTGGTTGCATACCGGTGCAAAGGGATACTACCTATCAGAAATTTGAGATTTTTGTCCCACCGAAACCCAAGCCTCGTCGAGGTTTAAAGATGGCAAGCCAATGAGGAATTAGAGTGAAACAATCACATTGGATGAACACAATAGGCCGTGTGGCTTTTCTCAACTGCGACCCGCTGTTTTACGGTCTAGATTCAGACTGGAATATTCTTGCGGCTCCACCATCTTGGCTAACCGGTCACCTCCTGCGTAGAGACTGTATTTTAGCACCAATTCCTGCGGCTGATTATGCCCGAAATTCAGATCAACTTGTGCTTCTACCAGATATAGGAATCTGCAGCAGAGGGGAAGTTGGAAGTGTACTCGTATTTGGCGATAAACCATTATCGCAAATGAAGACGATTGCTTTGCCTACAGATTCTGCGACATCAGTTCAATTATTGAAATTTTTACTTGCCAAGCGTAAATTAGAACCTAAATTTGCACTGATGGGTCCTGATTTATCCGGAATGCTAGAGGACTGTGATGGTGCATTACTGATTGGCGACCGGGCACTAGAGGGCGCAAAACATCACCCTGAACTGGTGCAACTGGATTTAGGTCAAGACTGGCTTCAATTTACTCAGAAACCAATGGTATTCGGAGTATTTGCAACTCGTCGAGATACCCCTATTGCAGAGGTCAAGAAAGCACATTCTGTACTTGTTGAAAACTTACTGAGATTTGAAAATGAGCCTGAGCAACGTGAGAAAGTCATTCAATGGGCTTTGTCTAGGTCTCATCTCACCCACGAGAGGTTAGATCGATACTTTGGTGAGGTGTTTAATCGCATTGATTCAAATCACCTGTCTGGCCTCAATGAATTTTTAACCCAAGCCTGCCAACTACCGAATGGAGCTGAATTTGCCTGGTAATTAGTCGTCATCATTACCGACTTTATCTGCATAAGTAACCACACGGCGTGTCTTGACTTTTCGCCCAGCAGGCTGCTGCTGCTCGATTTTCTTTTTCGACGAGGTCTTTCGCTTTCGCACCTGGACTTTTTTACTCTGAACTCCAGTATCCAGACGCTTCCTTTTCACCTTTTTAGCAGGGCTATTATTTGCGGTGGATTGTGTTCGAGTTTTCCTTCTTGTCCTGACAACCTCCGTATCTGCGTCCTCATCAGTATCTTGTTCATCGTTGATGCTTTCGAGGTTGTATTCATTATCCTCGACTTCATCTTCATCTTTTTCATCAGTAAGGACGTCTTCAATCGATTCTTCCTTTTGTTGTTCATCGAAATCATCATCGCCATCATCATCATCATCATCTATTTCCAAATTCATTCCCAGTGAATTGTATTTTCGAATTATTGCAATGGCGATTGCTGCGAATAATCCAAGGACGGGTATGAAAAGAAACGGGTAGTCTTGGAAGGTATTTATACTGAGCTCAAAAATTCCGAGTTCTTCGGCTTCCTGTTCGTTAAGATTAACCTCAAGTTCACCTTCGCTTACCCACCATGGCGACCAGTAAAACGTATCAGATTCGATACTTTGAACAGTGATGTCGATGGGATGCAGTTCTGCATGCTGAGCAAGTGACGCGTCCGTCGATTTTGGCTGAGATTTCAGTGTGAATTCAAATGGATATGCGAGCTTTTCACTCATGTTGAACGAGGATGTATATGTCACGGAAACATGAGTTTTTTGATCATTCTGACCGACAAGAGTCATCCCACTGCTCACATGGCAATTCACCACTCCATCTTCGAGTTGTCCAGATGAAAGTTGCAACACATCACTCCAAGAGCTAAGATAATGATTTGGATTCATATTTAGGCAAATAGCTTGTGAGAAGACATCGGTTTCTTCTTGGCTAAGTCGCGTATCTGCGACGATGGACTTCCGGGAGAGATTACGTAAAATTGAAGACAATTCTAAGTCTAGGGTGAAAGTATCTTGTATCGTGAAAGCAGTTGAATTGGCAGACATTACGACTCTGCGAATTGTATCGATATCTGGAGTCTTGCTGCACGCGAGTGTTACGGTAATGCAATTATTATCTCTCGAATCAGGTATTGCATCACCATCATCATCATCATCAACCATGTCGGGAATGTTATCACCATCGAGGTCAGCACCGCTCTCACCATATCCTGCGGGCAGTGTAGGTGCTCCATAAGCTACAATATGTCCCGTATTCGATGCTACATATGCCATTTGCCGGGTTCCAAACTTATTTTCGATTATATCAAAGTCAAGTCCTTGATGACCCATGTATATTGAAACAATATCTTCTAATTCCGATGAATCAACACTCAATATCCTCGGAGGGGTGCTTATCTCAAGGACGTGTAATTGGTTGCCGTTACTCGACCAATGCAAACTCGCACCAGACGACAGGTTGCGTTCGCTTAATGGAATTCCTTCAAACGACCATGTCGATAGGTGGCCACCTTCGGTTAAAATCGCAAAATTTTCATCTTCAGCATCAAATGAACATCCGCGAATTTCCGATTCCAAATTAAAAACCTTATCCGTAGAAACACCTTGCTTTGTCCACATTACAACACGGCCATTTTCGTCACCTGTCAGGATATAATTTCCAAGTTTTGAGTATTCAATGCAAGTGATTCGGCTGTTGTGTTCCCCGCTCAATGACGTTTCAACCTGCATATCACTTACGCGAATGAGATTGACGCCATTGTTGCCGTTTGGAACAGCAAGAATTTGACCGTCAGGCGCCCAAGAGATCATTTGTGGTTGTGAATTTGATGATTGCTGTTTACTTGAAAAACGAAGTGTCCCCATATCTATGATTTTGATTGTATCGTCTTCTAGGCCAGAACCAGAACGTGCTACTGCTAAATACGAACCATCCGGGGAGAACTTGATATCGAGAACGTCGTTACCCATTGGAAAAGTCTTGATTAAGTTCAAAGTATCTTGTGAATGAAGTGCAACTAAACCATCATATCCGCTGGCAATATAGGTTTCATTTGGACTTATTTCTACTGTTCTAGACTCGGAAGCATCTTCAGTGACTGTGGCACCGAAATAAGAAATGTCTGAATATTGCCCCGAAACATTACCTAATGTTCCAGTCAACAAAAAAACGAGCATGAGTGCTGCTTTTGTTGCCAAACCAGAGGTTCGTGTACCACGCATCGATACACGCACATCATTGGCCGTTTGAATAGTTCGCGTATGGTACCGCATAAAATTTCAAGATTGATGCGGTTGGTTCATCAAGGTCACCATGTTGGCTATGGCATGGTTGCCCAATTACCTCTAGATGAAAACGGAAATAAAATTGTCAGAATTGGACACTCCACCGATCCCGATGACGCATTTATGTTCCATGCGATGACCACCGGTGCCTTTCCAACCCCTGGGTACAACTTTGTTCATGAACTGCAGGACATCGAAACCCTCAATCATCGCGCCATGAATTGTGAGCTTGAAGTTTCTGCTGTTTCGATACATGCATTCCCGGAAATCTCAGAGGACTACGCCTTGATGAATTGTGGTGCATCAATGGGCGAGGGCTACGGGCCGATGGTTGTATCACTTGCTGAAACTTCTCGCGAGGAGGTACAATCTTCTACCATTGCAGTGCCTGGACTCAAAACAAGCGCATATCTCGGCCTTCGACTGGCTTGGGGCGATTGTGATATTGCCGTTGTACCATTCGATGAAATTATTCCCCGGGTACTTGACGGAACCTACAAGAGTGGCCTCATAATTCATGAAGGCCAACTCACCTATGTCGACCATGACCTGAAGGTTCACATTGATTTGGGCATCTGGTGGAATGAACGTACCAACGGTTGGCCAATGCCGCTTGGTGGCAATGTTGTTCGACGCGACCTGGGCCGAGACACGATGGAAGACATCACGAAGTACACAAAAATGAGTATAGAATACGCACTGAAATCTCCTGATGATGCTCTTGAATTTGCCAAGAAATGGGGTAGAGGAATTGACGATGATACCAATCGGGAATTTGTCGGAATGTACGTTAACGATCGAACAATCGACTACAAGTCAGAAGGTCGAGCTTCGGTTCGACAATTTATTCAAGAGGGGCAATCCATAGGTATGATACAAGATGATTTTGATGCATCATCCATGTCCTTTATCGGTTCAGATGAGTGAGGACCATGAGTTTTGACGACCGAAAACCGATAGTGAGTCAATTCGGTTCAGTCGACCCTGCACCTGCCCAGTCAGATGGTAGTGTCGAAATTTGGTCGTCAACACTGGTGAACGAGAAACTTCCTATGTTTCAACGAATGAGAAGTGTATTTTCTCTAAGAAATCATGGTTCTAATGAAGCATGCCAGGCTTTGTGCGTAGGATTTGGCGCATCCAGCGCTCTGCTTCGACACGAACTTGCGTACGTACTCGGCCAGATGCAAAATGATGTGGCCTTACCGGCGCTGATCGACAGATTGAGCGACCCAAAAGAACACATTATGGTTCGGCACGAGGCAGCCGAAGCGTTAGGCGCCATTGGCAATCTATTGGCTCGACCGGTCCTGGAAGAATTTCTTCATGACCAAAACCCAGAAGTTGCAGAATCATGTGAAGTCGCTTTAGACCTGTTGAATTGGTGTGCTTCTGATGAATGGAATGATACAGAATGAGGATTTTCAAACCTCAAGTTCAAAGACTCAATGCTTATGCCATTACATGAGAGGGTACTATGCCGCATGACCACATCACACTTGCCCAAGCACCGAACGGCGAAATTGGACCTCGGTGTGAGAAGTGTGGCATTCGCCTAACTTTCGGAAATGCGATGGCTGTTGGCAAGTACTACATGTGTTGGGAGCATTATGTTGAAGCAACAGGTGCCGACACCTCAACTACTATCGGTGAATCAGAAGAACGGTTTTGGATGACTGAATAATTCGTCTTGTTCAATAACCCTCAATACCAGCGCATCATGGTGGAACCGTATGGCGACAGGTTGGGCGAGGTTTGCGCATCGTTTTGGAACGTACTATCGCAGTTCGGAGTTTTGGACACCACCTCGTTTGCGAACTCGTGAATGGATGTTTATCCCATTTGGCGGGGCGCCGCCAATACGACACAAGGGATTCACTGAGATGGAGACTCTCAGACAGTTCATCACCGAGCGTTCCATGCATTCATGTTTCTATTCAACTGCATATTGGGAACGACCTTTTGAATTAAAAATGTCTGATAAAAATTGGCTTGGTGCTGATCTAATTTTTGATTTGGATGGAGACCATTTACCGGGCGTCACGGACCGAGATTTCCCTGGAATGTTGGAGGTTATTCAAGAGCAGGCGTGGTCGCTTTGGAATGATTTTCTCGAACCAGAGTTTGGTTTTAAACAACAATTCCTGCAAGTAACCTTTTCAGGCCATAGGGGTTTTCATCTCCACTACAGAGACCCAGCACTCTTCCATTTGGATTCTGAGGCTCGTCGTGAAATGGTCTCGTTCATTCGCGGCGAAGGAGTCGATGTGAAAGGCGGTTTAGCCCGATATCACGATTTGACATCTGAAGGCTGGACTCGCAGAATTCGGGATGGAATGGAAGGCATGATTGACAAACTTCGAATGATAGCGCGCAAGGACCAAGGGTATAACGCTGAACTTAATTCACTGCATCAAGGATTAATCTCACAGTCACAAAGAGAAGGCAGGACATCCACAAAAGGTAAAGTTTCAATACAGAGCCTTGCCAATGTAGTCAATCATGATTCACGGGCTGAGCGTTTGCGAAATGGAAGCTTTGGTGTTTTGGAGAAATACGAGGCTTTGTTTTTAGATTTATTGAAAACCGACTCATCAGTAATTTTGGGTTCAGCAGGTGAAACAGATGAGGTTGTAACCATCGATGTGCGTCGACAGATACGTTGGCCAACCTCTCTTCATGGAAAATCTGGAATGCGCGTAAGTGAATTTCCACTCTCACGATTAGACCCCGACTCGTCAGATTGCTACTCTCCTCTCCATGAAGCGATTGCACTAAGTACTCAGGACATTCTAGAAGTCGAAATGATAGTTGATGATTCAATCAGCCAATTTGGTGATGCAGTCTATGATAAGCAAATGGGCGAGAGGTTTTCAATTCATGAGGCAGGGGCGACTTTTTTGGTCCTCAAAGGCTGGGCAAAAATAGTCAATTGATGGTTTCAACAACATCACAAGATAGAAAATCTCGTGCATAAATGTAGGTAAGGTTCAAGACTCTATCCGCATCCAACCGTTTAGAGGTGAACCACATGGGTCTGCGCAAAGGCAAGAAAAAAGACGCAAAGACGCCCCCTGCACCAGGTCTACCTCTACCTCCATTGCCAGGGATGCCACTCCCCCCTCCTAACGCAATGCCTCTTCCACCAGCCCCTACGCCAGCTGCGCTCCCTCCCGCTCCAACCCCGGCCCCTTTACCAGCTGCCCCGGCACTGACTCCCTTGCCAGTAGCTCCAACACCCGCTGCTGTTGAAGCGCCTGAAGTGGCTAGCGATGACAACAAGTATGGAGAATTGTGGGCAAAACGTTCAGATAAGCCCCTTCAACAAATCTTCGGTCACATCGACCGTCTGAGTAAGAAGGATACCGGTTCTCTACTTGATCGATATGCAGACCGATTCGGACATTCTCTCGATCGAGAAATTGTAGTCCTACGTAAGAAGGATAGGGAAGCTAAACTCTCTGAGATTCGAGACTCCCCTACTGTTGAACTTATTGAAGAAGAAGAAGAAAGTTTGGAATCTCAGTTAACTTCCATTGAAAATGAACTACGCACTTTACGCCCAGAATATCAATCGGCTAAAGCATCTGGAGATTCTGAACTCTTGTCACAACTCCGACCAATTTTAGAAGGCCTCATGTCTGAACGTAAATCCCTCAAAGCAATGATATCGGGTAGCGTCCCATCTGAGCCAACTGTGGCAGCCGAGGCTCCTGCGGAAGATAGTGGCGAGGATATGTTTGTCACATTTGTTGGAATCGTCGATGATTTACTTGGATCGGATTTGCCTGAAGATATTGTGGCTCAGTTCATTGCAAGTGAGGAGTTCAACATATACCAACAAGTCGCTGGCAGCCCGGAAAGTGCAAACGACGCACTGCGCTCTGAGTTTGTATCAATAGTTGATGCTCAACTTGGAAACATGAACGAAGATTCAGTAAATTCCTTTGTGGCCTCACCCGAGTTTGAGATTTACAGTTCGATAGCGACACATTATCAGGCTTAATAATTGAATATCAACGAATGTTAATTGAATGGATGTGAAACTATGGGATTACTCGACAAAGCAAATGATGCCGGATCCAAAACCGAAACAAAACCCGTAGCCAAAGCAGTTACAAAAGCAAAGCCAGTAGCCAAGGCCGTTGCTAAAGCAAAGCCAGTAGCTAAGGCCGTTGCTAAAGCAAAACCAGTAGCTAAGGCTGTTGCAAAAGCAAAACCAGCACAACAAACAATTGCACAACCGGCAGCTCCTATAGTCGCAAAAGCTGCTAAACAAAAGAAGCAACCCAAGGCACGCCCTCAAGGCTTGCCAGAATCATTTGAAATTGCATCAGCAAACGCCCGTCGGATTGCTTGGTTTGTCAATTTCGTAATTAATCTGGGGCCAATTTTCCTGTTTTTGTTTTCGGTTACAATTATCGATGCATTTACCACAATATTTGCGCTATTCGTCTTGGCTGCTCTGGGACTCAACCTGCTTGTCGTGCCAATAATGTCTGGGAGAACCCTCGGAAATTTCGTATCAAGAACAAAAAACGTCAACACGTCAGGTAAAAAACCGTTGTTCATTCACGCACTACTGGTCAATTCAACAGGAATAATGGCTATTATGGGTGTTATCTTCTTGATGGTAAATGTTCAAACAATCTTCAATTCCAATGGGTCTGCACAGATTTGGGCTTCTGTTTGGTCAATTCTAGGTCTTATCCTTATTGTATTATACTTCGTCGATACATCAATGAAGCGAGGTAGCGATCTCAAGCAAGGCTTGTATGATTCAATTTTTGGGGCATATCTCGTAAAGCACATCCCGGTAGAAGGCGAAGAGACCTCCGGAATTATCGCCAAGCTCGAAGGCATGGCGACATACGGGGACCGATATACGAGCCGTAAAGCAACCAAAGATCTCAAGCGTGAAGAAAAAGCAAAACTGGTTGAAGCCGAGAAGGCAATGGATGGATTAACAGCAGATTCTGACAATAAGGAAGCAGTTGATTCTGATGGCTCAACTAAACCGAAGGCAAAAGCCAAAGCAAAGGCGAAAGCAAAACCGAAAGATGAAGATGAAAAATCTGAATGATTCCTTCGGGTGAATTGATGAGATTAACAACGAGGTGGAATCGTTCCATCATTTGGATGATTATATCTCTAAGTACAATAGTTTCGATGTTTTGGGTTGATAAGGGCTGGATAACATTGTCCATGGCACTATTTCTTTTACTTGCTATCTACCTTGCATATATCGAGTTGATGGTTGGGGCTATTTTTATATCACCAAGAAAATCAAAATCGTCCGTTGAAGGAGAGATTTGGGATTCCCATCATGTGGAATTTAAGTCTCTAAAATCGCATATCATCTCATCATCCATTAACGGAAAAGCGGCACCAACCGTCGTGTTCATTCACGGCTGGAGGAGTACTTCACTGTCCGTAGTTGGGCGCGCTGAGTGGTTTATTGAGCGTGGTTGGAACGCAGTAATTTTCGAATTGATTGGCCATGGTAAATCCTCGACTATTGATTTATGGAATGCGATTTCGGCAAGTGAGCATATCGAACATCATATGATGAATCTTGATCAATTTATTGATTTATCACAGTCCCGAGATGTTTTTCTTTACGGGCATAGCATGGGTGGTTACATTGCATCTAGAATTTCGAGTGAGAATTCTCGCGTGACGAACCAAACATGGACTGGTGTAATCCTTGAGTCTCCATTGATGTTGTACTCAATGATATTTGATGAAATAGTACAAGCATTGAGGATACCAAAAATTCTCAGAAAGCAACTGTTACGTCGTGTTTATCGAGAGGTAGTCCGTATGCATCCTAAAATCATGATTGATGACTCACTCAAGCAATTCGATGTACCTCAATGGGGACTGCCTTTAGTTCCGACATTGTGTTTACAAGCGTCCGAAGACAACCGCCTTGGGAGGGTGCATTACGATGCTTTGTACGAACATGCCAATCACTCACAAACAAGATTTCACCTCATCGATAGTTTACCTCATTCTGGTGCAAAACGCAATGACGAAAGGGAAAAATTACTTTCAGAATGGCTGAACGGATTCGATTCACTCTTGCTCAAGTAAGTCTGCTTGTTGATCGAGTGCAAGTTTACGCATATCATCTACTTCATCGAGTTCATCGACTATTTCTTCGCCTAGGAGTGTCTCAAGAACATCCTCCATAGTGACTAAACCTGCGACTCCGCCAAATTCATCACGAACGAGTGCAAATTGCTGGCGTTTCTGTAAGAACATGTCGAGAGTTTCATCGACATTGGAATCGGTTTGTACTGATATTACAGGCTTTTTGAAATCACTCATTTTCATATCCCATTCATCACGGCTAGCCGCCATGAGAATTTCGGAACGTATGGCGATTCCAGAAGCATCATCGATTGATTCATCGTAAAGTGGAATTCGTGACACTCGAATTATTTTATGTTCATCAAGAACCTCTTGGACCGTGCTTGTGGTACGAAATGCAGTCATAACTACTCTAGGGGTCATGACCTCAGTGACCTTGATTTCACGTAACCTCAATAAATTGTGAATGACCGTTTCTTCATCCTCTTCGAGAATCCCCTCTTCTTCACCCAAGTCCGCTAATGCGGCTACATCATCACGAGTTACCAGTGAGCCAGAACCTTTTGGCAGTATTGTCTTGAGCATCTGTATGGGAACGATGAGGAATACTAATGCACTCACCACGACGGTAAGTACTCTGCCAGTGAATGGAGCTAATTGCCTCCAATACGCAGTGCCCAGGGTCTTAGGAATTATTTCAGATAAGAATAGAACTGCTAATGTCAAAATAATCGATGCAACGGTTAGCGATTCTTCACCATAGATCATCTGAACTTGAGAACCAACACCTGCTGCCCCCATTGTGTGAGCAATGGTATTTAATGTGAGGATGGCAGTCAATGGACGCACTGCATCGTCATCTTTTAATTTCAACCAAATTTTACCAACTTTTGATTTTTCTTTTTCGAGAACAGCAATATACGTATGAGGTATTGAAAGAACCACTGCCTCTAAAATAGAGCAAAGGAAAGAAACTCCCAATGCTAGAGTGATATAAAATACCAAGAGGGCCATACTACCCTCTCCTGTTGCGTTAATTGTACTTCCAACTGCCGACATCAATATATTTTCCATATATTTTCAAATTCCCCTGACCGTTCGGGTGTAAAATGAGCGAAGTGCTGATGGTTATTGAAAATGCCCCATAATATGAACCGTCAAGTTTTCCAATTATGGAGCATATTCTTGGGTGAAAGTCAAGAGCAGAGTGCGTTTCGGAGTAAATAGGGGAAGAGATGGCGGGTGAGCATGTACTGATTTGTGTTGCATGGCCTTATGCCAACGGCCCTTTGCATCTCGGCCATGTTGCAGGTTGTTATTTACCACCGGATATCCAAGCAAGATATGAACGCGCTCGAGGAAACCGTGTTCTGATGGTTTCGGGCTCTGATGAGCATGGCACTCCAATCACAGTATCTGCTGAACAAAACAACATATCCCCACAAGATGTAGTGGATAAATTTCACGCCATCAATTCGAAAGCACTGTTGGACCTTGGTTGCAGTTGGGAGCCAAATGTAGATTCCCGGGGTATTGAATATGGTGGCTCACTATTCAATCGAACTTCTGACCCACGTCACAAGAAGATGGTTCAAGAAAATTTTATTCAACTCATGAAGGCGGGTTTGTTTGAGACCAAAATCATGAAACAATTCTATGAAGTAAGTAATGACCCGAAAAACCCAGGTCGTTTTTTACCCGACCGATATGTTGAGGGCACCTGCCCTACCTGTGATGCTGAAGGGGCACGAGGCGATCAATGTGATTCATGTGGTGCAACATATGAAGCAGTCGAGCTTAAGAATCCTGTTTCTAAAATGAATCCCGAATTTACCATTGAAATCCGTGATACAGAACATATGTTCTATCGCTTGGACCTCTTTCAAAAAGCACTTGAACAACATGCCGAAGTTCAAAACCCTAAATGGAAGTCAAATGTTCGGGCCATGACCAAACAGTGGCTCGACATGGGCCTTCGTCCACGCGCAGTCACTCGCGACCTTTCATGGGGAATTCCGCTTCCGATCGAGGGAGAACAATGGAGTGGCAAATGCGTATATGTTTGGTTTGAGGCAGTTCAGGGATATTCCACTTGTGCTCGAATTTGGGCACAAGAACACGCTCTTGCCCATAACCATCCGATGGGAGCGGATGCATGGAGAAACTGGTGGTGCATTGACGAATCTGGTAAAGTCCCAAGGCACCTCTATTTCCTCGGGAAGGATAACATCCCGTTCCACACTGTCATCTGGCCTGCCCTCATAATGGGTCTAAACCATGCTGCAAATAACCTTACAGACTCTGATGAAATCAAACTTCCAAGTATAGGTGACATGGCTTTAGAGGCGAATGTACCTGCAATGGAGTATCTTATGCTTGCTGGCGGCCAATTTTCAAAATCACGTAAACATGCAGTGTGGTTGCCGTCGTTTTTGCAAAGGTTTGACCCGGACACACTACGATATTATCTATCAATAAACATGCCTGAAAATCATGATACAGATTTCAACTGGCCTGACTTTGTCGAAAAAATCAACAGTGAACTTATCGCAGCATACGGCAATTTTGTTCACCGCGTTCTGACGCTCGGCGCTCGCTTACCTTCCAATAGTAACGGCCCATTTGAGAATTTTGATGACCAATCAATCACCTCTGACTACCGGTCCAAATTAGAGAAAATTCACGCCCAAATTGGAGATTCACTTGATCGACATAGATTCAAGGAGGCTTTACGCTACGCAATGAATGCTGCACAACTTGGAAATCAGATGCTCCAGTCTGCAACCCCTTGGAAGTATCTGGCAGAACAAGATGACTCAGAGTATACCGCAATGAGAGAGTCTTCGCTAGGATTACTCGCTTTTGGATGGCGTGTTGCCCGATTTTTGGCAATTACAATGCAACCATTCTTGCCCTTTAGTTCTGCAAAATTATGGTCATCATTAGGCCAAAATGGCGATGTTTCAAATGTCGAATGGAATTCTGCAATCGATTGGGAGATTCCATTGACTTGGAGTGACTCCACACCTAAACCACTGTTCAAGAGGCTTGACCTTGAAGAAATCCTCGCGTCAGAACAATCCTTAGTAGAGGATTCAGACTCTCCCGACACCCCTGCACATGGAGTAAAGGGCGGTAAGAAATCAAAGATCAAAACCACCAAGGACGTAAAAAGTATGACTGAAGCACCAGAAGGAACCACATATCTGAATTTTGAAACATTTATGGAAGTTGACTTGAGAGTAGGGATGATTACATCTGTTGAAGACCATCCGAATGCAGATAGGCTTTATGTAGTCAAATTAGATGATAACACTCCAGATGGTCGGACAATTTGTGCGGGAATCAAAGAGTATTATCAGCCTACGGAAATGGTCGGAAAAAGAGTTGTGTTTGTAGCTAATTTGAAACCTCGACCGCTTCGAGGCGTGACCTCCGAAGGAATGATGTTGGCGGCCGATGATGGCAATGGAATGGTTCGACTCGTTACTATTGACGGCGAAATTAAAAATGGTTCGCAAGTACGCTAATCACTGATGTATCCGTTCGTGCACTGCATGCATCACACGACGCGAAACCTTACTGCAATCCAGTCTAATTTTATCGATATTGGACCGCATGCCTACTCCAGTGTCAATTGGCAGTGACTGTAGATTAATTTCAACATTGAACAGTGCACCTTTTACTGCCGCACTAGCCAACAAGGCGGCAACTCCTACATCGGAAACGGCATTGCCGTTACCACGAATGGCCAATTCCTCTAAACAATTGAGCAGTTTCATTCCGAGTTCAGCCGTTTGGAACGGGATTTCCGCAGCATTCAGCATAGATTTACGAATTGTATTTTTACGCTTTTTAATCTCATCTTCTGTAGTTTTAGGCATTTGGAAAGATTTCATTACCTGTTCAAATGCTTCACTGTCGAGTTGAGCAAGATCACCGGTTCGCAGATAGAGTTCGTTGCATACTTCCTCTGCCTTGTGTGCAGCTTCATGTCCATCTGCCCATTTTGTATTTAATATTGTGAGACTTGTAACCATCATTGTAAGGCTGGTCGCTTGCCCTAGAGCGATTGCTGCCGCAGTTCCTCCACCTGGCGTAGGTTCGGATGATGCGAGTGCTAGTTGGAACTCTGCTAGAGTCATGTCAATCCATTTCATTGATTCACCGCCTTCTCTAACGCCCATTCAATAATTCTCTCTTCTGGAAAAAATTCATCGATTTGATTCAATCCCAGGCCATTAATTGCAGCTTGCACCAATTTCTTCTCCACTTGTTCACCTTCTTCAGCATACCATCGGCCAGCAACCAACATTGCTTGGATTGGCACAAGACCTACCAACTCACTTCCATTAACCTCAATCCCATGGTCTGATGCGATGGACTTGCAGGCTTCAAAAGCAACATGCATTGGACACTCTACTACATCGCGTAAATTCATTGATACTTGACTCATTGAATGTGATTCAAGAGTTACACCCATTCCCTGGACCATTGGGAGCATACCTGGTATCCTCATTTTTCTGCCATCTTTATTCTTTATCAGTCGACCGGAATTTCGTATAAGTGAGCCAATTTTCTTAGAAACTTGGGCATCAGGCTCCATTATATTGACATTGTATGCCACAAGTATTCCCCGAGCGCCGATGGTTATACCTCCGGTTCGTGCGACCTTTTCATTCCAATCTCGAGGTCCGAAATCAGGATATCTGGTTAAATCTGAATGAACTGATGGACCGCTCGTAAGGCGGGATATCAATCCTTCATACTCGCCTTTACGAATAGTGGATAACAACGTTTTCTCTTTTTCAAAAGCAGCTTCACCATAGACATACACCGGAATTTGAGCGTTCATAGCTACTTTTTCTGCTAATGTACGAGCCATTTTAACACAATCATCCATTGTAACGTCTTGGAGTGGGACAAAAGGACAAACATCCACTGCACCTAATCTCGGGTGTTCGCCCTGGTGGTGATTCATGTCAATCTCTTTTATGGCTTTAAGAATTAACTCGTATGCTGCATTTAGAACGGATTCGGGGGACCCAGCAATTGTGATAACTGTACGATTGTAATCTTCATCAGGTTCGACGCCCAATACAGCACAGCCAGGTATGTTACGCGCAGAGTCCACTATTCGCTTAATCTTGGCTAAATCACGACCTTCTGAAATGTTGGGAACACACTCGACGATGGCATCCATACCACGAGGTGGGAATGGAGGACTTTGAATGTTAACGCTTCACAACTAGAAATCATCCGTACAGAGCATCTGGAGAAGTAGTGTTACCGCTCGTAGATTTCTTGACTAAAATACGTTCTACTGCGAGCAACAGATCTTTTTGAGTTACTTTCGACCTTTTCTCTCTAATAGCAATCATGCCTGCTTCGACACATGTCGCCTTCAATTCGGCACCAGAGAATCCTTCGGTCTTATCGACTAGCGGCTGAATTTTTACTCTGGTTGTCGACATGTGGGAGGTGTGGAGTTTGAGAATTGCGAGTCGCCCCTTAGGGTCGGGCAGCGGTATTGTGACAATTCTATCAAATCGCCCGGGCCGTAGAAGGGCATCGTCGAGAATATCTGGGCGGTTCGTGGCTGCAATAATTTTCACATTCTCGAGTGAATCAAAACCATCGAGTTCAGCGAGAAGTTGCATCAATGTTCGTTGTACTTCACGGTCTCCACTCGTAGAGCCATCCAGTCTTTTTGCCCCGATGGCATCAATTTCATCCAAGAATATAACAGAGGGAGATTTCTCTTTTGCCAGCGAAAAGAGTTCTCTTACCATTCGGCCCCCTTCGCCGATGTATTTTTGTGCAAGTTCACTGCCGACCATTCGAATAAATGTTGCATCAGTTTGGTGAGCAACAGCCTTTGCCAAAAGCGTTTTTCCACATCCTGGAGGGCCGACCAAGAGAATTCCCTTTGGAGGTACAATTCCAACTTTCGCAAACAATTCAGGTTCCATGAGAGGTAGTTCAATTGCTTCCCTGACGGTTTGGATTTGTTCGTCCAGCCCAGCAACGGAGTCGTAGGTCACATCCGGTTTATCCACCATTTCTGCACCACTAACCATTGGATCCCAAGCTTCGTGTAGGACTTCGATAACTGCGAGCGTATCTTGGTTGAGAGCGACTCTTGTACCAGGCTTGAGCCTCTTAGGCTCTAGTCTTTGATTAAGCGCCACTTGGAATACAGTTCCATTTGAAGAGCGTACAATCGCAGTCCTTTCGTCAAGGATGTCTTGCAAATGTCCGACAATCAACGGAGGAGTTTTCAGCAAACGAACTTCATCATCAAGTCGGGTTGTACGTTTTTTGAGTGTCCGAATCTCAGTCTCCAAATATGTTCTTTCGTTAATGAGATTTTGAGATTCTTCCAATAATTTCTGGTAATCGTCTTCGAGTTTCTTGATGTCATCATCCGATGTTGATGAATGAGGCGTAGTGCTTTTTTCAACCTTGGAACTCATAGGACTCAAACCTCCCTCGTGGCTACAGTTTGTTAAGTCGTCGCTTTGGGAATTTGATAAATAATGTTCCGAAGCCTTCAAAGACAGTCAACTAAAGCGGATGTTAGGTGAGTTAAGTGGCCGATTGCGAGTTATGTGGGGCAATGAAAGTAGGAGTGCGGCAAGTCCCCATGGGTAAAGCAATTGTTTCAGCCTGTTCTCGGTGCACAGAAAAAATGAATCTTGGTCCCAAAGAAACAGCTCCAGGGCTAGCCCGCGCCCAAGTGATGAATGCTCGCCCAGCACACCAAACG
>DAIUCF010000027.1:0-22825 GCA_036846305.1 Candidatus Poseidoniaceae archaeon | reverse complement strand
ATGTTCAAAGCTGGATATCGTACCGACGGAAAAGTCGACAACTCAGTTGAAATCGAGGATATCGTGTTTACAAAATACGATGACGATGAGTAATCTGGATTGAAAAATTTCATCCTAATCAGAGGTAAGCATTCCGTACTGGTTTTTCATCAAGGTGGAAGAATGAGTAAGTAGCCCACCACGTAATCGTATCAAGAGCATCAACAAGGTTACTTGTGCCAGACTGCTCATCTCCGTAATCCTTACCGGTGGTGTCCATCCAATCTACCATTTCATCAACGGTATCGCAGGTTTGGTGATAACACCAATACCCATCGACAAGACCTCCAAAGCCCATAGTCACAGTCCCAAGATTATCTTGGAAGGTGGCGTGGTCGGAACGCGCCGTGGTATCTTCGTAAACGATAATTTCCGGTCGATCTTTCGCCATCCAATCATCGACTTTCCACGTCTCTGCATCATAACCTTCACCAAGCAACGGCGCCATCTGTTCTTCAACACCGATTGCGTCTGAACCAATCCACATTGCTAGCCCTACCATACCTGGCTGGTTCATTACATCATGATCTAAACTTGGACCGATGTAAACGCGCATTGGCCAAACTTCAGAATCTTTAGGATAGCCAGTAGGGTCTACTTCTGGTTCAGGGTCGCAACCTGCAGCGCCACCACCATGCCCGTTGCCACAAGGAGCGCCACCGCCACCCGGCCAGTTAACGCCAGCCATGTCCAAATTAACATAATTTGTTACCTCCACATTCGGATTGTCTTCTTTCACCCAATAATCGGTCCAAAAGTCACTTCCGCGCTTCCCACCTTCTTCTCCAGACCACAAACAAAACACCATTGTGTTACGGGTACTGTATCCAGCCATTGCTTCAGCGACAGTCAAGACCATACTTGTTCCTGCTGTATTATCATAGGCCCCAACTCGCGTTCCATAAGTTCTGCCGAATATATGCGGGTCAAGCATACCGCCGTTAATTGGCGGAGCGATATCGAAGTGTGCGCCAAAAACCATCCATTCATCAGGATTCACTTCTCCAAACCGATAACCACAGATGTTGTATGCTTCTGGGTTTTGTGCACCCGTCATTAAAGAATCATAAGTGAATCTCTGCGTAATCACTTCTAATCCAAAACCTTCGAGTGTTTGGATGAGGTACTGTGCAGCATCCTCATATGCAACATTGCCTTGTCCAGCCCACCGGTCTAAATATCCAACAGCCCCATCACCTAGGTCAGAGGGGTCTGCGGTTTCATCCGAGATCACATTGATGTAATTGAAAACAGTTCTCCCATCGACCAACCCCATCGAATGTCGACCGCCATCTGCTTCGCTGTATGCGGCCGCCATCTGCCTTTTGACTTGTAGAGTTACAGCAATGGCCGAGTCAGCACTGCCGTTGTAAAAGTCAACAGTGTCTAGCGAACCGTTCACACCTACGACTCGAACAATTCCCTGATTCTCATCAGACTGCTGACCACCTCGTTCGTACCATGTTTTCCACGACTCGTCAATTGAACGGATTGGCCAAACATCTCGACCGTAATCCCCTATCAAAAGAAGAGCGGTGTCTGTTCTTGGTGGTGCAAGGACGTTCAGTAATATTGATTCACCAGCCTTCAAATCGACAACAGTAGAATTTTGAACATATCCAGAATCCTCATTTAAAATCAAATAAGGAATAAATACTGACAGATCCTTCTCAGCAGCTACAGTAAGTCCTTGGAAAACCCCTCCAGAAAGCGTTTGAGGCGTCACAACCACATCATTCTCAGAGCTCACGCGCTCATCCATATTTTCACCAAAGCACCCCGATAGCGGGGCTAAAAACATCACAGTTACGAGCATTAATGCCTGCAACCCTTTGGAGCCGTCCATGAACCCCCCTCCAACCCTCCCTTTCTCAAACCTACGCCCATTTGCTTAAGATTCAGTAAAACAAACCGCTTCCGGTAAAAAATAGAATACGGAATTAAATTACCACTTTCTAGTAATTTTGTCACAAAAACCATCGAAATCATACAATTCTTTGATATAGTACTCATTACAATGGTAATTTGATAACATGATTGGAGATGACAATAGTTCCTTCGACATCAAATTCGTAGTTTGCTTAAACCAGAGATTGAACAGGAAAAAACCCGCTCGAATACCCTACCTCTGGGCGAGAACTGTCTTGATTGACGATTTTGACAACAAATGTCCGCTTATTGAAGGATGACTTACTCATCTTGAGTGATTTTTTGAATTTGATCTTCACCATCACCAAACACATCTTGGCGTTCTTTTCGAATGCTGAGAAGAAGCATAAAGCAGCCTATTGCTGCAACAATCATCATAATTTTAAGAGCCCCTTCCGTCGTAATCTCAAAACCATTTTCAGTTTGTACAACCTGTTCATCTTCACATCCAGCTCCAAAACAATCCCCAACCGTGGGCACACCAGGTTCTTCATGGATATCAGGATGGACAGTAACAGAATAATTCCATGTTTCAACCACTGTTCCGTTCAATGCACGCTGAATTTGATAAATATAAACTCCTCTTGAGGTTGAATTAAACACATATTCGTGTGAAACTGCGCATGAATCATTTACTAGCGAACCGTTACCGTCCAATTCACACGAACGGGTCAACCAACTTGATACGTTATCTAAGGTACCGTTAAACAGACCGTCTAGGTTCAAATCAATTAGAACCCGCATCGAAACGTTTTCTGTATTATCCCGCATTCGAAAAACAAGACCATTACTTTCTACAAACGTCGGGTCAGTAACATTCCCTGGACGCACATCATCTTCGACCAATATGATGTTCAAAGTCTCTTGTTCATGGGCAGAAGCAGTTGGAGCCATAAGAAGTAAACACAGAGAAAGCAAGAGCACGCTAAACTTTGATTTCTGCCCCATGACTTGCCCATTCAACCCTTACATAAAGACAAAACGGATGACCGCTTCGGCATGTTCATGGGGGCGAAAGAGGTTGGCCTTGGAATCATGCTTGCCATACTGATGGGCTCTGCAACCCTCCTCACTTTTGGCGCTAACTCCTCTTCGTCAAATCAACTTACGCAACCTTCCCAATCAGAAGATCCCCTGTTTCAAGGTGAAGGGCACGACCATTCAAACGCTTCACAACATATAGCCGGGACGGACAATATGGAATTGTTAGATTATAATTCCTTAACAACGACTGGAAATGCTGAAATCCAAGTTGCTACTACCCCAGATGGACACACTTACGCTTACTTGGCTGGATGGAATGACATGCACATTGTCGATGTGAGTGATCCGAGTAACACCACGGTAACAGGAGTTTACAATGACCCCAACACCCAAGTTCTCGATGTAAAATATCTCGAGTATAACGGTAGAGAATACATTCTCCAACAAAATCAACTTATTGATCCAGGTAATTCTGACCCCAATGTAGGGGAATGGAGTGACCCCGCCCAAGTCTCTGTAACCCTCATCGATGTTACCGACAAGACCAATCCAACATGGATTGACTCATGGTACGACGTCGATCATCCAAGTGGGCCACACAACCTTTACACCCAGATGATTGACGGGGAATGGTATCTTTTTGTTGCTAACCCGGATTATGAGCAGTGTAATGATGCTATCGGAGAGGCCTGTGGCGGCGTTACAATTGCTCACATGAATCTCGATGGTTCTGCGGCTCGAAACTTACAGGGCGTACCGGCAGCAGGACTAGGCCATACAATTGTCAAAGTTGGGGAATATGAGGTGGCGTGGGAAGCGACGAATGGTGGATGGATTTACATTCATGATATGACCGTACAGTTGTGGCCAGGGGAAGACCCCACGGACCCTCGTTACGGCCACACATTCATTTACGGTAGTTATTGGGAGGCTGGATTGAGAATCGCTGACGTCACGAATGTACCTCATCCAGTGAATTCTCCAGAAGAATATCTCGTTCACGCTACACTTTGTAAGACCGGTTTCGGTAATCCAGTTCAGTGCAGGTGGCGCGCTGAAGAGGTTGGCCAGTGGATGGAATTTCTGGATATGGATGACGACGGCCTCCCAGATAGCGGCACAAATGGAAACGAAAACGGTGGGCGAGTATCGTATATCCATTACGCTGAACCCTTCCCAAATATGGTTGACCTTTCACACGTCGGTTACTCAGAAGAGCCCGTTCATTTGGTTACTGCAGCAGTCGAAGTTTTGTCGACAAATGTTGGAACTGGCATAATCTATCTTCTTGATACCACAGATTACACACTCATCGATGGCCAACTAAAATTCCAACCAAAACTAATCCGTGATTGGGAAATCCCTTGGGCTAGCGAGCATTGTTACGGTGCTGATTGTGAAGATTACCCCAACAGCGATGAATGGCTGTTGTTTTCCCCGCACAATCTAGACAGTGCGTATTTCGAAACGAACGATTCGACTGACCAAAGTCGCGGAGGTGGTTGGGACGGCCGGCTTTACATCTCCCATTATCATGCTGGACTGTGGGTTATTGACATTGAAACATTGGTTGATCCAACAAACCCTGATGACAGAATAGCCACTCATTTTGAGGCCACCGTTGGCTGGTATTTACCTCACGGTGAGGACGGCACGCCTCTTGATTCGAGTTTCTATGATTTCGGTTGGGTTCCGTTTTTGTGGGCCGTAGAACATCACAATGGAATCACTTATGCTTCATGTATATCTACAGGGCTTTATATCGTCCAACTTGAAGCGGATGTTGCTTATTTAGGTCAACTCATTTGAGGTGTTCAGATGTATATTCACAGAATCATTGTAGTTTTGTTATCATTAACAATGATTTCAGGGTGTATTGGTTCAGACGCCGTGATAGATGAGTTTCATGGAGAAGAAATTGCACCGCTTGTAGCAGTTAAAGACTTCACTCTTGTTGATAACGCAGGCAACGACTGGAATTTTGCAGAACAGACCGAGGGCAAAGTAGTCGTAGTTGCATTTTTGTTCACCAATTGTATTGATATTTGCCCAATCGTTACTGAGAACTTAAAGTGGGTACAGAGCCAATTAACCGAGGACGAGTACAACAATACCCAGTTCCTGACCATTACAGTTGACCCATGGAGTGATGACACGGCGGCACTGTCCGAATGGATGTACTATCGTAATCTTACTTGGCCCCATGTAACCTCTTCGTCAACAGACGAGGGCTCTCCCACTTTCGATGCAATTCAATCCGTCTGGGAGAACTTTGCAGTTGGCTTGTGGATTGAAGACACCTCGAGTAACCAGTCCAATACCTCTGCTCGCCACCACCCAGATGCATACAGCGTCAACCATTCGACAGGAACCGTCTTGGTTGACTCAACTGGAAACCAACGTGTTTGGTGGGGGGACAACGATTGGATTGTTGACCTTGTTTTAGCAGATATTCGGGCTCTTCTTGATGAAGACAGCTAAGATTATTGGCACCACCTCTTTGGTTAGAGGGGTATTTTTTCATTCACAAATCAGTACACTTCCATGTGCATAGTTAGGTGAACGCTATCAATGAGAAACCATAGCAAGGAATGGGCGTATCAGTGGGAGTCAAAAAATACGGAGACAGAAAAGTCATCGATTTATCGGAATGGGGCCGCCCATTCGCTCGGGTTATAGCTCGATTCCTCAAAAATAAATCGATATCAGTGATGCAGGTAACGAATCTCCATTTACTTCTTACCATTTTCTGCGGTTGGTTGATTCTACAGGGCCAGACAATTCTGGCATGCGCCCTCCTAATTCTCAAAGGTATTATCGATGCTGTCGACGGTGAACTTGCCCGAATCCGTGAACGACCATCACATGTTGGTAGGTATTGGGACACCATTGCAGACACAATTGGATTGATTGTCATCATGTGTGCTTTCGGAAGTCTTTTTTCTTGGAGAGTCTCTCTCACATGTATTCTCATTCTGGCAACTCTGTTCCAATATTCACTGTTCAATCATTACTCTATACTAATGAGGGCTCTTGGGTCTGGTGATGCTACGAGCCGTGTTGATGAACGAGTGCGACCAGTCGCCCACCCTTGGGAAAAACAATCCAACGTCAATCTTCTTCATTTGGCATATCTGTATTTCTTTAGTTGGCAAGACAGTATTATTGCAGGTTTAGCCGGGAAAGGTTCGAAAAACTTAGCATTTGAATTAACTACCTCATCAGCATTAGGGTTTGGAATGCAATCATTAGCCATTTTTGCTTTAGCTGTTAGTGAGAACCTCAATTATCTCCCAGAATTAATTCTAGGAGTTAACATGGTATTGTTTGGCCTGGTACTTCTGCGCAGTCGGATTTGAACAGTCACTCGAAGAACCTACATCACGTCTTAATCTAAGGTGGAAACGAATGTAGTCGTGCTTTTTACAGCAAAAATACAGCTTCCAAAAAAAGGCGAACCGTTAAGGGGGGCTGAGCGGCCGGTTTAATCATGGCAACGGTTCGATTGGACCAGAAGAGCCGGGCATTAACCCGTGCGATTCCCACATCGTTTGACCGTGCATTGGCGAAATTCTTTGGTTCTGGACCAACAGATATTGAACTCGCCAAGCTTCAACATGCCGCATATAGGCAGGCTATGGTCGATGCAGGGATTGAAGTTACAATCCTGCCCCCTGACAATGAACACCCCGATTGTACTTTCGTTGAGGATCAGGCTGTTGTCATCGACGGACATGTACTTCTCCCCGTCCCAGGCCATCCATCGCGAGTAGCTGAACAGCCACCAATTGCTGAATTCATCACACGCCAGTTATCTGGCACAAAAGTTTGCAGAATGCAAGGCAATGCTCGTATGGATGGCGGCGATATTCTCAGGCTTGGAAACCTGTTTTATGTTGGGCGTTCTTCTCGAACGAACGATGCCGGAATTGAAGAACTTCGAGACCTCCTTGCACATTTGGGACACGAACTTCGAGTAATTGACATCCCAGGGCATGCTTTACATTTGACAAGCATCAGTTCGACACCAACAGACTCAGTCATTTTGGCACCTGAAGGATTCCTTCCTAAAGATGCGTTTGGAGAACTACCGAGCGGATGCGAGGTTAAGTGGATGCCATCCGATGAAGTCTACGGCTGCAATACTATCGGATTACCAAACGGCAAAGTGCTAGTTGCAGATGGTTACCCTACTGTTTTACAGACACTTGTTGACATGGGATTAGAGCCGATTGTTTTGGACATGAGTCAGATTCGGGAGGCTGATGGCTCACTTACTTGTTGTTCTCTTTTCTTCTAAATTAGTTGAAACGTGCATTTTTCGAATACACGATTGAAAACCAATCCATGAGGGTTTTCGCAGTCTCGCTTTCCTCTTCACACCTGAATATATTTTCTTCAAGAGCCCCAGTGGCGTGATTATCCACAATCAATAATTCGTGTTTATTCGGAACCACTTCAAGAGTTTTAGTGTGGTCTTCATATAACCCTAATTCAAGACCAATCCAAGCATCGCCTTGGCGGAAAGAACTTGAAAACATTTCCGAGTGAAGAAAGCTAGCGAGGTCAGCAGCACTGAGAAAAGAACAGAGCATGCCTAATGTGTTCACAAGTTGTTTTGATTTCTCATCTAGGCCACTCGGAATCGCCCCGAACTCTTGTGATTTAACCAATGTAAACATCGGAGTACCATCGCTCATAACCTTCGCATACCGGCATGAGACATAACAATAACCAAGTTACCAAGGAAGAATCTCGCCGTCAAATTGAACAAATTCCCCGGAATTTTGCAAAGTTCGAGTGTCTAGAACCCTCATCATCCCAGCAATACTGTCAGGAATTTCTACAGGTGCCCTATCTCCACCCATGTCCGTTTTTACCCACCCTGGGTGGAGTATGACAAAAGCGATGTTGTCTTCAAGAGCCTCTTTCTTCATTGAAACCGTGAACATATTCAATGCTGTTTTACTTGCTCTGTAGGCATAGGAGCGCCCGATATGACAATCATCAATAGAGGCCATCAAACTACTTACCATTCCAATTTTTGTTAATGAATCGTGCGACATTTTACCGTATAGTGCCTTAACAACTCGAACTGGACCCAATGCGTTAATATCCAGGACTTCAAGCGCCCATCGGTCGTCAATTTCAGTTAAATTTCTCCATCGTCCATCAGCAACACCTGCGTTGTTAATCAGCAGATCAATGCGTTGAGGCGCATTGTTGGCAAATTCTTCCACAGAAGTGTTTGAAACTACATCCAGTTGGTGAACGGATAAATTTTCGTGCTCAAGAACTGCTAAACGCCCTAAATCCTTTCGATAACCAGCATAAACCTTCCATCCGGCTTCGAGTAACTGATGCACCCATTCTGCTCCTAATCCTCTGTTTGCGCCTGTTACAACTGCAACTCCCATACAAGTTCGCTGGTTGACAGGCCCAAGAACTTTTCAAGAAGACCAACTCACTTCATTGTCTCTTTAAAGACCAATTTTTGCGCATCAAACCCTCAAGTGCAACACCACATAATACACCCCACAACAGAGGTGTAAAAATTTCTATCAGATATAGAATGGTCATTGAAGCAGAGCCAAGGACCTGTGGTGAATCCCCCACCGTTTTGTGCGTAGATGAAACCTTACATTTCAACAAACCATTTTGCGAGGACGAACCCTGCCATCTACTGCCAGAGTATTCTGTGCTAATGCTTCTTTCATGGAGGTTGTAAACGGTTTGTGATAGAACTTTTTCTTATCAGTAGTGGCTACATATCGAATCAAAACTAATGATTTTAGGTTCAAATCAAGAATGGTGTTCATGAGGACAAAGGCTGAGAATTCTCTATTGATGACAAGTCTTGAATTCCGAATCGAAATTTATCTTCTTCCGCCACCACTTCTTCTTCCGCCGCTACTACCACCGCCTCGGGAAGAACCTCCTCCACGAGACGACCCACTGCTTCTTGAGGACGAATTGCTACTTCGCGATGAACTACCCCCGCGTGAAGATGAAGTTCGAGAAGAACCCCCACCTCTTGAAGAACCGCTGCTGCGAGAGGAACTCCCGCTACGAGAAGACCTACTGCTTTCTTGTTGAGTTTGTGGCGTTGGGGTGTTGTAGTTTTGTGGAACGTCTCCACCCATGTAGTAGTTGTTTTGTTGGTATCCGCCGTTGGGATGATACCCGTTATGAGGGTGATATCCTCCTCCGTTGTAATTTGGATGATACTGAGTATTCCCTCTTGAAAATCTTCCGTTGGAGCCTCGATTAAGGGCGAAAAACAACAACCCCAACACACCTAAACATCCAAAACACGAAACAAGGGAAATCAGGCCTTCACCAAGCGATGAGGCGTAAACATCCTCTTCGTCGTCAGCGCCTTCTAAAACCGGCTTCGTCGACCAATCGTCAAAATTTCCCCCGTCAAACCCAAAGGGCTCGATATTTGGGTTTTCATCCCAGAAGGCAACTACATTATCAGATAATTGATGCATCATTGTGTTTAATGAATCCATCCAATTCGATTCGTTCAATTGCTCAAATATTGAATCGTCTAACTTATCCTCCCATGATGTCAGGACTCCCCAATATTCTTGCCAATGGTCGCCACCAGTGTAGGCCCAGTCGTAACCGTTCCCCGACTGATTAACGGCAAGTATGATCAGTAAACCATCGCGGTATTCCTGGTCTCCAATCTCCCACTCATCAAACATCATACCAGCATAAGTTCCCAAGGATAGGTTTGCATTTCTACCTGAAGTGTAATCGCTTGTGGAATTAATGATAACAACCACGAGCACCGTTCCAGTCTCGGCTTCTAAGACATTTGAGACCTCATTTAATTCCGCACTCTCGCTGGAATTGAGTACGTCTACAACATCAGTCAAAAAAATACCAGAATCAGTGGGGTATGTGACTTCAGCACCGACAATAGACGGCCCAGCAAGCAAACTCACAAAGAGAAGAGTCAGGAGCATTGCCTGACGACGGCGAGGAAAAATCATAGTTTCACCGTTAGTGCTAACAGGCCATATAGATTAAATGTTGAGTCGAATATATCCGCCAAGTGAGATAAAATCATCCTTAAGATTACACAGAAATAAATCCCCAAAATAGGATGACGTGGTGCAGAGGGCAGGATTCGAACCTGCGAACTCATAGAGACTGGGACCTCATCCCAGCGCCGTTGACCAAGCTTGGCAACCCCTGCTTTAACCGACCGTTATAATGCGCGTATATCAACACCGCGACTTAACCTGAAGCGTTACAGTCCATAGGAAAGACGAAAACGAATCAAGGAAATCATTGAGGCATTCTGCCGCGCATCCTCAACCATGTCTCACTACCAAACATAAGCCCGTACATCGATGCAAGCCAGAGGGTTGGACGG
This sequence comes from Candidatus Poseidoniaceae archaeon, assembly GCA_036846305.1. GTDB lineage: Archaea > Thermoplasmatota > Poseidoniia > Poseidoniales > Poseidoniaceae > MGIIa-L1. The sequence goes on along the minus strand of DAIUCF010000027.1, from coordinate 12,483 downwards.
CTCCATGCCCCACCATCTTCGATTGGAAGTAACCCTTCATACAATACGAGAAGAACACATAACCAAACCAAAGTAATTCCATGCAACCCCCACCTCACACCAGACATAATTTGTGAGGAATTAGCCTTCATTTCCGTCACTTCAACTTTGGTGAGAACGGCAGTCATTCCTTTCAGTTTGTCTAGAGCCGAACCACCATTCCAACGGATTCTTCCTAACCTAAATCGGTGTGCAACTTCAATCAGTGTGAATGTTGAAACCCAAACAACGACGACTTCAAGCAGTGGTTCCGCACCACGTAAATCGAGTGAACCAAAAGTCGACCATATCAATAAGCCCCATAGCCAGCCAATAAGTACGACCTGAAACGCTCGTGCAAAACGCGTAAGTCTGTGGAGCAATTCAGCATCATGTGACAACAAATTTTCGAGGGTAATAACAAGTCCTGTAACTCCAGAAAGCCCCATGCTAATCAGGAGCCACCACCAGTCAATACCTCCATCACGCCAAGCGATCATCAAGGCAACCATTGTCCATGCTAAGACCACTACAGAAGCAATATTAGCGGCAGCTTGCATTGTGTATAAGGGGTCACGGCCATCTTTCAAGACAGCAAATCCACCCATAAGACGTATTTCAAAAGCAGAATCATCAACAATTCCGTGTGCGGCAGCAGTCATACCTCCGACGGCTTTGATACGAGCATTTTCAACAACTGCCTCAGCATTTCCAATGGCCCACTCTTCATCAACCCCTCGTGCATTCCATGATGAGCCCCGGCTTGCAGCGTGAGCAGCACCAGCCCCCCGATTTTTTGTGTTCCCTGAGGACCTTGTTTTTGCCCAAGCACGTATTTCTTCTGAAATAATGTCTTCAACTTGGTCTTCATTGAGAGGTGCACCATGATCGGTGTACAACCACCGGCATTGGATTGGTACCGGAGCAGGATCAACATCGGGCGCCACCATTTGGAATTGTCCCGGCCCAAGCGTTGGCAGTTGAGCAACTAAATCTTGATCGCCTCCACTTTCTTTCAACAGGTGGCGTACTTTTTCGACATCCTGTGGTTGAGTAAACCTGCCGATAAAAGTAGTATTGGCTTGAGCAAGAATCTTGTAATCAACATCGCTAACGTTTTGAGTAGCCAGCACGCAAGCAACACCATACTTTCTCGCCTGTTTAAAAATCAATTTAATCAAGTCCTTAGCAGGCGGATTTCGTGGGTGTGGTGGCAAATAGGGTGCGACTTCGTCCATAAAAAACAGGAGTTTTATTTCTCCATCTGCAGGTTGTTGAGTTAACATCCAATCATAAAGTTCTCGAGATAATTCTTGGACAAAATATTGCTTTTGAGCCTCATCTTGGATTGTGTTAAGATAGACAATATTGAGTGGGATTTTACCGGGAATTGCAGGCTCGACAAACGAATCAATATCGATTGGCACTCCGTTTGAGAAGAGCAACTGATTCACACCAGAGGAATATGCGGACAGACGTCGCGCAAGGTCATTACGCGTTGTTTTGGGCAATCGTTCCTCAAAATCAGTCAAGCGATGTTCAATCATGACTTCCTCCCATGTCGGGACATCAGGCTTTTCTTCACCTTCTTCCACTTCGTAGAAACATTCTGGATATAACTGTCGAGTAAATTCCTGATTAGGTTCGCGAACCACTCTTGCTAAAGCTTGAAAATCACCAACATTAAGTCCGTGCTTGGTCCCTTCCACAAGAATCTCATACAGGAACGGTTTGACGACTTTCCCTTGCGCTTTTTCGACATCGTAGCCCGCAAGGCCAGTAAATCCTGCCGCTACCATATCCCAAGCCGTGATTGCTTCTTCAACATCGAGGTCGCCAGGCGGAGCACGAAATGGGTCGATACATAACGGCAAACCCTTACTCCGCAAAGGAGTCCATATTCTGACTTCACACATCTCAAGCAATTTTTTAGCCCGCACAACATCTCCATTTTGAGCCTCCAACTCACTTGGCTCAATTCCTAGAGCGAGCCGTGCTAGATCTCCTTGCGGGTCGATGATGAGTGATGGAATCTTAGCTAATGCAGCCTCTTCAATAAGCGCCTTGGCCATGACTGTTTTTCCTGAACCCGTTGAACCAAGCATTGCGGCGTGTCGTGCAAGAACCATTGGCTGAATGTCAATTTCTTTACCTGTATCTCTCCTGTGACCAAGAAACAAACCGCGAGGTTTGAATTTCTTTTTTTTATTCGCAATGTCGTTCCTAACTGGTGACAAATCAATTTCAGGTTCACTCGATAAAAGCTCTCCAACCATTTCTGCAAGACTTGGCTCTTTAGGCGCCTCGGACTTCTCGTCTAGCTCATCGCCTTCGGACACCATGCGATGACCAAAGCGGTTAGGGGTCTTGAAAGGAACGCTTTCAATCCGCGTTGAGAAGTAGACTCAAGGAGGTTGACCGATTCGCCGCAGTATGGAACGAATTCCAATGGCACGTCCTTCATGGGATGACGATATGCGTCAAGCCGCTCTGGCAACACTTGACTCGAAACAATGGGTCAAAGGCATCCAAGTTGCAGAATTTGGTAAAGCCTTTGCCGACTATTGCGGCGCATTGAGCGCAACCCCATGTCAAAACGGCTCTTCCGCACTATGGGCTGCGTTGAGAATCGCCGAAATAGGTCCAGGGGATGAGGTAATTGTCCCCTCATTTACTTTTATTTCATCCACGACGTGCGTTCTTTTAGTAGGCGCTACGCCTGTTTTTGTCGATATTGAGCCCGATTATTTTTGTCTCGATGTTGAACAAGTTCGCCAAGCAGTAACTCCAAGGACTAAAGCGGTAATTGGAGTGCATTTGTTTGGGCAACCTTACTCCCCCGAACTCGTCGAGTTTTGCCGTGAGCAAGACCTCATACTCATCGAAGATGCTGCGCAAGCACACGGTGCTCGCCAAAGATTCGACGATGGGTCAGAACGAATTGCAGGCTCGATGGGAGACATAGGTTGTTTTTCCTTTTTCCCTTCAAAGAATATGGCCGTAGGAGGGGAAGGTGGTATGCTTACGACTACTTTACCTCGTTATCAGGACCGAATTGTCGGAATTACCAATCACGGGCGTAGTCCAGATTTGGAAGCAATTCAACTTGGCAGTAATTTACGAATGTCTGAAGTATCTGCCTCTATAGGGAGAATCCAACTTTCCTTCCTTGACGAGTGGGTGAAACTTCGAAAATACAACGCAAGCCAATTTACTGAGGCAATTGCAAATCACCCCTCACTACAAGCTCCAAAGGTCCGTCCACATTCGAACCATGCCTGGCATCAGTACTGCGTTCAGTTGAGTGACCCTGCTCGTCTCATATCGCATTTGAATGCGTTGGGTATCGATGCGCGAAGATATTACACAATACCTTGTCACAAACAACAAGTCTACAGTCAACATCCACAACACGACAGCCTTCTGAGGATTACAGAGGAGGCGGCCAGCACATTAGTGGCTATACCTGTGATGCATACGCTTACTGACTCAGAGCGCAAGAGAATAATTGACGCGTTGATTTCATTCAACTGAACCTTCAAGGTATACCGTTGTATGCTAGGCTAGAGTTTGACCACTGGTGTTTGCCAGTAATCTCGGCACCAATCCATTGTGGAATGTGAATTTCATCGTCGATACTTGACAGTTCAATCTCAGCTAACACTAATCCTTCGAGCGTCCCTTCAAAGTGATCGATTTCCCATGTATTGCCATCATCGCCAACCCAAAGGTACCTTGATTTGAAGACAGCAGGGAATTCAACATCTTCAAGAATACGTGACGTCAAGTGACGATTTACGACCCACTCCAGTTCAAGTGCTGAAGCGTGGATGCGTTTTCCTTTCAGTGTCACAGTAGCAACATCATCACAGATACGAATACGAGATGTCCATTCTTTTTCTTCTTCAAAGAGACAAATTTCATCTCTTGACAAGGAGGCAAGATGGTGTTTACTGTCGTATACTAACATGTCTCCTTGGGTAGAAAAACGTTCAGAGTCGAGGTAGTATTGTTCGATTGTGCGACGGCTCTGCGGTTTCATCCAAGGTTTTTCTTCAACGTCCCGGACAAAGAATCTGCGTTCAATTTCCATTTGAGATACCAAATTTCCACCCCGAGAATCCTATGTTTAACATCAAGCAAGCTTGTTGCTCGATGGCTGCTTGGCAACCGAGTATATTTGTATAGTGCAGAAGAAGATGCCAACGGGGTGCATTCACGGGTTGGGTGACTTTTGTGAATGCATCCCCGCCAGCGGGAGGACTTCTCCTTTAATCAGATGTCAAACTTCAATCAAGCGTACGTGCCGATTTCAGCAGCAGTGATTCCATAATGGTCCCAAACAGGCTGTAGCCATGCTGTGACATCATAGGATGTGCCGAGTTGAGTTGCATCGGTCAAGTCAAAGATGTTGTTCAAAGACGTTGCACCGTAGTTCTCGTAGAAGTATGTTGATGTGAATGCGTCACAAACAGACTCATTCGCACCAACAAAGACCGAATGGGTCACGGTGTTGTAACAAGTGTCGTTTGTGGCATTCGCATCTTGTGACTGAGAGCCGTTGGTCCAGATGTATGCGTCGCATGCAGATGCATTGCTTGATCCAATCCATCCCATGGTATGAGTTCCCATGTTGTAACAGGCATTGTCGGTGTGTGGAGCAGCATATGCTTCAATAGTCTTCCAGAATGCGTAACCTTCAACTTGGTACTTTGCACCGGACTCGTTATTATCCATCTTAGAAGCATATTTTAGAGTGGCCTGGGAGTAAGTAATAATCACGTTCTTGACAACGGTGTTGGTTGCAGCGGTGTAGCCAGCGGAATCTTGAGCTTGCAGTGCAGCAAGGCCAGTAACCATTGCATCGGTTGTTGCAGTAAGTGCGTTAGAAACGCCACCTGTCTCAGTGCCGTAATCAGCAGCTCTCTTCTTCATGGTATAAGCTGGAGAGCATGACCAATCATCTTCAGGTCCGTGGAAGAATGCCCAAGCTTCATCCCAGTTGTGTGGGGCGCCGGAGTCATTGTCTACATTACCAGCATCAGCCTTAGCAATAGCAGAGTTTAGTTCGTGAATAGTATATGCAACCATTCCCATGTTTGCAGTCAACTTTGCGATACCTTGGTAGCGGACAGTGTCGCTTGCACCGGCGAAATCACCAGTTCCATCCATTGCAGCCATGATATGTGCATCAACTGAGCCGGATTGGTTGTAGAATGTATCGTAACTGTGTTTCTTGCCGTCAGCAGCGGCGAAACCTGCAAGAGTTCTGAAGGAATCGTCACTTTTCTGTGCATTCTTACCGTTCATGTAGATGTTCTTCGCCTCGGCGAAGTTGTAACCGCCATCTGAACTGGCAGCGGTCTTAATGTCACATAGATCCTTCATGAGGGCACGGTGATTCTCTACATTAGACGCATAGGTGTATCCTGCATCGGTTCCGCTTGTTGCGGCGACGTCGTCGCTATCATCTGATTCATCTTCAGTTCCTAAACAGCCAGCTAGGCCTGAAACAGCCATGAGTGCAATTAGCAATAGTCCTTTCAATTTCGTTGGGTTCATAATTCATCCTCATTTTAGGGCGACCTAAAACCCATATATAAAAATTGTTAGGGCTCCCTAAACAATTTCACAAGTTCACAAACCATGGCCGAGAGACAAAACCTCAGAAAAACCCCCTCGACAAAGGTTCAATGGGGAACTCGCACGTGCCAAATATCGGTTCAAGAAAACCTTTGATCCCTGCTACAGGGAACCAATTCCTTCATATCCAAACGCATTGTAGTGGATTCATGATAGGACAGAAAACATTAGCGATATTTCTCACATCCTTGTTTTTATTTTCTGGATGTTTGGGTCTCGTAGATCCCGAAGTAGAGGTGCCTGATGTGGAACTTCCCGACGACTGGTCCACAGTCGTTCAACGCAGCGCAGCAAGCCCCCAACTTTCCCAGTATGCCGACTGCAATGAACTTGAAACTGCACTAAAATCTTCAATTGCTGAAGAGTATAGAATCCAATTGCTGCAGGCTGTTGAAGAACAATATTACTACGGTGGCGGCATATGGGCGGAGGACGACATGGCGATGGGGATGATGGATGGTGCTGAAACATCAACCAACAGCGCTTCTACGCCAACCCCTCGGCGGCAGGAAGGGGCCGATTTTTCAGGAACCAACAATCAAGAGCAAGGGGTAGATGAAGCAGATTTCGTAAAGACTGATGGCTATTACATCTATTTTTTGAACGGCAAACAACTTGAGATTTTTGGAGTACCGGAGTTTGGAGAATTGACTCATTTGTCGACTACAAGAATCGAAGGAAACCCACAAGCGATGATGCTGGACGGGGAACGCTTGGTGGTGATTTCTAGTGTGTCTGCATGGAATATTCCTCAAAGTGATCCTCTGTCTCAAGCAATGAATTGGGGGGAAGACTATGGCTCTTGGAGAACCACAACATTGACAAAATTTACTGTATTTGATCTTTCAAACCGCTCTTTGCTAGAGGTTGGTAAAGAGTTGTACTTAGAGGGGAATTATATGACAGCTCGTGAAGTGAATGCAACTGTTCGCGCTGTAACCCACGCATGGCTCGACATTCCCGGCATCAAAAACTGGCTCGAACTCCCAACAGGATACTGGGAATTGGACTATGAAAACCCACTCCGTCTTGAGATTCGTGAGAAAGTTGCCTATCAGACGATACTCGACAACTCGATTGCACTCGAGGCCCTTGCACTAGAAGACATTCTTCCGAAGGTGTATGAGCGCTCTAACGGTCAATTTACAGTCCACACACTCAACGATAACCAATGCGTTGACTTTGTCGCCCCCGAAGATGGATTTAACCGTGGATTTAACAGCATTTTCACCTTTGACCTATCAACTGAAAATCTTGAATTTCAAGCAGACCACATCATCGGCAATTACCCGATGGTCTATGCTTCTCAAGACGTACTTATTCTCACCGAAAATGCTTGGGACTGGTGGTGGTTTTGGGGTAACGACAACATTGATGAATCGACAAATATCCATACATTTGATATCTCGAATTCAGGAGACACAACCTATACTGGCTCAGGAAGAGTGAACGGAACAATTCTGAATCAATTTTCAATTTCAGAATTTGAAGGAATAGTCAGGGTCGCCACAACCTCTGGTCAATGGGCTCGATGGTGGATGGAAGACCCGACACCAATGAGCTCAAGCGTTGTTACGTTCACTCGGAGCGTTGATGTTACAACAGATGTACGGACTTTGGTTGAAGTGGGGCGGGTTGACAATATTGCTCCTGATGAGCGTATTTGGAGTGCGAGATTTGATGGTGATAGGTGCTATTTAGTCACATTCCGACAAATAGATCCACTATGGGTAATCGATATGTCAGATGAAACAAATCTTACAATTTTGGGTGAACTTGAGATTCCTGGGGTTTCAACATATATCCATCCACTTTCTCGAGATCATCTCTTGACGATAGGCATGGCTCCAGGTGCTGATGGAACCGGACTGGACTGGTCAAGTACACGCCTTTCTTTGTTTAACATCACCAATCCATCTACGCCTTTAGTCGACGACACACTTACGCTTTCCCCGGTATCAAATCCGTACGATAACTCATGGGTTTGGTCGTATTCAGAAGCCTCATACGAACACAAAGCCTTCCAGTACTGGGCACCCAAAGGCTTACTCGCAATACCCCTTTCAACCTACAAATATCAGAGTTGGACAGATTCAAATGGCTACTACCAATGGAATTACCAATTTGTTTCGAAACTAATTATCGTCAACGTCTCCGAAGAAACCGGCAACCTATCTGTACATGGATCAGTTGATCATTCCCACCTCTATGACCAGGGAGACAACCGCAATTATTGGAGCGATTACAACATCCGTCGTTCAATATTCATGGGCGATTATGTCTATGCTGTCTCATCGGCCGGCGTGACTGCAACCAACCTTACTTCGCTGAATGAAACTGCAAGCGTTGAATTGGCATATTCCAACCCATACGATACAACATACTACGAATCGGAAACGTCGACTTCGACGACGGTGGACGGAGAAGATTGCGAGGAGTCCGAGAATTGTAAGCAGTCCGGGTCGGGAGATGACGGAGGAGGCGGACAGGCTCCTGAAGGGAGTTCGTCTTCTGGGTCAAGCGGTAGTGAGCCTAACCCTGCTTGATGTTTTCATTAAAATCCAATCTTTGCAGTGATTGGTTTTGTAGATTTTCGAGCAACGCCTTCAGGGCAACGCTTGCAATGCTTCTTACTTTTTTTCTTGTATTTATTGCAGCATTTGGATTTCAATTTGTTTTTTTTCTTGCTGGAACACGAACCAGAGCAGTCCCTGCTCGAAGTACAAGAAGAATTTCTTTCGACCAATTCAATAACACTCAGATTTGAATTCATCAACAGGTTGTTCTGCCATCCACAATAAGGGCATGCTACCCATCCCATGCGCATCAAACTTCCACAGGAATCACACTCATCCACAGTCTCACCAGACCGATGTAATTTAGGATACCCTAAAAATATTTAGGGGGGACGAAAAAATAAACCCTCAATTTCTCTTTACGGTTAATTCATGACTCAGAACTGGCTGGACCATACATGAGCGAGCAGCCTCAATGCAGTGAGCGCCCGACGGGCTGCAATCTTAGTGTACGGCAAGTTGTGGTTGGAATGGAGATATTTTAATGAAAACTGCGATTCTTTTGCTTGGATTTAACCGAGTTGAATATTTTGACCAGACTCTCAAATCACTTGAGAAAAACAGTGCTGCTTACGAATGCGATATACACATCTACCTCGATGGCGGCGAGAAATCGAGACAAGAAGAATTGGTTGCTTTAGTCGAAAAATCAAAATTCACTGATGTCAATTTCGTTTTACGTCCTGATAATTGGGGCATTGGACGCCACCTCATCGATGCGCGAAGAACTCTTTTTGACGAATTGAATTATGACCGGCTAATTTTACTTGAAGACGACATGCTGCTTGCACCAAATTATATTCAGACTGTAGTTGACATGATGGATTGGACTTCAGAATACTGTGATGTTGGTACGGTTATGGCCTATAATCTGAACACGGACTCCACTACTCTCCAAGAAGAACAAATGAGCGATGTTATTGCCACAAATCGTCACTTTTGGGGCTACGGCATGACGCGTCAAGTTTGGGACATCATCAAACCAATTATTTATGACTTTGAACAGAAGTATCTCTTGAAGAATGCTTATGCGGATCGTTCACATTTTAGAATAAGATGGTCTTTTATGCGTTCATACATGTCGAAGAAGCGACGACAAAGAACCGGGAAGAATCTCATTCCAAAAGAGTGTCTAGCCCCTCCATTTCCAAAAATCCCGCGTAAATCTCCAACCAGCCAGGACGCCATAACCGCTCTAGCACTATGGTATCATGGTTTTGGAAGGGTAACGACTCGAGTCTCTCGTGCAGAATATATTGGAGTTGAAGGCTTTCATACAAATCAAGAACTCTATACTACCATGGGCTTTCAAGAACAAAATATCTTGGACATTTCGACATTTAAAGAAGAAAAACTCGATTACGTCTTGGCTACCAAAGATGCGAGTGGCAACACATTGAAACCGGCCTATTATCGATGAGTTGTTGTCATGCCGTATTGTGTTGGTGTAATTGGATGTGGGCGATGGGGCCTCAAACACATCGCAACACTTCTACAGATGAAAGAACAGGGGCAGATTTCTCATGTTTTTGCCTGTGACATCAACCCGAAGCGTCTTGAATCCCTGCCCGCAACCGTTGATCAGAAGTTTACCTCTTGGAAAGAGATGTTTGAGTCGGTTTCTCTCGACTTAGTGACGGTTGCAACACCGAATTTGACTCACTTCTTGTTAGGTCAGCAAATTTTGTCTATGGGGGTAAATGTATTGATTGAAAAGCCGGTTGCAACCACCCTTGGCGAAGTCAAAACATTATGCAAAACATCATTACGACATCAAACCCATCTTCACTCAGGTTACTTATTGCGTTACCATTCCGTAATTCTTGATGCTAAAGAGAGAATTCGTAGAGGCGATATTGGCACAGTCAGGTCGATACGGTATGTCAAATTCTCTCCCCGAAAAAAAAGCAGACGAAGCCACATTGTTACCGGATTAGCTTCTCACGCATTTGATACAATTCCCTTCTTAGTAAATCTCCGTCAATACCCTCTGATAAAGAACGTAGCGACTTTCAACCATTACGGGGCATCGTCATTGAATAAGGCTACGAGAGGCACAGTTCATTTACAGTACAAAAGGGACAAAATTGAATCGAATGTTGATGTCGAAATATCAGTAGGTTGGGAGATGGAGGCGCGTTTTTCCATTACACTTGAGGGGACAAGAGGGGCCTTATTTCTAGATTTAAAGGGCGAAGGCGCCCTAAGCATTGATTCAAATATTCGTGCACATTCAACATTTTCTTCGATTGTAAAACCCCCGCCACTTGAATTTCAGTACACAAATATCCTTTGCACATCAGAACTTGCCCTCTTCAACAAGGATTCGCATTTAGCAACTGCCCGACTGATAGAGTCTGTTGTTTCGAGGATGGAGAATTGGCGTACTCAATATGTATGAAAATGAACATTGTTCTTGCGAGTCTTCAAGAATCATTGTCTCTTCGGTTAAACATGGCCCTGTCTTTTCCGACTGTTCAAAGGATGTTTTTGGGATGTTTCCTCGTCTCTGCCATAGTATCTTATCTACAAGGCAGTGCAATGGATGGAGCTTTTATTTTGATAGGCCTTTCAACCCTCGTGGCCATCGTCTGGGGTCTTTCCGAGAAGGAACTCGCCTTTGGAACATTGGGGATTAATTCTGATGGAATTCTAGTCATGTTCAGTTTTCTTGTTTCAATTGCCATTTTTGCAGAAATCTGTATTCGAGTATTCAGTTGGCCAACCATCGGCTCTTACGGATTGTCGCTGTGTTTCATTGGCTCTTTTTGGTGGACTGGAGCACTCATTCAACCAAAGAACAACTAATCACGCTTTTCAACAGATGCGAAGGGTGAAAGGCCTCCCTCACTGACCATGGCCGATTGCAATGGCTAAGTTTGGCGACCATCCAACATTACCTCAACCGTTGGAAGATTTGTTAATGGAGCAGGTGCATACTGTTTTTCTCAAGGCAGACTGCCCCCCTCGAGTTAAACAAGGGTCAATCGGGGAATTACGACTTCTTGAAATTGAATCGGAACAGAACTGGGACACGCTTCGTATGGAGGCGCTCCAAGGAGAACTGGTAGATCTAGTCGAAGAAAATCGAAATCGCAGCGACTGTTTTCTTGAAATTGATAGGAAAGGGTGCCAAGTAATTCAACTCGGCGACCTACGAATTTCTTGCGCCTGGCCACCTTTTGCAGATGCACGAGAAATCACTATTGTGCGCCCCGTAGCGAAATTATCACTCAATGAGTATCAACTCGACCCCCGCCTCATTGGTCGATTAGCCGACCACCATAGAGGGGTGTTCATTTGCGGAAGGCCTGGTTCAGGCAAGACAACTCTTGCTCAAGCGATTGCTGAATATCTCGATACTGAAGTTGGAGCAATGGTGAAAACTATGGAAGCTCCTCGCGATTTGCAATTGGCAGATAGAATTACGCAATATGCGCCATTGGAGGGGGATTTGGAGAAAACGGCGGAAATTATTTTCCTTGTACGTCCGGATTTTGTAATATTTGACGAGGTCCGTCGCGCTCGAGACTTTGAGATATTTGCTGATGTCCGTCTTGCTGGTGTAGGGTTGTTAGGCGTAACACACGCAAATTCGGCCCTCGAGGCTATTCAACGTTTAATCGGGAAGGTTGAATTGGGATTGGTCAGTCAAGTTCTTGACACGATTATCCATGTTGAATCCGGTAAAATACAACAGGTGCTAGAATTGCGTATGACGGTTAAGCCTCCTACCGGCATGCAGGAGGAACTTGCGCGACCAGTCATTGAAGTCGTTGAATTCCCAAGCGGGAAAATCACTCATGAAATGTTTGCGTTTGGTTCAGAAATTGCAGTTGTTCCAGTTGAAGGACGTCAATCCGGAACCGTATCTCCAATGAAGGCACTTGCGCGAGACCAACTCGCCCATATCATCCAACAATGGGTCGGAGTACAGTGTCAAGTCGATTTCAAAGGCGAGTCAAGCGCAACAATTTATGCCCCCCAGAATATGATTTCCACTCTCATTGGCAAAGGTGGCGAAAACGTCCGTCAATTACAGGAAGAACTAGGCGGAATTCATCTAAGCATTGAATCGTTCGAAGATATGCCAGAAAACCTATCCCGGCCCGCTAGCAACGCGTGGAGGGATGTTTCTGACCGTCGCAGTCGTGAGAGTAAGGCCTGGGAATACAGTAGTCGCGGCAGCAAAGGCCGTAAGAACAAAGGCAAGAAAAACCGAAGGTGAAACGCGCCGCTCACAAAC
>DAIUCF010000026.1:0-23471 GCA_036846305.1 Candidatus Poseidoniaceae archaeon | reverse complement strand
TTGTTCTCATGGAGAACGGAAAAGATACGAGCCAGGTTTTTGCTAGCAAACAACCCCGTGGTGCGGCCCTAAAGGCTGCAACCCGCGGACACACGAACATACGCCTACGTGAGCGTGGAACAAAAAGAGTCCACGTCTTCACCGGAAGCATCTCCATGGTTGACAAGCCAGCCAATGGACCTGCTTGGCTTCCTGACAAGATCAAGAAGGCAAACGTGAAGAAGTCCGGAATCGAACACCTTTGAGTTCGTCCCCTTCTTGTATGTTTTTCAAGTTCGTAATTACGAACTTGTCCCCGCTCGGGTCTCCGCTTCTGTGCCTTCCTCGGAGGGCACAGAGGCTTTCTCTCCTTTCATTATTTTAATTTCTGCAATCCACAGTGCGAGTGCAATCATTCCTATTTGTGCAGCTGCCCTCAATACGTGAGCAGTTGTTGAAAATGTGCTTCCCTGAAGAGGAATGTTGTTGATCCACATGTTGGCATTAGCCCAGTAAACTAGGACTAGGAACGCTGCAGTTGCTTTAGCGCCGGCTTGCCGATATCTCGGAATTATCATGCCCAAACCGAGCAGAATCTCTGCTAGGCCACTCAAGTAAACCCAAATCGTAGGTTCACCAAGTACTTTAGGAACGATGGGTTCAAAGAAACCAACATTGGTAAAATGTTGAATCCCAATCCAGACGAATGCCACTCCAAAAAAAAATCCCGAGTAATGCCGAGAACGCTCTACAAATTGTTCCAAAGAATCGCCTCAATAGCGGACTTTTTGCCGTGTTAGGGTTCTCCAAATACGTTGCAAAGGGTCATAATATCGGTCAACGACTCTTTCTTTGAGTTGGATGATAGCATCATCCGTAATTTGAATCCCTGCTGGGCATACTTCTGTACAGCATCGTGTAATATTACAATACTCGATTCCAAATTCTTTCTTAATTTCCGGTACTCGGTCTTCAGTATCTAATGGATGCATTTCATATTGCGCAAGACGTACAAGGTTTCGAGGCCCAGCGAAATCATCGAAAAGAGCGTGGTCGCGTAGGACGTGACAGGTGTTGACGCAAAGGAAACATTCGATACATTCTCTAAATTGTTGTACCCGGTCTGCTTCCATTTGATTGAATTCCCAGTTCATTTCTTCAGGACCATTGATTGGTTTAATTTTTTGAGCCACTTCATAATTCCATGAAACATCAGTAACTAAATCTTTCACATGTGGAAATGCCTTCATTGGTCGTATTTCAATCGGCTTTCCGGCCGGCGTTTCAGCAACAACATCACTCATTCGAGTCATGCACATCAACCGAGGTCGGCCATTAATTTCTGCAGAGCAGGAACCACATTTTCCAGCTTTACAGTTCCAACGAACTGCCATATCCGGCTGTTGTTCGTGTTGAATCCGATGTACGCAGTCTAGGACCACCATCCCCTCATCGAGTTCGATGCTAAAATCTTCTAGTTCTGCTTGTTCGCCTTCACCACGAAGTATCTTGAAATCCTGAACTTTTCCTTTAAGCGACATCAGTTTTCACTTCCTTCTTGTTCGGCTGCTCGCTCAGCAATCATCGCCTTAACTTCCTTGATTGCCCCTTTGAGGTCTCCTCGCATTTCTTCTACTGGCTCTTGACGAACTTTGATTTCTCCATTTTCCATGTAGATGATATTGAGGATTTTCCCCCATTCTTCAATTTCGCCCGGGAAATCATCGCGCGTGTGGCCGCCTCTGCTTTCCTCACGTGTCAACGCTGCTAGTGTTGCAGCCGTAGAAACATCGACCATGTTTTTCAAGTCCAATGCTTGATGCCAACCCGAGTTGTATTTACGGGATGTACCAGGGAAACACATTTCTTGCCGTTCATCAAACGACTTCAAATCATCCATTGCTTCTTCCATTTCTTCTTTGGTGCGGATGATACCAACTTTTGCTTGCATCATATCTCGCATTTCATCGTAAATTTTACCTGGGTTTTCGCCTTCGCTTCGGTGAAGAGGTGCGAGCATAACTTCGATGGCAGATTGCACTTGAGAATCTTCAATGGTTGGCTGAGCAAGGTCTTTTGCACGCTTTGCTGCATGCTCCCCTGCACGCTTTCCAAAGGTGATGAGATCTGAGAGTGAGTTACCACCTAGTCTGTTGGCTCCATGTAATCCTGACGCTACTTCACCACAGGCATACAAACCTGGAACATTACTTTCTTGAGTTTCAGCATTAACTCGTACTCCACCCATGACATAGTGGGCCGTAGGTCCTACTTCCATCGGTTCTTTGGAGATATCAACACCTGCAAGCTCTTTGAACTGGTGATGCATGGAAGGCAATTTCTTCAAAATTGCTTCTTCGCCACGGTGTGAAATATTCAAGAAAGCACCACCGTGAGGAGAACCTCGTCCAGCTTTCACTTCTGAATTAATTGCCTTTGCAACGACGTCTCTCGTCAACAATTCTGGAGGTCTGCGAACCGTAGCCAGTTTACCCGAAACCACTTCTTCGACCCATTGGTCGGATTCTTCGATGGTTTCCGCATGGTCGCCTGCAAACATTTCTGGGACATAGTTGAACATGAATCGTTCACCTTCCGAGTTCGTAAGCCGGCCTCCTTCACCGCGAACACCTTCGGTAACGAGAATTCCACGGACAGATGGAGGCCACACCATTCCTGTCGGATGAAATTGAACAAATTCCATGTCGCGTAATTCCGCTCCAGCCCAGAGAGCTAAAGCATGACCATCACCCGTGTATTCCCAAGAACCAGAGCAAACGGACCAACAGCGAGTAATCCCTCCGGTCGCCAAAACAATGGATTTGGCTGAGAATGCATGGAAGTCTCCATCGACACGCGTGTAAGCAACACAACCTGTAACTCTGTCACCTTCTTTTAACAAGTGACGGACAGTGTATTCCATGAAAATATCAATCCCTTCATGGATACCCCTTTCTTGCAGTGTACGAATGAGTTCCAAACCAGTGGCATCTCCAACGTGAGCCAGACGTGGAAATGTGTGGCCGCCAAAATTTCGTTGGTTGATGGTATTCTGGGGTGTTCTGTCAAATACAGCGCCCCACTGTTCTAATTCTCGAACACGGTCAGGTGCTTCTTTTGCATGCAACTCCGCCATTTTCCAGTCAGCAAGCCATTTGCTTCCTTTCATTGTGTCATGAAAGTGAACCTTCCATCCGTCCCGAGGGTCGGCATTTTGCAGTGCAGCAGCACATCCACCTTCTGCCATGACCGTATGTGCTTTACCGAGAAGGGATTTGGTAATAATTGCGGTTTTTGCACCACTACGTGCAGATTCAATTGCAGCCCGAAGGCCAGCCCCTCCAGCGCCAATAACGATTACATCGTATTCGTATTTCTTGTACTCTTCAGTCATGTGTTCCACCTTAAATCACAAACAGCGCCACATCGCTTAGGTGCCCTTCACTCACTGCTAATACCCAAAGATCACCTATGAATACAAATCCTAGGGAAGTCCAAAACCAAAATCCATGGGAGCGGTTGAAAACACTAATTCTTCCAAATACTTTACCTCTAATCCGACTTATTCCCGTCGTCCATCGGTCTAATGCGCCACCGGCTAAATGCCTCAGAGCGTGGCACGAAGTGACATACATGGTCAGTAGAAAGGCTTCAAGGCCCATGACGAATGTCCCCACAGATACACCCCATCCTTCAGAAAAATGCAGGGTGTGGGTGACATCCCACCACTTGATGACAATGATAATCATAGCAGCATAGAGGAAATACCTGTGAAGATTATTAAGAATAAAAATCCTCTTTTCACCTTTGTATCCTAGTTTCTTGTTGATTTCAGGCTCATCTACCCAACATGCAGTTGGACTGGCGAAAAAGGTGCGATAGTAAACACGCCTCATGTAGTAGCAGGTTCCTCGGAAACCAAATGGAATCCATAATACAAGAACAGCAGCGTTGACCCACTGAGGATGCTTCCATTCGTTTAATCCAAACAAATCCCATTCTAAGACATTTGGAGAAAAGATTGGCGACATTACTTTTGAGCCTTCCAATTCGTAGTGTATTGATTCAGGAAAGAGGAACAGTCTCCAAGCCGTGTACAACATTGCAGCAGTTAATCCGATACCCATTGCGAGAGGCTGGTTAAGCCAATTGTCGATACGATTCGTACGACCCAGTCCATTAAGAACTGGTAATTTAATGCCTTCACCCATGGTTTTCACCGGCCGCCTTACAGGCTGCAGTTTAACGGAAACCCTCGGGGTCTTTGAGGTTCACTCTTGATTCACCTGTCGTTGAAAGAAGTTTATTCCGTCATCAAACACAGTTTCATTGGCCCAGTAGGTCTTTGATTGCCAAGCCAAAACTCCGTTAGGTGCAATGACCTGCAAAGTCGGAGTACCTGGATTTCCATAAGCGGAATAAATCGACGTGCCTGTGGATTTTTCGCTGTTGAAATCGTAGGCTTGAGTGGATTGAGATGGTGTTACAATCGTCCATGGAGTGTAGTGGTCAGATTCGTTTTCATTACCGAACACATCTTGCAATTCGCTTTCGGATTCAAATTCGCCCCACCTGTGCACACTTACAATCGTGTAGTTTGACTCATCGAGCTCACCGTCTAGCATTTTTTGCCGAATCATATCGGTCCAGTCGTGACAACCTGTGCATCCCGCACCAATCCAAAGCAGCATGACAGGGCCGTCAGCGAGTTCGTCTTTAAGATCGAACTTTTGTTCAGTATCTTCGTTCCTATCCAGCGTATCCGCTGAAAAGGTAAGTTCAAACGGTATTTTGTTTGCTTCATCGACTTGGTTATCCGTCATCGATTCCGGTTGGACACAACCTGAAAGAAACATCAGAATAACTGACAATACGAGAATTGAATTACGCAGCATGACCGTCACCAGTCTGTCTTTTGTTTTCTTGAGCGGGTTTTGTAGATGCGCTTTTCACCTTCGGGCGGCGAACATCTTGGAACCATGAATCAACGCCATTCCAGTCGGC
This sequence comes from Candidatus Poseidoniaceae archaeon, assembly GCA_036846305.1. Classification (GTDB taxonomy): domain Archaea; phylum Thermoplasmatota; class Poseidoniia; order Poseidoniales; family Poseidoniaceae; genus MGIIa-L1. The sequence goes on along the minus strand of DAIUCF010000026.1, from coordinate 18,488 downwards.
TCGGATTCCAAGGTCTGCAAGTAGTAATTTACTGCTGATTCTTGCGCTTTCAAAGATAGTCGGCAAGCCGCTACCGGGGTGAGTGCCACCGCCTACGATGTAGAGGTTGTTGGCTTCTTCGAACCGATTTTGTGGTCTTCGCCATAGCATCTGCTTGAGGTCGTGTGTAAGGTTGAACACAGCACCGCGGTAAATATCAGATGCACCCCAGTCGTCAGGAGTCACAATTGTTTCTGAGACGATATGGTCTTCAATATCATCATAACCGAGCTTAGCAAGTTGTTTGATGATTGTGTCTCTGTAGTCTGCTTTGATATCATCCCAAACGATGGAGTCGTGAGTGTTAGGCACTGGAACTAATACATAGACTGTTGATTGTCCCTTTGGAGCCAAAGAGTCGTCTGTTACACTGGCGTTTTGTACATACACTGACGGATCATCCCAAGTGAGTTTGTGATTGGTAATATCTTGGAGGTTCTTCTCGTAAGCAGAAGAGGCGTAGATTTGATGATGATGTAAATCGTACTGTTTATCGACGCCGAGGTAAAGCATGAACGTCGAGCAGGAGTAACCTTTCTTTTCCAACTTCTTATTCGACCACTTCTTGCGTTTTTCGTCAGGAACCAGTGTCGTCATAGCGTGGGCAAAGTCGGCATTCACGACTACCTTGTCGGCCATTATTTCTTCTCCCTCGATTCGAACACCAACGACGGTTTTTCCTTCGTAAATCAGGGATTTGACTGGGGTGTCGCAACGGATGGTTACGCCCATTTCTTCAGCGATTTCGCCCATTCGAGCAGTGATACTACCCAATCCACCTTTAGCATGAAATATGCCGTGTTCGTATTCTAGGAACGCAAGGATAGTGAACAGCGAAGGTGCGTGAAAGGGGCTCATCCCAAGATACTTTGTTTGGAAGGACATTGCGAGGCGAACTCTCTCGTCATCGAAGTGCTTACCGAGGTCTCCAGCAACGCTTGCCCAAGGTTTGAGCACTGTTGCAACCCTTACGGCCCTCTTTGTAAGAACATTGAGTGGGCTGGTCCAAGGTGTTTGGAGGCACTGCTTTGACAGTTCCAACTTCTTACGATTTTGTTTGACGTAATTCTTGAATCCATTGGCATTTTTATCGCCAGCCAGTTCACGAATTCGCTCGGTCATTTCGTCGAGTTTGCTGGTTGCATCGATGTGTCCGCCTGCTCCGAAAACCAGCCGGTACATTGGGTCAAGTGGCATGAGTCCGAGTTCTTTGTGGGCATCTCTGCCGATAGCTTGAAAGATTTCTTCGATGACCTCTGGGTAGTGAAAGAAAGTTGGTCCACGGTCAAAAGTAAATCCGTCTTTGTGGATCAGTTTTGTTCGGCCACCAACTTGAGGTTCTTTTTCAAGTACGGTCACATTGACACCCGAATGTGCAAGTAAGAGTGCGCTTGCTAGACCTCCGGGTCCTGAACCTACAATGAGTGCGGTTGGCTTTGCTGCTTTAGGCATAGGCGCAACTACGAGGTTTAACATATAAATGGCCGTTTGTATCCTTGACTTTTGATAGGGTTTTTGAAGGGTGAGTGAAGGGCTGCGTTTCTGCAACATCAAGGCTCAATAAGCATGATAAGTGACCCCATTGTGGACCAACTACAGCCTTGGGCTGATGGGTGAAATTATGTCCGATTGGAATGCAAAGAATCCGTACATGACTCAAATTACTGAGAACTACATCCTCAACGGGGAGGGTTCTCGTAAAGAAACTCGTCACATTGTGTTTGCACTTGGAGATTCGGGACTTGATTACAAAGTTGGGGATGCACTCGGAGTCATGTCCGAGAACCCCCCTCACATTGTCGAAGAAATTCTCGAGTTGCAAGGCTGGGATAGGAATCAAACAGTCAATACTCACAACGGGGATCGTGACCTTTACACTGCCTTGAAAAAGGACTTTGAAGTCCACATGGCGAACAAAAAATTCGTTCAATCCCTTGCAGGAAAAGTCGTCTCGTCGGGAATGAAAATCTCCCTAAAGATTGTTGCTCGTACCCGCTCCTCCCAAGATTGGGAGTCCTCTGAGTCTTCCGCAATGCCACCAGGCCTTGCTACCAGTATAGCGTCTGATGATCCTGCTGCGAAGGTTGAAGCGCTTCTTGGCGATGAAAAGGCGATTGAGGACTATTTGTGGACGCGAGATTATGTTGACATAATGAGAGAGTTTGGAGTTAAATACTCCCCAGAAGAGTTCATGGATTTAGTTGGTCGTCTCAAACCCCGCTTGTACTCAATTGCATCTTCTCACGACGCACACCCAGGATTCGTTGAATTGACAGTCGGAATTGTCCGGTTTGAATATCACAATCGTGCACGAGGCGGCCTTTGCACACAGTACATGGCTGACGAAATAGACACCACAGGCAATCCGATTGGCGTATTTATGTCCCCTACCAAATCATTTATCCTCCCAGACAACAAGGATATTGACATCATTATGGTTGGGCCCGGAACAGGAATTGCTCCGTTCCGTGCATTCATGGAACAGCGAGTCTTTGACGGTGGAAAAGGTCGAAATTGGTTGTTCTTTGGCGACCAGTCCTCTAAGACAGAATTCTATTACAAGGAACAAATTGAGGACTGGATGGACAGTGGAGATTTGTACAAATTTACTACAGCCTGGTCTAGAGATCAAGAAGAAAAAATATACGTTCAACATCGCCTCAAAGAGCATGGCGCTGCAATTTGGGAGTGGTTTGAAAACGGAGCATATTTCTACATTTGCGGTGATAAAACATACATGGCAAAAGACGTTCATCGAGCATTGATCGAAATAGCAATCGAGCACGGTGGGATGTCAGAAGATGACGCTACCCATTTCATAGGTACGACCATGATGAAAGAAGAAAAGCGTTACCTTCGAGATGTCTATTGATTTTTTACTCAAAGCACTACGGTAGCGGCACGCTTTTCACTGGAATCCCGAATTCAGCAGCCCTTTCTTCCATTCTTTTTGTCCAAACTGAATCGGGACCCGGAAATGAAAGCATATGTGTTGCTTGCTCAAGCATGGTTTTTGCGAGAGTAGCCACTGCTTGGGGTCTTCCAGAATCATGAGCTGAGTTCGGCCGAGGTGCAATCCATGCCTCGCTGAAAACGGCCAATTGGATATTGTTGTTGTCCGCCCATCGCTCTGCTAAATAATCCACTCCACTCGCTCCACCGAGTATTATTAAGTCGGGATATGCATTCTCCTCCACCCAAATTTCAAGTTGCTCCTCTAGCCAGCCATAATCGTAAAATTTAGAATTGCCACAAATCACCAAATTGACAATCCTTCCATCTCTATTCAAATCGATTCCAGCCAACTCATCGAGGGCCTCTGCCCCGGTCCGTGTCTTCTGCGTCATGAAGGGCCATCGAAGTCATGATGTATCAAATTATCGATGAATTTTCTTGAAAAGTTAGGAAAAAAAGATTTTAGTGACCTTATTCCGGTCATTTAAGTCGAAAAACTGGACGAGCGAGGATAATCCCCCCCTTTTGGAAAATGAGGTTTTTTTAACGAGTTGAACCGTTGGCATCATAGAGTAATTCCTCTTCGAGTCAACCATGGCCTTCAAGCGAGTCCTAATTGCTAATCGTGGTGAAATTGCCTTACGTATACTTCGCACCCTGCGCGACATGGGAATTGAAGCAGCAATAATCCATGGTCGTGAAGACCGCCTTTCACTTCCCGTTCGTTTTGCAGATGTGGCTTATGCTAACTACAAATCCAATCCATTGGATTCATATCTCGACATCGAATCGGTGATTGCTGCTGCTAAAGAACTGGAATGTGACGCTGTGCATCCCGGATACGGCTTTCTAGCGGAAAATGCGAATTTTGTTCGCCGCCTTCAAGAGGAGGGAATAACTTTCATCGGACCGTCTGCAGATGTCATTACTTTACTGGGCGATAAAATTGAGGCACGGGCTGCGATGGAAGCCGCCGGATTGCCGACTGCAAAAGGTTCTTCAGAACCGATCTCAGATGCTGCTGTAGCTTCCACTTTGGCAGAAGAAATCGGCTATCCAGTCATCATAAAAGCCGCTGCGGGCGGTGGAGGAATTGGAATGCAGATTGTCGAACAATCCTCGGAATTTGAAAATGCGTTGAAGTTATGTCAATCGCGTGCAAGATCGGCATTTGGGGATGAACGAGTTTTTGTTGAAAAATACATCCAAGGGGCTCAACATGTCGAATTTCAAGTTCTTGGAGATGGCAAAAAAGCCATTCATTTCGGAGAGCGTTTTTGTTCGATTCAGCGCAGACACCAGAAATTGGTTGAGGAGGGGCCGTGGCTCGAAGTTGAGAAGCGTGATGAGATTGGAGCATTGGTCTGCCGTGGTGCAGAATCTGTGGGTTACAAAGGATTAGCAACGTTTGAATTCTTACGAGATGCAAACGGTGATTTCTATTTCCTTGAAGTAAATCCACGTGTCCAAGTGGAGCATACCGTCACTGAACTCATCACCGGTCACAATCTCGTAGAATTGGGAATACGTGTTGCTCAAGGTGAAGAGTTGTCTTTAGAACAAGATGAAATTTCTTGGAATGGCCATGCTATACAATGCCGACTTAATGCGGAGGATCCGGCCAAATTCATTCCAAGCCCAGGGCGGTTGTGGGAATGCCATTTCCCATCCGGTTACGGAGTAAGAGTCGATACTCATGCTCATCCCGGCTATGAAATGCCAGGATGCTTTGATTCGCTTCTCGCTAAACTTCTGGTATGGGGGCGTGATAGAGACGATGCAGTGAAACGAATGAGGACCGCCCTTGATGAGACGGTAATCACTGGAGTCGAACACCTCATCCCGTTACATAGACGTATCATGGACGAGAAAGATTTCTTGGATAGAGACATCACCATTCAGTATATTGACATGCATCAAGAATTACTTGGTTGAGCAGTTTGATTGTACGAAAGGAAAAAGAGTCTGGCTCCTTAGGACTGTTATGGATGTTTTAATCGTCGGAAGTATTGCTTATGATAGTGTAGTTTCTCCTCTTGGCCATGTCAAAGATGCACTTGGTGGTTCAGCAACCTACGCAGGTTTAGCCTGTTCTTTTCACGCCAAAAGACTCGACCTAGAACAGGTTGGTTTGGTTGGCGTAGTCGGCCAAGATTTCACAGATGCAGACCGTAATGTGTTGTCAAACTCCGGACTAAATTTAGACGGTCTTGAAACTGCAGAGGGGGAGACTTTCCGGTGGTCTGGTTCGTATCACGGCACTATGTCAGAAGCACAAACTCACGAAACTCATTTGAATGTGTTTGAGCACTTTGAACCAAAGGTACCTGTTGAACACCGAACACCTTCAATCACGTTTTGTGCAAACTTGCATCCAAGTCTACAGTCAAGTGTACTGGAGCAGGCAGTTCCACAACGCCTTTCCATGCTTGATTCAATGAATTTGTGGATTACGATTGCTCGCAACGATTTGATTGAGGTGATGAAAAATGTCGATTTGGTCATCATCAATGACGGTGAAGTTCGAATGTTAGCCGATGATGAAAACTTGATACGAGCAGCTCGAAAGGTCGTTAAACTGATTGGCGTGCAATCTCTAGTGGTAAAACGTGGTGAGCATGGCGTTTTGGCTTTGCATGGTGACGAACTGATTTCCTTGCCCGCATACCCTACCGAGAAAGTTGTTGACCCGACCGGATGTGGAGACACTTTTGCTGGCTCCATTGCGGCTCATCTGGCACATGGGGCTGGACCGCTCACGCGAGATGAACTTCGCAGTGCGCTGCTTTCAGCTACCGTGACGGCAAGTTACACGTTAGAATCGTTTGGTATCGAAGGACTGCATTCGATGACAAATGAACAGTATGAAAAGCGTCTTGTGACCTTTGAGCAGATGTTAAATTAAACATCAATTCTTGGTAAACCAGCCCTTCCGCCTTGTTCGGACTTCAGTGTTTTGCTGTCTTTCAATTCCTCGAAAGAAAAACTTTCCAATTGCGGGGTTTCTTGAGGAATCTCCTCTTGCATCTCTTGTTCAAGGAACGTGTGCCGACGTTCGAGATGTGCTAGCATGATCTCAATCTCATCATCAGGTAAATTTCCACCGCGACTTGCAGCGAGATTGAGGATTGATTCTATCGCTTCGGATTGATGTGTTTGTGCAGAACGCTGTCGCAGTTCGTCTGTAGATGTCGAGCCTATTGGTTCCTTGTTTCCGGACTTGCTGCTGAGCAGGCGGGATGCGAATCCTGTAGCACTTTCAAACATTTGAGCGGCTGCCGGCCGTACAAGTTCGCGAAGTCGGCCTGTTTGGGGATTGTTTGTTCGCGATTTTGGCCTTAATCGGCTTTGAGTATTTTGGGCACCCTTAGGTCGCAAGCGAGAATTGTTTTTTGCACTAGGTTTGGGATTTCTATCCGTAATTTCGGGTAATTTCGGAGTTTCCCTTTTCGCTAATTCAATGAGAGAAGGTTGCTCTTCGTCTATTTGAACCGGTAGAATCGAATCTGGAGAGTGGAATTCACTGGCATGGTGGCCCGTGTTCAGTTCATGCCTTCTTTGAGGGATATGGGCTCCTTCTGGGCCGATAAAACTTGGAATAAATTGTGTCGGAACTTCTGTTGTGTGGACTTGATGACGGTTGATGTTCATCTCAGAATGGCTCGATTGTGCAAGTTGCTGGTACGATGAGATTGGCGGTGAATGTTGGACTGCAGGGTCATATTGATTGAAATGGGCTGGATAGTGTTGCTGAATTCCGCTGACGGTATGCGGTATAGTGCCTCTTCTGTCGTGTGCATTTTCAATTCCTCTTCTCATCAGTCCATGTTCAGGTTGATGTAAGGTTTCGGATTGAGGGTTTGGTTCTCCTAAGATCCAACCCTCTGCCTCTTGTTGAATCCCATCGAAATCAAGTTCAAGTTCTTGCTCAAAACCATCCATTGAGCTGATAGAATCCGGCAGTTCATCGACTGGAAGTTCTTGTGTTAAGAAAGAAGCAATCGATGGAGAGGAACTGAGGTGTACGTTTTGAACAGGGATTTCTTGCATTTCAAGCAAACTTGTTTGCGGGAATTCAGCGTTTCTGTTGAGGATATCAAGTCCGATTCGTGCATCGTCCATTGACATCCCTGTCAGGAGTCTTTTGAGAAGGGTAGACATCCGCATGAGGGAAGCATCGTTACCGATAATTGTGTGACAATCACCTACATCAGTGTCAATTGTGAGGGTTGGTTTTCTGGTTCCAGCCCATCCAAAAATAAATGCGACTCCACAGATTGCGACAACCATCTGTAGCATATCTGGAATCAAAATCCTTCGAGCAATATAAAGCAATCCTGCACCGAATAGAGCAAATCCAAATGGAACAAGCCTAGTGTGATGATGATGGACACGCAAAATGTTCGAAAGGCGAACGGTAAGAGTCCTTCCTTTTCGGGTTTCAAACGACAGCATGCGCTCATCAACAGAGGCTTGAACCCTTCCTGACCCCATCAAGTGCATAGCTCTGAAGACTTCAAAGTCTTCTACACTTGCATGACTGTCCTCCTGAACTGTAATGCGCATCCCAACGCGCAAACCGCATGTGCTGGGTTATGAAACCACCGATACTTGATGAGTCGGAAGGGCGGAAAAACCGACAGCCCTTCGAAAGCCGAAGGGCCTCAATCTTGAATCAATTCAGCATTACCCATTATTCTCGGTTTTGAATCCAATTGGGCAATAAGCGTCGGCTCAGGGTTTTGTCGGCGAATAAACAGAGGCGAATCCCATTTAATGCTCATTTCATCTCCATTAACAGCAGTAACTCTTCCAACGACGAATTGTAAATCTACACTTGCGTGTACCACGTCACCTTCAGCCAGTGTTCTTTTTTGGAACGGAGAACGGCTCAGTTTCATCGTCGATTGTTCGTGTGCGATAAGCGCTAGCGGGATGCTGGTTCCCGATTTTTTATCTTCAACAGCGGGATGTACGAGTAATGAACCGCTACCGAGGTGTTCCTCCTTTGCATTTCTAAGTGCAAGTCCCACCCTGTCTCCAGCAACTGCAGACGGGACATCATCGTCCATTACTTGCAACGATTTAGCGTTACCAGTCCCATTAGCGGGGAGCAAAACAACTTCATCGTGAACATGTACAGTTCCGGATTGGACATAACCAATAGCAACTAATCCGATACCTTTGACGTTGAAGTGTTGATCGACGGGAATCACCAATGGTGCTTTTGCAATTGCTGACAATTCATCCGCAATCTCATCCATGTGTTGGTACAATTTATTTCGCAATTCGATACCATCGGTTGATGCAAATGTCCATTTCTCAAGCCCCGCTTGTTGAAACAACATCTTGGCTTGTTCTTCGTCAACCCATCCACCTTGTGGCGCATTGATTATACCAATTCCTTTGCTAATATTGGCACTAGCAAAGGCAACAAGAGTTTCACCCAGCGTCGCATCGATGGCCGAAATCTCAATAATTCCTACTTTGGCAGCAGAAAGAGCATTGAGTAACGGACGTAGACGCTCAGGGTATTTTGCGGGTCGAATCAGTGAGAGAATTCGGGGCCCATCGGGTCCAGATTCTTTGTGAACATAGGTGTGAACATCTCTCTGGTCAGTTGGTTTGGCAATCTCTCGAGCCAAGTCATCGGTTCCGACCATCGCTATGTTTAGTACAGGCATATACATCCCACAAAGATTGGTCACATGAAGATAGGGGTGGATTTCACTTCTTGCGGTTCGCCAGCATTTGCTCTCGAATTCTTTCAGCTTGGTCCCAATCTTCTTGCTCTTCACTTGTCTCAACAACGAATTGAGGTATCGGAATCGGTCGCATCATCGAGTCAATTGCAACAAAGAAAAAGAAACCTTCGCAAATTTTCTTCTTCTCCCAAGTTGCTTTATTGATAGCAACTGCTGTGACTTTCGTACATGCTGTGTGGCTGCTGGTGAACACTACTTTTCCAGTGACCTCCAACAAATCACCTTGACGTGCCGGTGCGATAAATTTGAGCGTGTCGATGGAGATTGTTACGAACTCCCGGTGGGCGAATTTTGAGCATGATATTCCTCCGGCTTTATCCATTATGGAGAGGAGTTTACCACCGAACAAGGTGTCATGGTCGTTGGTATCACCTGGAAATATGTGTTCAATGAGCGTGACAGGTTCCTTCGAGTAGGGTTCCATGATTGCGCGAAAGAGTTCTCCCTCAAGAACTCATGTGGAGTTTACGCGTTGATGAGGTGGTTTCTTGACCTTGGTGGATGGCCGAGAGGTATGGTCGAGGGTAAAGTGTGCGTCGCTTTGGTTTCGGGGGGGATTGATTCCCCAGTTGCTGTAGCCCGAATGCTGCGCGAAGGTTGGATGGTTCATCCTGTACATTGTTCACAAGAACCAATCACTGGCCCTGAGGCAGAACAAAAAACCATCGATTCACTACGGCATATTTTGGAAATGGAGGGCCCAATTGGGGAATCCGCTCGGATAAATTTATCACGGCAGTTGACTGTTGTACCTGTAGCACAACAATTATCTCTTTTCACTGAGAAATGGTGTCATACAGAGTATTTCATCCATATGAAGCGACTATATTGCGGACTGGGAGATGTTGTAGGTCGTCGAACAGGTGCCACGCATCTGCTCACAGGGGAAAATCTTGGCCAAGTGTCAAGTCAAACGCTAGGCAACCTAGGCGCCATCGAAATGATGACATCTTTACAGGTATTGAGGCCGTTGCTTGGTTTTGATAAGACCACTATTATGCATATGGCTCAAAGTATGGGGACTTATGACTTGAGTTTGGGGCCTGAGGTATGCGATGCTCTTGGGCCATCCTTGCCGACAACGGTTGCCAATCTTGAGTGGCTTGAAAAGAGTGAAGAGCGCGTTGGTGGCTTTCAAAATCTACTAGAAACAGCGTGGAAAAACCGTCGAATTGTGCAATTGTGACATCTCCTGCAATTGCCCCTCCGTAGGAGGGGATACTTGGGCAAAAGTCCGTTGCGATTATAGGTGAAGGAACCCTCGGTTGAAAACAGGTGAGCCTATGAGCAAAGATAATGGACAATTGAAAGCAGCTTTTTTCCTCGTTTTCTTGATGATTTTAGCACCATTTGCCACTGCGGCAAACGTGAATACATTTGGAGACGGCAATTCGACAGTAGATGTGGAATTGAGAGACGGTACAGCGTTTGTTGACGGCGATTCAGGCTCAATTCATCTCCCAGTATCTGAAACCGTTACATCTGCATCCATGGACATCTCGACTGCTGTACTTGAACACAGTTCTCATTCACGGGTTGACATTGAAACGATGCCTCGGGTTTGGAATCCAATGTACAACGGTAACACTACCCAATTTTCAAATCTTGGAGCATTCCAATTTGAAGATGGTTCCAATTCCGTACCGGTTGAGTTGCAAACCGATGGATTTCTTACTGATTTTGAAGAAGATTCTTCTGAATTTGAAGACCGTCGCACATTCCTACAAGACTTCAACGGATGGGATCACGGACAACTTGATTCGCTTTCGAAACCTCCAAACAGTAACATACCAGATTGTTCAAGCGGTGAGTATTGTTGGGGGACCGGCCTTTATGATGGTGATTACACCGATGAAACCGGCGGTTCACACACCTATGTCTTGACAACTCCCTCCATCTATGTCAGCCCAGCAATGAAGAGTCAAATTGCATATTTCGATTCTTGGCATGACTTGGATGGAGAATCCGGAACTGGGCCAAACCCTCCGATCAAGTATCGTGATTGCGCCTACATTGAGATTCGCCAATCATCTTCAAACAACTTAGGATTTTACGAACCTACTGAGTTTGAACCCATTGATTTGTTCACCAATTTATCGACAGGTGTCGGTTACGGGGCTGGATATTACCAAGTCTCATCGAACACCAACAGCGCCGGCCAGATCGATGCTCGATGCAACGGCAAATCTGCCGGCGATTATGCACTGGGAGGCACTTCTGTATCTGCACAAGCTCCAAACGGCTGGGCTAATCTAGCAATCGACTTGGGGCCTTATGTTGGTAAATTCATTCAACTTCAGTTCGTGATGGAGGATAACAACATTGGCAATTCTGACGGTGGTAAAGCCGGGTGGTATATTGATAATTTCCGTGTAGGTGACTTGCTACCTCAGTCAGAATCTCTTACCTTCTCTCAACTTCTTCCATCGGTGGCAGGCGGTCTAAACCAGCCGAATGGATATGGGATTGTAACTGTCGAATCCGAAGTATCTTCATCCGCAACTATCACGGTTGACGTTCTTGATACTTCTACCAAACAAATCGTCATTGACCGCGACGGTAACGCATTGACAAACTTGGAGGGTAAGATTCTTGAATTATGGGGAATAAACTCAACTCAATATCCATTAATCGATTTGCGGTTTAATTTCGATTCAGGTAGCGAGCGATTATCATCTCCTATCTTCCACGGTTTTAGTATTGGTACTCGTGTTGGGACAGGTTTCAATCAATCCGATCTTGGCCAACTTTTGAACATCGTTGACGGAGTATGGGAAAGTCCAGGTAACGGGGAGCCAGCAATTTATACGCCGATGCTTACTGATTCCTCGTATACTCCGCCTCTCGTTCGAAGTTCTTTTGATAAACCAATAACTCAGATTACTCCTTACATTCGAGATGATTGTGCCGAAACCCCTTTGCTCGAAATCTATGGTTATGGGGGGTCATCACTGTCGTCTTTAGAAAACGGCACGACATACAATTTTGAGATGCCTGTGTATGGGTTTGAAGCCATGCTTTCTTATCAGGGTGCGTGCAATGTTGGCGGAATGTGGTTTGACCTTACTTTTGGCCACCATGCTGAAACTCTTGAACTCGATGTTGCCGGAGATGGCGTCGTAGAATGGGGTTTCAACGAACCCGCTTTTGGTGCATTTGGGATGCAAAATCAATTCTTACAGGCAAAGGTCGATAACATCAATTATGGTCAAGAATCGTCTGTAATGTCTATCGATAGTAATGGGGTTGCCGAAGGTGGCTTGTTCATGCTGCCCAAAGGCTCAGAGATTACCTCTATCAATTTCGTTTTGGATGAAGTTGGAATCTTTTCGACTGTCGACGCAATGGAAGGATTCAACCTTTCAATTTTATCCGGTACCCAACAAGAACCACTGGGGAATGTCTCAAATTCTACACTGGTTTTGTCTGAAAATTTGTTTGATATCGATGTTAAAACAGCATTAAATTCTCTCATGTCCAATCCTCTTGTCCCAATCAACCATTACGATTCTTACGGCAACGAATGGCTTGCTTTCCGATTTAGAGCAGATTCTCCTAATGCTACTACAGGGGCACAAATGACAGTTCGAGACCTCAATATCCTATACAATTACACCGTTACAATTGGGGCATCGAATGGATTTGCAGAAGAATTAAACAAGGGTGTTGCACTTTGGGATGGCGGTTCTACCGCAGAAGTAGAAATGAAACTCAGCAGCACAACCGGTGGTAAAGCGATGTTTTCAAACCTCCAAGTAGCCACCTCAGCAGGATACGATAACACCATTACAATGGTGGGCAATCCTACAGGATTGTATCCAAATGGTGCAATTTATGAGATTATTACGACACATTCGGTTAGTCAATTGACAGGGGCTAATTTGGCTGAAGCTACCCTCAGCTTTGAATCAGCAACAGGAAATGCAGTACTTAGCTACTCTGACGCACTCTTGTTTTACGAATCCTCTGACCCAGATGATATCATCACTCTCGAAACATCCAGTCACACCAACATCAACGATGGAAAAGAGATTACATGGCGCTTTACAGTGAATTCAAACTGGGAAGACTGTGACCAAGTTCGAATCTATTCCGGCTCTCTTGCTTCAAACGGCGTCAGTGGCTTACCCGATGCCACTTTGTTGTCTCCATCTGTTGGTGGTGCAGTAGAAAATGATGTTGTCATATCATCATTTGAACTGCTTAACAACATCGGTATTGTGCAGGACCTCGATGAGGGTTCAACTGGACAAGTCATCACACTCAACGGCTCTATTCGGCTCCAAGACATATCGGTTGCTCCAAATCCAAGTTCTTACTACATGATTCTCGAACAGAAGACGCTCAATACTACCGGTGAAAACGTTACTATTGAGTGGATTACCGTTGCAAATCGTTCAGGGATTCCAAGTGGTGATTTCACATGGAATATCGACTTAGGACAAGCTGCGGGTGAGGATACCTATCGATTCAGGTTGGATGGTTATGAAGGCGGCGACACTCTTTGCCCTGCTGTATCTTACCGCCCGGATAGTTCATGTGGAATCCCCTTCAATGTGTCAATTGATACGCTTGACCCGGACCTGCTTGAAGTACGCATTTTGAACGGTCAAGTCGATCCAACTCAAGATGTCAACTGGAGAGTTATGGTTGATGATACTTGGGTTATTCCGTCCTCTACTCAACGAATTCGCCTCAATGCAAGTGATTTACCAAATCCTCCTGAAACATTAAACCTCAAGATATGGGTTGAGTACGACCATGATTTGAATTCCAATGGATTACCTGAAGCAGACGAATACATCACCGTTCAAACGACAAGCGATGGAAGCGCTCCATTTGCTAATTACACTGCAACTTTCAACGATATTGCCAATGTCGGACAAGATCCGGTAGGTCGAGTTAGTGTTTGGGTAGAATCCTTCGATAAGGCAGGAAATTCCATCGATGGAGGCGGACCAGGCTTTGAAAATGATCACTTTACGTATGTCTCAATGAACTCGAAGTCACCCGTGATTCGAAATTTCTTCGTAGATGATTCACAGTACAATCGCTTCTTGAAAACGAATCAACAGCAGTATGAAGGGAAATGGAATCAAACTATGTATGCTGGTAACGAATACCATCTTATCGTCGAAGCAAACGACGATAACGGATGGAGGGATATCGATTATTTCCGAATGGACCTTTCAGACGATCGAAATGATTTGTCAGTCTACTACGCTCCTCGTAACGAAACTGCATGGACTGACAGCCCTTACATCGAGATACTTCCAGAGATTATGGGTTCTGGCGGGCCACAACTTTTGACTATGGATGGAAGTGCTCTTATCAATCCATTCGAGTCGGATTTCTACCTCGATTTACCTATTCGGATGACATGGGGACTTCCAGGTGCAACCACTTCTCTCAACACACCTGTTCTTTACATGAAGGACTTGGATAACTCTCTGTATCGAATGTTGCAAGCTCCGGGCAGACACATCCAAGACTGGTACTACAGCGACGGAATACAACTTGATTTCCGTGCGGATTCAGTTGCGGACAAAATGATTTCACCAATCTTTAACGATTTGGATACTCCAATTACACAAGATGTGCGCAAGGGCTATGTTTATCCAGGTGATACCATTTCTTTCGAGGGCCAATATGCTTATCTCGACGGGATTAACAATGGTGTTTACATCAATCCTGAAGTTGAACTCACTCTAGAAATTACTCGTGCTCCTGCTGATATGGATGGAGTTAAAGGATACATCGCCTATCCTGGCGAAGTGTTCTACCATTCGTTTACCGGTGGCACATTTAACGTCAACATCACCGCACCCCCAGTTTCCAACAATTATGAGTATTCATTCCGATTGTGCCCTTACGATGCAAACAGTGGCACAGGCGATACTTCAAACGGTGAATGTGGCAATGATATTACAGGATTGCCAATGGGGGCAATTGACACCTCAACTGCAATTTGTTCAGCATCCAGCTCATATGGATGCAGCAGTTTCTATCTGAAGGTCGATGCTACTGCTCCACGTGTTGTAGCAAATTCGTGGACGCTCAAAGACGGAAATCAACAACCCTTGGCAAATGTCTTGCCAACCTCGACATACCACTGTGTTGATATCGAGGTTATCATCGAAGAACAAGAAGCATTGTTCCAAGGAGATGTTGCAGTTGCTTGGAGCTATTACAAAGACCCGACCAAGGACATCCTTTGGGATACCTACAGGACTACGTTTGGCGATGAACCTATGACACAACAACTCACCTTGAATCCGAGTGGGGGCTCGTATTTTGCTACTGCTCAATGTGTAGATTTATGGCCCATTACAGAAGGTCAGAATGATTTGACTGTAGATACTCAAATCGATAGCGTTGAAGTTGTCTTTTGGATTGACGGAAAGGATTCTGCCGGAAAACAAGTACTACTTGGCGGCGGACCAACTGGTGATGGCGGTATTGGACCAATTTTCTCCAGTGACCCATCCCATCGTTCAATGTATGAGCTGATTTTTGAAGAAGCCTCTTTCTCGGTCCAAAATGTGCGTTTTACGCCTAAAAACCCCGAAGTTGGTGATGAGATGGGACTCGAAATCGAAGTCCGTAACATCGGGACATTGTCAGGTTCAACCGTCCTCAACATCCGTTCGGTCGTCAATGGTGGTGTACCAGTATTCGAAGGCAGTGTTGAGACTGGAGAGATTGCAGTAGGTGACTCATCTTGGGTTGAAGTTGATTTGCAACAGTTTAATCTGGCAACATCGGGAATGTATTACCTCATCACTGATAATTCGACTGACGAGCAACTTTACAACGGTTCTTCCAGAGGTGATTCATTCAATGTTCAAGTAGAGAGCCAGTCTTCTGATTCTTCAGGATTTATGCTCATTCTTGCATTCCTCGTGATAATCGTGGCCGTTTTGGCTACGCTCGTGGTTGTTCTTCTTCGTAGATCTTCAAGTGATGAGTATGCTGAATACGAAGAAGAAGAACAAAAGGCGTATGTTGAACTACCAGGGCAACAGGAAAAGAAACCATTACGCGGTCCACCCCCGGCTGCGGCACCAGCTGCTGATGTTTCTCCAGAAATGGCGCATGCAATGGAACAATTCCCTCAATGGACTCAAGAAGAAATCCAAGGTTACTTCGACCAAGGATGGAATGTAGAAACATTGCAAGATTGGGTTAACGGCCAGTGAGAGTGAGTTTGTGCCCGCTCGACTCGAATGGGGCGATTTCCATTGGGAAGACCCCGATGGAGGGACTATCGTCCTTCATCCAGTCTTGCCAACAGTGGTTTATCCCCGTTCAATGCGAACTCGGGCTACCTGGCATGCTCTGGCTTTACTTGAGTCGCCGGATGTCGTTGACTTGTGGATTCAAGAAGAAAAAGACGAGGCAGAATCCCCCGGAGTCAATCTATCTCATGGATTAATTTCCGGTGGGGCCTTCGGGATTTTTCTCGATGAAATTACGATGGTTGAGGAGGTGACTAGCGGCAGATTCCCTGACCCAGAACCACGCCGCCTCCACCGAAATGCTGTTCGCCATGACCGCCCAGTATACTTCATCGAACCTACAGCAGATGATGAAGAGTGGAATCAACATCTCACCAATGAGGCAAAAGCAGCCTCTCATTGGAGAAAATTACTCGGAATGATTTCAATTGGTGGTAAATGGCGAAAGCGAGTGAAAAAGAACATTTTCGATGCACAAAAGCCACCCAAGGGCGTCACTCCGAACTTGGGTTCTGCCGCAGTTCTCTCGGCTACATGGTGGGACTTATCCGAGTGGGTGGTCTCAACCGAAGTTGGCCAAGCTCGTGATACTCGATTTGCGGCACGTTTGCGAGGAGCACTTTCACATCTTCGTATTGCTCATGGCTCTGATGCAACTTTGCTTTTACCACTGTATTTACCTCATCGAAATTCCATTCTTGAAGCACTCAATTCTCTCCCTGAACAAGAGGAGATTAGTTTAATCACAACATTGTCCGATGGGTTGGAGGAGGAGTGAATATGTCGAAAACTGCAATAGAAGTTCGAATTGAAAATCAACTCGTTCGCTTTGTTCCACCGACTCCAATCAATCAACAGGATGTAGTTTCCCAATTGGGCGGTCAACAGACAAGCGGAGTTGTCATTAAAGTCCTTGACCGGCCTCGCGCAACACTTGTCATTGATAGTGAAGGCCGAATTACTGTCCATGGCACTCACCGAGTCGATGCTGCTCGAGCTGCTGCGAAGGAATTCATGTTACGATTAGGGTTGAGTGATACTGGACTTGAGACTGAACTCGGGCCCGTGATCGCATCGTTTGATTTTGAACAATCTCTTGATGTTACGAAAATCACCGGTACAATCGGAGCCGGCACTGCATCCTATGATGAACGACTCGGCTGTGCTCTTCTTGATGACTCACGTCACAGCCTCACACTCAAAGTTTGGCCAAATGGGCGATGTGTCGTCACCGATGCCCGTCACAGCAACATGGTAGCAATGGCCGCTGTGTACTGGCGAGACCAATTTTCGGAACAGAACTTCTTTGTTGAAAGTTGATAATCTCAACATTTGCTATGTTTCTTCCAATGTGTTGAAATCGCATGATGTTCAGCAGACTTTGAGACTCACCCATGTTGTCGAATCCCACTTGGACCGGCCCGATACTGGATAATCACTTTCATTTGAATCGTGAGGGTCGCTTTCTTGATGCTGCTCGCGATTTCAAAAATGTTGGCGGAACCGACATTGTTCTGGTTCATTGTCCAAACTTTGCCTCTCCTCCGACCGACAAGCAAGGTCATATCGATACATACGCTGATACTGTTCGAATGGCTGATGATGTACGCCAACATGTTGGTTTAGGGGTCCGAGTTGTTCTAGGGCCCCATCCAGCAGCTTTTGCCCACCAATTTTCTGCTTGGCTCGAAGAGTCTGGGGAAAAAGGTGCTCAAAAGGCGATGGAAAATTATCGCAACAGTATTGATGCCGCTGTCGAATTTGTTCATGAAGGTAAAGCCCACGCAATAGGTGAGGTTGGAAGGCCACATTGGCCGGTAGATGATGAGATTTGGAATTTATCAAACACCTTGCTTCTCGAGACAATGCATTTGGCTAAAGAAGAGGGAGTCGCTCTTCAATTGCATGTTGAAGGAGAACTTGAGTCAACCTACAGGGACATGGCGAATTTAGCAGATAAAGCAGGTCTTGACCGAAAACGTTTGGTTCGCCACTATGCGCCCTCCAATGTAGACCACGAAATTACACATGGTGTGACGCCAAGTGTTCTCATTGGAAAGGGAGCTCTCGAACAGGTTTTAGAAACTGCCACAAAGTGCTCACACGGGTTTTTTCTTGAAACCGATTACATGGATGATGTACGACGCCCTGGTGCAGTATTGGGTCCAAAGACGGTGCCGAAAAGGACCAAACAACTCTTTGAAGGCGGTTTAGATGAAGAATACTTGTGGAAGGCGCATCAAGACCTCGCTGAAGAATTGTACGGTCCCAGTGTTCGATGAGCATTGAGTCCTGTTCATGCTTCAAAATGCCATCACATTCATGAGTGAAAGCATCCACGCCTATCCGTGGCAATTATGAGAAGGGGCGCAATTTTCAGTCTTGTTATGATTCTCTTCCTCGTTCCTTTGGCGAGTGTTCCAGCGTCCGCACAGAATCCACTGCCAGCAGTTGAATTGTCCTGTGGCTCAGACCCAATGATGGACGTAAG
>DAIUCF010000025.1:0-24385 GCA_036846305.1 Candidatus Poseidoniaceae archaeon | reverse complement strand
CCTTGACCTTGACCTTGACCTTGACCTTGACCTTCAGGAGTTGGTGTTCCAGCTTCGGATTCGCCGCCACCTTCTGTGCCGCCGTTTCCAGAACCTGCACCTGACTCGGTATAGTCTGGATCATAGGCATCTGGGATGCCGTCACCGTCTGAATCGGAATATTCTCCGTCATTCGGGTCGTTCGGGAACGAGTCAACGTTGTCGGCTTTACCGTCACCATCAGTATCGGCGTTGTTCGGGTTTGTACCCGATGCATACTCTTGTGCGTTGGTGAGTCCATCGCCGTCAGGGTCTGCATTTCCATCGCCACCGTTAGTGGGGTTTAGGCCGTTGGAGACTTCCCATCCATCTGGAAGGCCGTCGCCGTCGCTGTCTGCATTGTTCATGTTCGTGCCTTGATTCTGTTCCTCTGAATTGGTAAGTCCGTCACCGTCCCAATCGGCGCCACCATCAGATGGGTCGAGGGGGTCAGATCCGTCACCGCTCGCTGCAGAAACTGCAGAGAGTGAGAGGAATAATGCTATCAAAATGCTCATTATTTTCTTGTTCATATTTTCACTTCCTATTTTTGGTTGTTTTTACACAGAGAACCCGCTGTTCTCTCTTTCCGTATGTTCGGCCCAACTGGTGGGCAGGACACTACGGGATTGGAACGATGCGGTATACGAGATATTTGTTACCTCAAAAGGGTTGACAAAATGGTTTTGAGACGCACAAATAACATCAGATGTGGATGCAGAAGTGCGTAGCAGTCTCGCTTTTCCATTTTTGCCTTGTACCTTGTATTGTCCCTCCGGTTGCATCGTTTTTCACGGGTTGATTCTAGGGGACCCAACGTCCCCTCTACATATTGGAACCGTACAACCCTATATGAAAGGCGCGTCTCAGTGAGCGTTCTAAGCCCCAAGAGTAATTGCAGGAGGGAGCAGAATTGCTGCCTGCTGATTCAGAACGAATCGCGCCACAAGGTCGGCTAGATTTGCATCGGCAAAAGCATGTAATCTTTCGCTGCCATTACCGCTAGCTGGCGCCCAAAGTTGTAATGGTTTAGCAGAACGGCTCAAAGCGATTTTTGCGGCTCGGATGGCGTTGGACCCTGGCAATCCTACACTCCCAATGCTGTCAAGACCGAGATGGTGTATAAGACGTCCTTGACGGACACCTTCCTTGCCCTCTAGCGCAAGCATTCCAAGAATCGTAAATTGGTCTCTCTTGGAGGCATCCCAACGAGTGTAGTCTCCTTCAAAACGGTCAGATAGATGTCGAAGAAAATTGCTGTACTGTTGAGGTAATTGATCATATGATAATTTCTCAACAGTTTTCCGGCGAGCGAGATGTGCTTCCTTGGGCAAGATTTCTTTGAAATCGCTCCACTTGTGAGCAGTATCAATCCAATTCGAGAGTCGTTCAGCAAAGAATGGGTCGGCACCCCGCCAATTCCATACACTACGTTTAATCAATTCAGGAGCGACATTTGAGAAGCCTTCGGGGTCTCTTTCAGCAAGAGTTTGGAGGGCTTTCAGATATTTTTCATTACGTGCCTTGTGTAGGCTCTGCTCGGAGGGCATTGCTATTTCGTCATCCGTGGTTCCATAATAAGGTTCTTTCTTGTTGATTTGCTGTTGTTTCATCATATCTCCTCGATTTTTTGCCGTTTTACCTCAAAAAATGGGTTTTTTAAGATTATTAACGACGCAGTAAGGTTTTCCCAATTTTCCGGGGCTAAGCCCCGTCGGTATTCATTTCGTTGTAATTGCAGAATTTTGACCGTATATGAACAATTCATGTTTGAAAATATTTAATCATCGACCTATGTGGCCCTATTCCGGCAATTATGTAGGGTTGATCAACAACTTTCCACCCCTGGGCCAAGTAGAACGGTATTGCGGCCTCACGCGCTTGCAATAGGCCGATTTTGGCACCGAAATGTTGGCTTGAAGTGTTTTCTAATGCCCTCAAAACCTCCGCAGCATAGCCCATCCTCCTCGATTCGGGGCGCGTACCCATTTGCCGAATTTGTACTGCAGGACGGTTTTTTATATCGGCAAGAGGGCCGAAAGGTGGACATTGCGAGGCACTTGGGCCAGGATGGTCTGCGGAAGAACCATCGCTTTCTTTAGGAATCAAGTGGGCACGACCAACAGCCATGATGAGCCCATTTTCTTCAATCCATGCATGAATAGCCTGGTTGTCGTCGTCAAGGATTTCACTTCCTCGCTCAAATCCAATTGGTTCACGAAGTACTGCATACCTACAATCATAATACAAATTCGGAGGGGTGCTTGGAGGAATCAGCACTTCAGTTTTCCCCATATTGGCCTCTTCTAACGACAGGTCTTAAGAAATATCTCTCAATATGAACCTCGAACTTTCGGGTTTTTTTCGTCGGTTGCGTTGAAATAGAACTGGTCAATCGGTGAAACACTGCACGGGTGTCGGAGCGGCTACGTCGGGGATTGCAAATCCTCTTACCTGGGTTCAAATCCCAGCCTGTGCTCTTCTCGAAAATTACCGTTTACGCACAATATTACGCGCAGTCTTGATATCAAAGGACCGTTTCGTTAAGGTTATCAAATAGGCTTTGCTTGTTTGAAGGGATGCGGTATTATGCCAAAGATAAATCGTTCATTGGAACAAGTGGGCATTGGTTTTGCTGCTTTCTTGGCACCTCCTGGGCCCGAAGTTATTCGCTTTACAGTCGGACAACCGGACTTTGATACTCCGGCGCCTATTGTTGATGCAGTCAAAGCCGCACTCGACCGTGGCGAGACTGCATATACTCGTACACAGGGTTCGGTAGAATTGTGTGATGCTGTTGCACAACACCTCACGGTTCACGATATAAAAATCGACCCGGAAGATGTTGTTGTAACCCCGGGGTGTAAGCAAGCCGTACTCTATGCAATGATGGCCACATTAGATGTGGGAGACGAAGTACTCCTACTATCGCCTGCATGGCCATCCTACGATGGAATGTTAAAATTGCTCAATTGCGTTCCGGTACACGTACCGGTTAATCGCGACAACTATCACCCAGACTTTAGTGCACTTGAAGCGGCAATCACTCCAAAAACCAAAGCGATACTGTTGAATTCACCGAATAACCCCACAGGAGCCGTGTATACTCCCAACGAAATTGAACAAATTGTTCAGTTCGCAGTCAAACACGACCTGTGGATTATTGACGACATGATATACGCAACTCTCGTGTGGACCGATTACCCCTACACCTCGCCTGCAACTTTACCAGGAGGAGACGAAAGAACGCTAACCGTTGGAGGCTGGTCCAAAGGTTGGGCTATGACTGGATGGAGACTTGGTTGGATTGCTGGCCCGAAAGGGGTCATGGATGGAGTTAAGAAAATTAATGTCAGTGCAGCAACGCATGTTGCAACTTTTATGATGCCTGCGGCCACAGTAGCCCTTGGACTTGAAGAAGAAACCGCCATAATGGCAGCCTCGTTTAAAGAGCGAAGAAATCTCATTCACGAACTACTAACTGAACTCCCAGGAGTAGTCGTGCCTCGGCCTGAAGGAGCGTTCTATGCTTTTTGTGATATCAGTGGAACTGGGATGGATGACATTGAATTTGCAACTCGGGCACTTGAGGAGGCGCAAGTCCAGCTTATTCCAGGCTCTCTCATCGAAGGAGGAGAAGGTTTCATTCGAATCTCATATGCTACATCTCCCGAAAACATTCGAGAAGGTGTACGAAGATTGAGTAAATGGCTCAACTCGCTGTAATCCTATACAGCGTGCCGCCACTACCAAATGTTGCATAATAAAGAGAGCCATCCGGGCCAAAACGAAGGGGGAGAGGCGTTCCTAAGTCGGTGGCAAACCGTGTAACTTTACTGTCCCATTGTTCACTTGGAAGGCTACTGTTAGGGTCTTGGAGTGTGAAATCAATTCGGACAATTTCATGTCCTTTCGGCAGTAAAGTGTTCCATGAGCCGTATACTGTAGCATACAATGTGAAGCCTTGAGTTTCGTTTAATCCGGGAAGTTCCGAATTATGAGGTCGCAAATCCATTCCATTCAGTGAAGTATGTGGCGTCCATTCAGCAACAGGCCCAAGGGTCCCAAAAGGGACTGGGTGTTCCGGGTCGTCATCAGGCCAACCGTACGCTGCTCCTTCGACCAAGAGGTTGACTTCTTCATTGGGATGATCTCCATCCCAGTCTCGGCCGTTGTCCGAAAACAGGTACCCCATTCCCGGCACCCAAGTGCCGTCAAACGAATTTCGAACCCCAGATGCAAGAATTCCATGAGCGCCTGTTTCTGGATTTACCCAAAGGAGCGCACCGTTACGTGGATCGTCTTCTTCACAAACATTGCATGTTGAACCGCTGTGCCAGATGAGGGTTCCGTTTGGTAGAGCATTAATGGCGTTCGTTTGGTGATTACCCCTTGGAATGTTATCAACGAGAATTGTGGAATTGTTAAATTCCATCCCTGAGCGATCGTATCGAGTCAATTTACCCTCTTCAGACACGAAGAGGTGGTCTTGAGTGAGGTGAAGGCCGTGTGGATGGTTAAGATTTGAAACTAATGTTGTAGACCTAAATCCATCCGTTGAATTCAACGCTAAAATTCGACCTGAGTCTCGGTCACACATGAGTAAGGTGACATTATCTGCCCATTCTAGGCAAGTAGGGCCTCCAAAACCAGATGCGACTTTTTTAATTTCATAACCATCGATAACTTCGCTGTTGAGCGGTTCAACATAAGGATAAATTTCCCGAGCGACGAGCAAGAAAAAGAGAAAGGACACGATGGGTAAAGCATGAATCCTAACGCCCATGCTAGTAAGAAGGGAAGGCCATGTATGAACTCTCGGATAAAGAGTTAACAAAACCGCAAGTAAAAACGGATTAGAGGCCGCCTGAGCCTTCAGTAGCCAATAGTATTCCGAACAATGCTAAATAGCCAAAGATTGTTAGTATTGAAAGTCCAATAACAATCCATGCTATGACTTGGGCCGCCTTTGCAGTACCTGCATCTGGATGGCCTGGCATCGAATTGGTAGTTTGAAGGGCCCCGTTTGCTAATATAAGCCCGGGTACTGCAGTGCAGATTGAACAGCCGACGATGCCCAGAATCGAAAGGACGAGCGCCAAAACCGCTTGTGTTTGAGGGTAGAAGCCACCCATTTGCATTCCTTGTTGTATAGGGATTTGGTTCGGTACTTGGCCCCATACCTGTGCACCATCGCCGTACTTAGAGGCTACACTGCTTGGTTGTGGGTTTATCTGTTGTTGTGGTGGGGCTCCTTGCATATTAATCGCCTACTCATATCACTAAACTTAAAATCCTGAACTTCCGTTCAATTCTAGGGCAATGAAAAGTACGAACAGCGCAGCTGCTACCAACATCAAGCCAAGAGTAATCAGACTGACGATCTGAGCAGTTTTTGCTGTACCAGAATCAGGATGGTTCGGCATTGAATTGGTTATGTTCAAAGACGCTTGACTCATAAAAAATCCAGGAACTGCAAGGAGGCCACAGAGTGGAAAGCACATGAAGCCTAGGGCCAATCCAGCGATTGACAAGCCAAGTGCTGTTGAAGCACTGGTCTTTGGAAAGACATACATTTGAGCGCCGCCCATTGGAATGTTATACGTCGGATTTCCAAAAATTTGAGCGTTGTTACCATAGGCTTGTTGCTGAGAAGGCTGCTGCTCGAAGGTTTGTTGTTGGGGTACTTCTTGGTCCCATACACTTCCTAACTCTTGTTGAGGAGGTGGTGAGCCCTGCATAACACCACCTAGTGTTGCGCCTATAATGAATTTATGCCGTCAGGACATTCTTATTTCAGATTCGGCAAGGCGTTTGCGTGCCGCTGGATGGTCAGGGTTGATCGCAAGCACAGCGCGCCATGCTGCCGCAGCCTCGACATGGCGTTCTTGTTGGTGGAGGGTTGCTGCAATATGAAGGCGTGAATCAAGATGGTTTGCATCACAACGTATTGCTGCTTGGAAGTCATCATAGGCAGCATCCATTTCCTTAAGTTCAAGATACAGAAGGCCTCGTTGGTGCCATGCTGGGGCATAGTCTGGGTTCAAGCGAATCGCTTCATTAAGTGGGCTTTCAGCTCGCTCTGGCCGTTCTTGAGAAAGGTAGCACGCACCAAGTTTCGTCAGTGCTTGATAGTGATGAGGGGACTTTTCAATCACCATTTTGAGGTCGTCACGCGCCTTTTCCCATTCAGTCATCAACATGAAGCCTTCAGCACGGCGCAGTCGAGCGAGTGTAAACGATGGGGCTAAATCAAGAAGGATCTCACAGTCATCAAGCACCCTTCGCCCTTCTTTCATGGCCATCAAAATACTCGTTCGGTTAAGCCGGGCCCTAATGTGGCTGGCATCCAAGTTTAGTGTTTCATCGTAGTGCATAAGCGCCTTGTCTAGGAATCCTTTCCGGCCAGAAATGTTACCGCGAACATAATGAATCGTAGCTGTATTTCCGTGTATTGCTGCAGCATCGATATGTTTCGATGCCGAGGAGAGGTCGTCCATATCCAAAGCAAGAAGTGCTGCTTCAGATGATGCGGAAGGGTCCTCCTCTGATAACAAACGAAGCGCTCGAGCAATTGCTTCAGACGCCCCTTCAATGTCGCTTAACAAACGCTTAGTTCGGGCAAGTCCAAGCCAAGCAACTCCTGATTCTCGGTCAAGCCGCAATGCATCATTAAATGAAGTTACAGCATCGGAAAGCAATGCTTGGTCCGTCTGTCCGGTTCCATCTCTTTGACGGTCCGCTCGTGCAAGATGAAGTCGCCCTTCAATAACATGAAGAAGCGAGTGGTCAATTCCAAGAGGGGTTTCGTCCAGAAGCATTTGTGCCTCGTTAATAAATCCATTTATCAATTTACGACTTGCCATTCTGGCACGTAATTCAGCATTGTCAGGGCTCTCAAGCAATGCCCTGACCAGTGTTTCTTCAGACTCTGTAACCTTTCCGCTGGACATTAACAAATCAGATTTCAAGAAAATTAATTCCGTCCCACCTGCCTGCAAAGCAACAGCATGAGTTGCTGCCTTGAGGGCGTCCTTCAGTTTGTTTGTCATTGGTGCAAGTAGTTTGGCTAACAATGCCCATGCCATGCCGTTTTGACGATCAATTTCTAGGCAGCGTTCTACAGCTTGTTGTGCTTTACCATGCTCCCCGTCTTCATGCAGTAGGGTTGCATAACTGCACCAATCATCCGATTGATTCGGATTTTCTGCAAGAGCCTGTTCGATGGCTTCTAGAGCCTCGGAACGAGAACCTGCGCGAGCCCTAAGACCAGAAAGTAAAGAACGGTCTGCTGCGGTTTCAAGACCCAATGCTTCTAATCTTCGCACATCGCGTTCAGCCTCGGAATCACCCATTTTAGCCAATAGATGGGCATGGGCTCTCAGCAGTTCCGGCTCGTCCGGACTGACGGTCATCCTTGCTTCTAACCAATGTCGGCGAAGTTCATCATCGCCTCTTAACAACGCAACATGCTCCAATGCTTCTAGGATATTCTTGTTGCCTGGTGATGAGCGATATGCAACTCCAAAAGACATCTCTGCCCATGCATAGCGACTGAGGTGTAAACACGCATGGCCCAGTCTATGTGCAGCAACTGGGCTGATGCCAAGTTCATCCATAGAAATCCTTCTTTCCTCAAGCAGGTCCAATAATCGACCTAGAAGTCGCTCTGTAGATGCTGTGAGGAGGCTTTCTCCACCAACAATCGCATCAGTAGGAATCGACGATAGAAGCGCCTCGATTGCAGATATCGTTTCCAATCGAATATCTACATTACTTTCCAAGCCCGATGATTCAAGATTATTGATGGTAGAGTGGATGAGTATTGCACCATCAATTTCGGGGTGTGTTGCCCGTAAGGAGTGAATTAGACCGGTCATGTCTGAAAGTTGCCCTCGTAGAGAATTCACTTCTGCATTAAGGTGGGAAAAATGGGCGGCTTGCCCTTCTTGTAAGACAATGGCTTTTTCTGAAAGGTTTTGTAAGCGCTCGTCTGCCTTTTTCAACCAAAAACCCGCGCCTCCTCCGGCACCAATACAAGCGAGTCCAAATGCTACTGTTACGGGGTCCATTGGACTTCACCCGTACTAAGCCTCTTTATGGTCTGCGGATAAATCATGTGTGTAAATGGGGTTTTTGCGACCTTTACAATTTATCCAACCCGTTGCAAATGAGTCTGGAAAAAGAAACTCTGTTCGAAAATGGGTTCAATGGGTTTTTTTCTTTGCTCACATTGAAAGGCTCTCGTTGTTTTTCACCCATTGGGTCGTAGTCATGGGGGTTGATTTGGACAATGAAAACCAGCCCTGGTATTATGAACGGCTCCAAGATCTTCAACATGAAGGTTGGAATATCTCCTCCATTGAGGATTTCTTATCTGAAAATGAAGACTTAGCAAGTGAGCGGCTTGTTTACACAGATTTCACAGTGGAATTGGCACAAGAACTGTTGGAAAGAACTGGTTATTTGGGAGAATCCGTCGATTCTCGATCATTAGAATTAAGTCGGGCATGGGAGGAAGAATTACGCGATCCAATGAATGCAGAACGCGTGCAAGAAGAATACAGGTTATGGGCATTAGATTGGCGCCCTTGGGAATTGGAATTGCATCGAGGCGAGGAACAATGGAGAGACGCAGGACTTGAGAACGAATTGGCTTCTATTATAGCCCGTTTCGACGCCCTTGATGCGTCCTCGCTTCCATCTGCCAAAATATTATCACCGATACTTCATAGCCCGGAGAATTATGACGAAATCATCGATTCTCTTTCAGCTATTGAATTGGATGAAAAACGTCAGCGTGATGCGGTGTCAAATGCTGCAAAAAGGCTTTCAAAAGCAGGTTTTGATGTTGGTAATGTTGGGCAGATGCCTATCATCGATGCACTCGACTGGATTACTCAATTGCATGAATTGCACGACCTCCACGAAGAATTGAGGCTACTAATCCTTGAGCAAATCGCCATTTTTGACCCTGGATTAGCCGAACATCATGAAGTACGGCGAATTGACCTTATTCAAGGCGTGTCAACTGAAGAATTGCGCAATTTCAGAATCCAAATGGATGCTATTGCCGATAACCTGCATCAACGATTAGCACGACTCAATGATTTGCTCAATGAATGGAGGGCTAAAGGTATTGAATTTCCACACGGAGACAGTATTCGTCCCGAAGAATTGCTTGAGTGGGAAACAAACCTCCCTGAGATTGAGAAAACCCTTCACCTCCATCTCACCGCTCTCGAACGATGGTCTCAAATTACTTCTCTTTGGGAAGATATCGAACATTCTGGTTCACAATATGCTGGAAAACTTGAACAAACTGAACAGTTCATCGATTATGTCGACCTTTTGGATCAACAATGGAAGCAATATGAGATTGAAGCGATGATGTTTATCGAAAATTATGAACATCAGGGCCTTATAATGTTGGATTGGAATGAAGAAATTGTACGAGACCCAAGAAGTGCATTGAATATGTTAAAGAAAAAACAGCACCTGTTTGAACTACGTGTAGCATGTATTGGCAAGTTATCGAACCTCGATACGTCATTTGAAAGCAAAAACGAGGTCTCTGAACGTATCAATCTGTTGAAGGAAATTGATGTTGACCTTGAACTTCTTGACAATACTTCTGAATTCATAGAAAATCTGGCTCGGAGAGGTGCCCGGCATCGCAGAATGTTAGAAAGTGATTGGCGACGGCTAATAGCAGATGGAAAAGCCAATGAAAGCACCAATACTGCTTCATTTACTCTGCTCGATTTTGAAAATGAAATCGCTCACATCCAAAGGCATGGAATGGGGAGTTCTGTACTAAAATTCGGAGGCTCGCTCGTGGCTGGAAGCATCCATGAGAGACTAAAAAGCCGGACTCGACAAGAGTTGACTCTACTGCTATCGGCAGGATGGGAGGTTCACAACTTGCTTGAAGCGGTCGAGGATGAACCGGTCGTCGTTGCACAAAAAATCAACTCAGCGCGTGATTCAATTCGAAATTTCGCCTCTTTGAAAAGAAGAATTTCGCGTCTTCATTGGCATCGTGATGTCGCTTTAGCTTTAGAAGTTCAACAACAACTTCGCGACCCTACTCAACTGAATGCGCTAGTAGAGAGCATTCCTCAGTTAACAAAACACCTAGCAAAAAGACCTATTGAAGATGAGGACTTTGTTTTCGAATCATGGACTCCCGATTTAACGCGTCGTACATTGGTTCCTGTTCCTGAACATTCTGAAAGATACCAAACCATGGTCCCAAAAGATGCGATGGAGGATGCCTATGAGGCTATTCTGGAAGCTGTTGAAGAACGGGTCGAAGAAGAGAATGTTGAGGCTCCCAAAAAGAAGGATAAAAAGGACCTACCTGCTCAAAATAAACCGATAGGTTCAGAATCTGAAAGTGAAGTAATCACTGAAAAGGATGTTAAAATACGCCCGCATAATACAGTGAGCACGGCCAATGATCAGAATGAAGATATGCCAACTGAGGCTTCCATCAAGAAAGTAAATGACGAATCAAAAAGTCGAATAAGCCCGAACTCGACAGACGAGAGTTCGAAAGAAGTGTTGGACAACATTGTACATTTCTTGCGTACCATCCAGTTAGAAAAACTAGCGAATCAACTCTCCACAAACGGCGAGAGCGCCTTAGATAATGTTCGACGAAGTTTGGCTCAACACGTCGGAATTAGTCCACGAGATACTCGTATTGATCGAATGTTAAGATTGTCCTTACGGTTGTTGCCTCAGAACGATGATTATGATGTGATTAAATCAAAAATGTTAGCTCATATTGGAGACAATACAAAGAACATCCAAAGATGGATGAGGGTGAGATTAGAGCACAGGCATTCCGGTTCAAATGATAATTTCCTTGAAGATGCTTTACGACTAGGTAAAGCGCTACAAAGAATTCCCGGGCCTGGATTTCCGTTACCTACCAAGGCTGATGTTTATGAATTACCGGACCCAAATGATGTCGAGGGGTTGAATAAAGAGGTATCGAATTTAATCGCACACCTTAACATGCCTACAGCAGGTGGAATTATCGCATAATCACGAAAGTTCATTCAACAAATCGTTCTGCTCTGCCTCACTTAGTGTCTCTTCAACTGGAGAGGCTGTAACTGCAACTTCAGGTGCATTTGGCATTGGCGCATCCAACGGAATTGGAGCGCCGGGGATGCCGGGTAGCGGGGGTAATGGCATTGGCCCACCAACCATTGGAGGCGGGGCTGGAGCCGGCGGCAATGGGGTTGAAGGGGGTGGGGGCGCATGTGGCAGTGGTGCTAGAGGCGTTGAAGGGGGTGGAGGTGCATGTGGCAGTGGTGCCGGTGGAATGGTTGCTGGCGGAGGTACTGGTGCAGGAGGTAAAACTGCAGGTGCTGCTGTTGAAGTTACTACAAGGGGGCCGACCATAGGCTTGGTCGAAGGGGGTATATTTTGTGGTGGAGGTGGTATCTTTTGTGGGGGCGTTGGTTGTGGAGAATTTGGCAAACCAGTAGCAATCATTTCAGGTGCTGCTGGATGGACAACAGGTGGAGTAGTGATTTGGGGCTCTGGAGCGGGTAATGCAGGTGGAGTAGTGATTTGGGGCTCTAGAGCGGGTAATGCAGGTGGTGGAGCGGCAAGGTTTGCATGCAATTCAAGAACCGCTTCGGTCTCTAATGTGCCTGTTCTAAGGAAATGTGCCATCTCAGAACCGATATATGCCATGCTGGCACGATAGAAAGGACGATCGTTGCCATATCCTCTCAATGTGTATGAAAGACTACCTCCTGAATTAGAAAATTCGAGGATATGGGTTTCAAGGTGCATCTTCATCCAGTTCCATGCACCTACTGCTGTTAGAACAGTTCCCAGGATAGAATACACAAATGTGTTTGAAAGTAAAAACAAGAAGAGAAGACCCCAGATGGTAGTGCCAATCCACAAGAATTGATGTTTGTGCAATAATTGGTTATGGTGGTGCTTAAATCCCGTAATTTCCCTCATCATCGATAGAGAGACTTTCATCCTACGTTGGCCATCTGGATCCAGTCGAGTTTCAATGATTCGTAGTAAATCGTCATCGACGATTAATGAAACCGATTCTCTTCCATCCACTGTCTGCTGTAACGGAAATTCTGTGACTTCTTCATTATGAAACTGGTGCAAGAGGGGGGCAGCGCGAACTGGAAGAGTCCATCCTTCTGCAACATTGGGCTGGAGCTCTACAAATTGGACTTCAGTCTTGTCAACAACCGATTCCAATTCATTGGATGGTTCAGCCGGTTCAATCGATTCAAGTTTAAGTGAGGGTTTGTCCTCGTTAGAGGGGGTTTCCTCAACCGATTCCTCTGAGACTTGCGTGTCATGAGTGATGCCTCCAAACGGGTCTGCATCATCATCCGGCCACTCTGCTGCACCGTCCTCGCCCATGGACAAGCGAAGATGCAGGTTATAGATAATCTAACTTAATCTCAACGATGAGTTTCGGCGAGCCATGACTGTACGTCGCCACGTACTGAGTAATCCTTTCCAGCCTTTGTTCCAATAACCGTTTGAATTGCAGATTCTGATGCAATTTCAAGGGTTCGTCCACTTACTGGTCCATTGAATACTATTGCAACAGCGCCATCGGCACTGCCTGCGGCTTTTGATAGGGTTGAAGGCCCTACTGGCTCGGATACGGTACCATCGACCATGACAAAGACTGCCTTGTTCTTTTCAAGCGAGTCGAGGTGGTCAAACATTTCCTGGATTTCAGCAGGAGCCTCGGGGGATTCGTAAACCTCGCCCATTTCCTCTGCCCAGTTTTTGTCCGGTACGCCTGCCTTCTGGTCATCTTCGGCTTGCTTTTTGCTCAGAGTATGAGCGAATTTCTTGGCTTCTATTTTCATAGACAAGCATTTCGTGACTGTTTTCTGTGGAAGAAGCTCCCACTCCTGGCCAACAGGTGCTTGAGCAACGAAGTCGACTTTTAGCGTATCCATCAACTGACTAAACAGCATTTCACCACCGCGATCCCCGTCAATAGCGAGTATCACGGTTTCCTTGGCATTCGCCAAATCAATGAGTTCCTGCTTCATGCTACCGGCGCCGTCTGCACTAATGGCGTTCTTAACGCCGCAATTCAACAGATTACGAACATCGTTTCTACCTTCAACAATGATAAGTGATGACGATGATTCAACATTTGGTCCGCAGGTTAGTCCGTGAAAACTGGTTGCAGTCCCAGTAGTCATTACTGAACGAACTTCCTCAATAATTGTCTTTGATGCGGCCTCACCAGAATTGACCAAATTAAGCAACAATTCTTTTGCTCGGTCTACTACTGCTGTTCGCTTTGTAGCTCGAATATCTTGGATTTCGAGAACTTTAATGATGGCATTACAGGGCCCTATCCGATCGATTGTTTCGAGTGCTGAAGCAATGATTGCTGTCTCAACATTGTCAAGGCTGCTTGGAATCAGGATGAGTCCGTGCACTTTACCGCCTTTTGATTCGGTCTCAACATCGACATGTCCGATGCGTGCAGTTCGTTGCAATTTGCGCAGTTCTAATTCGTCGCCAAGCAAACCTTCAGTCTGCCCCATAATTGCGCCAATAATGTCCTTACGCTGGACAGTTCCGTTCACTTTGATATCGGCACGGATTTGATATTTCATTGCCTTGCCTTGCTTTGAGCCGCCTGAGCGACCTCCTGAGTTGTGTTTTCGAGCCATATTTATTTCTCCTTCTATCGACACCTTCTTCACAAATAAATGGGCCGTAGCCCATCATTCACTTGTTGCGCTTATGACAAAGTCACGACGCTTGAAAAGGATGTGGATATACCTCCGACAGGCCGATACCTTTTGAATGCTCTTACATATTTCAAGCACAAAAATCACTTTTATCATACAAGAGATTCAAGAAGAGGAGCGCTTTACCCCAACGCGTGACGACCTCAACTTCTCGCAACTTAGATGTGTTTCGCTCCACCGTGGAGGTTATGCTCCTCGATGGACGCTTAACCCGTGAAGAGAAGCGTCTCACAATCAAACTGGCGAGCGCTTTGGGACTCAATGCTGAGCAACCCGCTGAAATCTACAGAGCCATACAAAATGATGAAGAATCGGACCCCGGAGAGCTTGTCTCAAGGGAAAATGCTCGAGACATATACACTAAAGTGTTTGAAGTTGCTATTGTGAATGCGTCACTTTCTCGTGACGAATTCCGTGTTTTAGCCCATCTACGATCCGCTTTCGAAATCGATGACGATGAGCATGCTAGCATTGAATCACGACTAAGAGAAATCGTCAAAGAAAAATTCGAGGACCCCGGTGTTGTCGATAAGATGTTACATACTCTTCGCGATTCTGTTGGATTAGTCGGAGATTTATTTGATACTGTCAGAAAAAAAGCCACTGATGGTGGTCGAAGTGAATGAAAAAGTGACTCATTACCTCGGAGAGCCTAAGTCAAAATTACCACGCTCAAATCGAAAACTGTTGAAATTTCTGCGTGGCGCATACTCTGCCGGAGTCCCCGGAATGATGTCAAAACCATCGACAGACTTGTTAGCGAATTCAGGGGGGTTTTCGTTCCACTACGGGTGTCCAAACCCAGTATTACGAGATATAGCATCATGGATTCTTACCAGCGGCCAGAATAAACCGAGAAGAATTGCGAAACTGATACCCGCTTTGTGGAAGAGGCATGGCCAAGAGGATTTGGTGATTGTCGGACTGCTGCTTGCGAATATGTCAGAGGAAGAACTTGGAGTCTCTCCTTGGATGGCGTTGATCCATATGTTTGGCGAACAAGAACCGTTGGGTGCGCTGCTTGAAATTGGTGAAGAGTTGAGAAGGGGGGGCCATGAAGTTCCGGACGATGCGTGGCTCAAAGCAATGGCTGTACAGAGTAAACTTTGGCATCAAGTCGCGGTTCTGTTCGCTTCACTACGAGCGGGAAATGTTGGGGGCTTGAGACCGGTTATCACGACCGCTCCCGCAGGTGGAGAGTTATTCGAAAGAATACGAAATAAGCTCCTTTCGCAGGAGAATTGAAGCCCTTGTTCGGCTAGCATTGCTGTATGAGCGAACGTTTCCTACCCACTGATGACCCCGTAATGGAGTCGGTTTTACAATGGACCGTTGCTCGGGATGCACAAGATGTTCGTAGACTTCTGGAATGGTTGCCTGAAGCACGTTCAAGTCGGGAGCGGAAAGCATTGCTGGACCGTGTTCGAAGTCTGCTTTCAGAACTAGAATCTGCACTTGACGGGTTAGAATCTCTTACATGAGGGAAATATATGACTACAGTGCTACTTTTAGCCGGTGGTAAAAGTTCACGCATGGGGATTGATAAAGCCAAAATGTACGGTGGCGTACGGCGTTTGCAGCACATTGTCCAAGAATGTGGGGTTTCAAGATGCATCGTCTTGTGTGGTGGAATCGAGCGCCAGTCTATGTTTGAAGGTGAAGTATGGCCAGATCCGATACATTGTCATAATCTCTCGGAGGTTCTTCAATGGGCATTCAAACAACTCGTTGGCCCAATACAGTTGATTTGTTGCGATGCTTTTCAATTGGAAAGAGATGGGTTGCTACTGTTGTTATCAAGCAAAGGGGCAGTGCCATTAGATGAACTGAATAAACGTCAGCCATTGCTTGCAAATTGTCCCAAAGACTTCAAAATAGGGGATTCTGACGGAACAATACGTTCGTTATTTTCACATCTGCCAAGTCTTAATATGGGTTCCCAATCATATCAAATGAAAAATTTCAACTTTCCATTGGATGGATATGATGACCAACAAGTTGGTCGATGACTAAAGGATACAAACGATGTTCTTCGATTTTAACACGCTCTGCAAGCGTTGATTCCGTGTCGTTAGGGAAAACGGGAACTCGCCGTTGTGCTAAAATTTGGCCCGTATCCATTCCAGAGTCAACATAATGAACAGTGCATCCAGAAACCTTCACATCGGTATCAAGCACATCTCTATGAGCGTGAGCGCCTGGAAACGAGGGTAGAAGAGATGGGTGAATGTTAATGATTCTTGGAGACCAGTGCTCTACAAATTGAGGCGATACTAATCGCATGTAGCCGCTCAACAGGATTAATTCTACATCGAATTCGTCAAGAATTTTTTGAATTGAAGATTCATGTTCCAAACGGCGTTCTAGACCAGTTAATGAATCAGGGAGAGGAATATCCCGTACTTCAACCCCTTGGTTTTTTGCTTTCAATAGTCCGGAAGCCCCGCTTTGGTCTGAAACAACAACCACGGTTGTGTGGCCGCAAGAAGGGTTTCTTTCTTGATGTTCCAGCATCGACTGCATACCCGAGCCTGAGCCTGAGATGAAAATGGCACACCGAACTGGGTGAGTGGCTGACCCTTGGCGTAATGGCCCGGTTAACCTGCTCATACTGAATCGTAGGGTGTGATGAACTTGAGTTCTTCGCATGAGCATGCCCATTCCTTTATTGGCGATTGATGGCTGGTTATCATCGAGTGGGGGTATCCATGAATCAATCACTCAAAAATCGTTACTCGGGCATGAGTGAAAGTGAATTGGTTGAAGAAATCCTGAGCCAGCATGTACCCTCGCGAAATCCGTTTGTTCGAGGGATTTGGATAACAATAGGCAGCCTTGGTGTAGTGCTAGCCGGGGTTGGCGTGTTACTTCCCGGCTTACCAACCACCTCTTGGCTCGTACTATCTGCGTACTGTTATGCCCGTTCAAGTGAGAGAATGTTTCGATGGCTTTTGTCCAACAGAATGTTTGGAAATGTGTTGGTTGAATACTACAAAAATGGAAAATCACTACCATTCCACTCAAAGGTGGTTATTTGTGGAATTGTTTGTATCGCTTCTGGGGCTTCAATATATCTTCTCACACAAGCCGGAGACCCGGGGTATGGGCAAGCGTTAATCGCAATACTCGCAATAATTGGTGTATGGTGGATTGGTTGGAAGACTCCAACTACCGAATAAAGAGATTTTTTCCTTATGTACTTTAATGACGGAAAAGGCGGTGGCCGGTAAACAGCATCGAAATTCCTTGTTCGTCCGCTGCCTGAATTACTTCTTGGTCACGAATGGAACCTCCTGGTTGAACAACTGCAGAAGCGCCGGCACGCGCTGCTTGCTCCAATCCATCTTTGAAGGGAAAGAAAGCATCTGAAGCTAGTACGCAGCCGTTTGCCCTATCCCCGGCACGTCGAGCTGCAATCCGAACTGCTTCAACGCGACTTGTCTGACCTGGGCCAATGCCAACGGTGGCTGTACCCTGGACCATCACTATCGCATTGGACTTCACTTGTTCACAAACACGTACTGCAAATTTCATACTCGCTATTTCCTCTTCTGAAGGTGCCTTTTTCGTAACAACTTCGGCTTTATCCCAATCAATAACTGGTGGTTCTTCTGTTTGAACCAACCACCCTCCTTCAATCGGTTTTCGCACGAGGGTACGGGTAAGAGATGATAATCTATTATCTGGAGAGTCAATCGTCAAAACTCGACGATTCTTTTTTTGCATAACTATTCGCTTCGCTTCTTCTGCGTACGATGGCGCCATTAAAACTTCGATGAAGAGGGGTTCCATTGCTAAAGCGGTTTCAATTTCCAAGGGTTCGTTGAAACAGATGATCGAGCCAAATGCAGACTCTGGGTCGCTCGCTAATGCAGCGTCATATGCTTCTCTTTGTGTTGCTCCTAAAGCAGCACCACATGGATTGTTGTGCTTGACAATCACGCATGCGTGAGGCGTGTTTGGCCATTCATCGGTTGAAAGTGAGCGGCACAGTCTTAGCGTAGCGTCAGCATCTGAATAGTTGTTGTACGACATGTCTTTTTCACCCTCGACAAGGGCCGTTGCCAAAGTTGTGTGCCGTCCAAACTCTCGAGGGTCAGTATACATCGCCGCTGCTTGGTGGTTGTTTTCGCCGTATCGAAGGGCAAATGTCTTTTCTGCAGATGCCAATAATGTGCTTGGTAGGCGTGCAGTTTGTTCTCCGGTATCATCACTGTGTTCAGGCCTTCCAACCCACCGTGCGTGAAGTTCGTCGGCAATAGCTGAATCATAAGCGGCTGTATGCTCAAATGCATCGAGTGCTAGGCTTCGACGCAGATCCATAGGCAACGATTCTGCGCCGTTTGAAAGTGACAGTTGCGAAACGACCTCTGAATACCTTTCTGGATTACACACAATCAAAACATTTCGATGATTTTTTGCAGATGCACGAACCATGGTTGGGCCTCCAATGTCAATCATCTCAAGTAAATCCGAGTCTTCCAGTGGCGGTAGTTGGGCTGCTGCTGCGGAAAATGGATACAGATTGCAAGCAACTACTTGTATTGGAGGATAGCCCAATTCCTTCAATCCAACCTGATCTCTTTCCGATTCTAGACGTGCAAGAAGTGGGCCGTGAATCGCTGGGTGAAGGGATTTAACACGGCCATCAAAAATCTCGGGGTGGCCGGTTACATCCGACACACCTACGACCTGAAGGCCAGCATCACGCAGTACACGAGCGGTTCCACCAGTCGAAACCAATTCGAAACCAAGTTGTAAAAGTGATTTTGCAAATTCAACTATTCCTGTCTTGTCATAGACGCTGAGTAAGGCACGGGGGGTTGGGGCATCGGTGGCGCTCATTGAGATTCCCGTTATCGTATGCATCAGTCCGATGATATTGAACATATTGACGCAGCGCGATGGTGCGGCTGCTAGGTTAATCTCCGCGTGCTGATATGACTTGGTCAACTCGCAAAAGACCGCATGCAGTTTCACAAGCCGCTTGTAGTGCATGTGAAAGCGTTTCTGCACTTGACCAAGCAAGAGAAATTGGTGAACATAGTCCATCCTCGGAGACTCCGTAATCGGTATTGCCTTGACGGTGTTGAGAGCGCAACTCCAACAACCGGTCAAGTTGATCGTTGCCTGAGTTTGAAATTAAAACTGAAGGAATGGCTTCAAGAGCCCGGGAAAAAGCATCCATGGCGAGACGTTCACGTCCACTGTGCTGTTCAGCAACATCTTTGACTGCCAAACTCGCTGCGATATGCAAACTGCCGCCTCCAAGGAGTATTTCCCCCGTTTCCATTGCACTTGTTACTGAACATAGAGCATCGTAGAGGCCACGAATCACTTCCTCGCTCGCAACACCATCTCCACCCCCAACATCAACCGTAGCTAGTCCAGCGTTTGAACCAAATGAGAGATGTAGGCGTTCTCTACGTATTTCATCACCTTCAAAGATTTCAACATTCATTGCCTCAAAGTGGCCTAGTGCATGCTGATTAAGATCGTCGATGTGATCTACCATTTGTGCCCCGGATGCTTTAGCCACATCCTCAGCCCCCGAGCGTTCTAATCCCCCAAGAGCGAATAAACCAGAGTCAACAAACCGATGAAGAATTCGGGGGTCTATTTCCTCAGCACACACCACTATTGATGCACCTGTGGAGAGAATTGCTTGTGCCTTTTTCTCAAGCAGCTTTTCTTCCGCCTCCATGAACGCCACCCACTGGTCGGGAGAGGTTATCTCAATTTCAGAATCCCTACTACTCTTTTCCATCGCGATTGGGCACGACAGTACTGCGATACCCCCTTGGGGTAAATGTCGAGGCATTCGGTCGAGGTCAAACTTTCTCTCAAGTATGAGACCTTTGACAAGTGTTGTATCTGCAATACTGCCCACTCCACGCTTTGTCATACGAACATCTTGAGTGCGGATGTGAAGATTGCCGTCCAGTTTTCCCGCTACCGTTTGAGCCGCCTGAACGATGCACTGAGCAAGGTGGTTGCTTTGCGATTCAGCTGAAGTGCCAGACATTGCTGTTTTTGCAACCAAAACCAAACGCTCTGTATCGAATGGGGATATGTTTTCGACACGTTCTTCAAGAACTGAAAGGGTGGTCTCAAGAGCGGTTTGGTAGCCTTTAACCAAGAGCAGGGGGTGAAGGCCTTTCTCCAACAAGCGGCCTGCTTCCCTCATCAACTCACTGGCAAGTAACAAACACCCCGTAACACCATCGCCACAAGCATTTTCTTGAGATTCCGCCAATTGAACAAAGGCTTTAGCTGCAGGATGTTTTACCAGCAATTCAGCAACAATCTTTGCTCCATCGTTGGTTACAGCTGTATCGCCAGACGTTTTGTACATCATCTTGTCCAATCCGTTTGGGCCAAATGTGCCCTTGAGTAAATCTCCAAACGCAACCGATGCACTCACTAATTTTTGCGTAACGGCTAGGCCACTGGTAACAGAAGTTGTAGGGCGGACGATAGCCACGGGGGCTCGTCCTGAACCGTCATTGGGTTGAGCCATTGATTTGACCTAAACAAGAGGCATAAATGAATCCTTTCTTAGACCCGAATTGCAACACAAGGCTTGCTGTTACTGGAAACAAAGTTCTTGGTCACAATAGGAAGATAAACCCTGATGCAAGAACTATTCCAAATGCAGCAACTATGGCTACTTTAAGAAGCACATTCGAATCTTCTTCATCATTAACGGGTTGAAGGGACTCACCTCCTTGAGGGGGGGGGAGGTCTGGAAGTTCTTTTTTGCCAAAATCTTCAGGTTCGGGTTCCGGTTCCGGTTCAGCTAGTTGTTCCACAAGAGGTGTTGCTGCCAAAGCTTGTTGACGGGCAAGTTCTTCCTCAGCAAGTTTAGCTGCATCTTCGGCGGCTTGTAATTCTGCTGCGGCTTGTTGTCTGGCTACTTCAAGTTCTGCTTCTGCTTGCTGTTTAGCTGCTTCAAGTTCAGCTTCTGCTTGCTGTTTAGCGGCTTCAAGTTCAGCTTCTGCTTGCTGCTTTGCCGCTTCAAGTTCAACCTCTGCTTGCAGTTTTGCGGCTTCTTGCTCAGCATGTCGAGCGGCTTCATCTGCAGCTCGTTGAGTTGCTTCTTGAGCCTCACGGATTTGTGTAGCCGTTTCGGCTTTAATTCGCGCTGTTTCTTCTTCGGCCGCACGCTTTACTGCCTCGATTTCAGCGAGAGCTTTTTCATGCTCTTCGATACGTTGCTGTTCCCTTGCTTCTTCTTCAGCAATCCGAGCGGCCTCTTCAGCCTGCTTTGCTGCTTCTTCAGCCTGTTTAGCATCCTCTTGAGCCTGTTTAGAAGCCTCTTCAGCAGCCGCTCTTGCTTCTTCCTCTGCCTTCCGAACTGCTTCTTCGGTCTGCTTGGCAGCCTCTTCTATGGCAAGTCGGGCTTCTTCTTCTGCAAGTCTAGCTTTTTGCTGAACAAGGGATT
The DNA here is from genome assembly GCA_036846305.1 of Candidatus Poseidoniaceae archaeon. GTDB lineage: Archaea > Thermoplasmatota > Poseidoniia > Poseidoniales > Poseidoniaceae > MGIIa-L1. Next base: position 3,136 of record DAIUCF010000025.1, on the reverse strand, counting down.
CTAATTCCTCGGTTGTTGGCTCAGCAACTACTGGAGCGTTCTCTTTAGCCACACGTGCTTCGGCTTCAGCTTTTAGGCGATACTCTTCACGTACTTTTTCTCTAGCCTCTTCCTCTGCTACACGAATCATTTCTGCAACCTTCTCTGCAGATCGGGCTTCAGCTGCTTCTTTTGTTTCGATTTCAAGAAGTTCTTTCGTACTGATTTTGGAGAGCACTGCTTTGGTAAAGGACTGGAACTCATCGTCAGAAATTTCTCCAACCATTTCGGTTCTTGCCTTATCCATCAAGCGCTGAATATCAGGCGCAAGGAATGCTCCGGGGTGTGAGTCAAGCTGTGCACGGAAAGTGGTGTAGAAAGAACGGTGTTCTGTCGTAATTGAACCATCAACAGTAATTTCATCTTGTAATGATGAAAGTATCTCTGTAAGATTGAGGGCGGCCGACACGTGTCATCAACTCTACAATCAACGAGGTCACTTCTTCAATCCGTGAATCTTACGTGATTCATCGTTGGCCCAGTGGAATGCGAGTTTCAACAATCGCAGGTAGTGCCCAAGGCCGTCTTTCTGCATACGGGAATGGAGTGTTTCATTTTCGATGAAAATATCTCCCCAGAGATTTGCAGCTGTTCCTTGGTTACCTTTCGGTAAGTCGAAAACTTCCTTGGTTGCAGGTTCAAGCAATGAGCGCCAAACGAGGGCTGGGTTAACAGCCATAGTCACTTCAACGATAATTTCGTTTTCGTTTAGACCTGTGCCGGTTTGCCATGAATCTTCACCCATGTCAGCAAGGAACGGTAAGCAGACATCTTGAATGGACAGGCTGGTCATAGGGTCGGCATTGGTCAATGCATTGAATGCCTCTCGCATGCGTCCACGGTCTGCTCCGCGTGCTCCGGTAATGTTTCGTAGCTTGTCAATCGACGTTGGTACGATGAAACGGATGTCGGTGTAGTAGACCATCGGGTTGTCGTCCTTTGATGCAAAGATGTGTGAATATGGAGCCGCATCAGCCGTTTCTCCGAGATCGGAGAGTGGGTAAATGGTCTTCAATGCGTTTGTAGCAATCGATTGAACGCAGCGGCGCATTAAGCGGTCAGGTGCTGCGGAAATATCGTTGAAGGTCTGGATGTACTCGTCCATACTCATTACATCGTAACCGCGAACGGAAAGAATCGAGTGGACATTGGGTCCAACTTGCTTTTTCTCACCGTCATGGAAGTCAGCTTGACTAATCCAACGAGAGCCTTGAGCAACATCGCTTGCGGCAACAAGGTCTGCATATGCCTTGAATCGGCGAGTGACTCTGTTCATGAAGTCAGCCTGGTCTAGTTTTGTGAAGACGGTCGATTCATAATTCGATTTGAGGGCGTGGTCTGCAACTTGACTTGCGTTAACACAAGTCAACAGGTTGCCTTGGTCGCGTGGATAAACAAGTAGTCTACGTCGCTTAGCTCCGCCACCAAGTCCACCAATCCATGGGTCGGTCAACATGTATCCAAAGGAGGCGCAGACCTCAAACAATCGCGCATACTTGTCTTCATCGCTTGCACTAGCAATCCATTCATCCAGTCCAGGTTCGATACAGTGGAATTCTAGAGGAACCATCTCAGACCCAGCACCAAACATCTGGCGAACTGTAGAAGAACTCATCATGCCCATCAAACTGTAAAGAGAGGTCTTTCCAGTCGTCATGAATACATCAGTAATACCTTCTTCTCCGAATGAGAGACGGCGGTCTGGAAGGTTGACAAGTAGATTGAATGCTGTTGGCGATTCACGGTTGCCGTTGACTGCTGGCCAAATCCAAGTTCCCGGCCGAGTCATGATGTAGCCGCTTGCATCCTTTCCGAATCCGGCTGGAGAGTAGCGTGTCCACCCAAGTCTGTTGTTAAACGATACACCACGATGCATCAATGATGGGTAATAACATTGGTCCAATGGGTCGGAGTCTGGCACGACGCCTCGGTGACCTAGGCCCCAAAGAATTGGTTCCCATTCTGCCTCTTCTCCCTCTTTCGAACCAAGGAACGGATGGTCAACACCAGGTCCATCACCAGTTAGGAAAGAGCCTCCCATGCGTTCTTCATCGCCTGTGGAACAAAAGAAAAGGGTTTGAGTTGTCGACAATTGTTTAGGAGTCCACATGTTTGCATTAACAATAGTCTTCTGCTTGAGGAATTCTGAAACGTTCGAGATTCGGCGTTCAAACTTGAATCGTTCTGCCTCAATCCAAGTTGAACCTAAAATCAAATTGGTGTTAAGAAGACGAGCGCGGGCAGGCCCAATATACCTGACTCGGGGGTCTGATTTGGTGGTGTCGGACTGTGGCAACTCTTCCCAAGGACCTTTTTGAGGGACGTATTTGAGAAACGCCTCATGATCGAATTCGTCTACTTGAGCTTTTGATACTGCCTCCTCGACAATGTCCATCAAACGGACATAAGTTTCGCTTGGCCGCATTTGCTTTGATTCTACGTACGCTTTGTTTGATACTGATCGATGTTCCCACATATTTTTCACCTTAGAATTTCTTTCGATGTTCGTCATCTTCTGTCGACGATGATGGAGTGTCGACGGTCTCGGATGCAGATTCCTCTGTATCCGGAAGTGTTTCGGCTTCAGCCGGTGCTTCTTCTGCTGCTGCAGCTTCTTCTGCTGCTGCTGCTTCTTCTTCCGCCTCTGCAACCATTTCAATTGCGAGTTTTTCAGCAGATTCTTGAATCTCTTCTTCTTTAACTGCAGAAATAATCAAAGCCGCTGTTGCTTGCATAGAAGCATCAACATACGGTGCTGCGCGGTAGAAATACTGTATCATAACGCCAACCGTGCCAAATATTGCACCCAATGCAATAACCCAGCCGTTGTTGATGTTTTGAGAACTGCTTGGGTTGTTGAACAGTTCTGATGAAGCAATTCCTGTTTCAGGTGGCCACCATGTTGCGCCAACTGAATTGGTAAGAACTTCAATCGTGGCCCAAACTGCGTAAATAATCATCAAAATGGATAGATAATTCACAGTCGAACGATTTTCAAGTAGAAATTTGATGAGCGCCCGTTGGTCGCCACCATTAGCCTTGTTATCATCGGTCATGATTGGTGCAAACCTCCCCTATTTAAAAAAAAAACCCATTC
>DAIUCF010000024.1:20109-25368 GCA_036846305.1 Candidatus Poseidoniaceae archaeon | reverse complement strand
TTTCCCTTGCCTTGATATGGGCGGTCGGATTCCACCGACCATGGGCGAAGCAACTGGCTCCGTGTCCCCGCTGCTCAAAGAAGACGGCAAAGCATTCAAAATTGCCGTTTTGATTCCAACCATAAACAACGCAGAGGAACTTGATATTGTTCTTGAACGCCTGTCTAAACAAACCTACTCCGACTTTGAAATTGTCATTTCTGATTCAAAATCCAAAGACAATACCAAAGAAGTCTGTGAAAAATACGGTGCAACATGGATAGACGACCCCTCTCGAAACCGTGCTGATGCGTGTAATTTCGCACTGCGTCAAATGGACCATGAACTCGTGTTGTTCACCGATGACGACACCGTTCCACCTCTTGACTGGGTCGAGAAGTTAGTTCGATGGTTCAAAGACCCAGAGGTTGGAGCAGTAGGTGGTCCAAACTTCGCTCCCGATGATGACCCGTTCGGGGCTAAATGTGCAGACGTCGCATTTTGTACGAAATTCATGACTGCAGGTACTCGTTACGGCGCTCAACCCAAAGGAGAATTGGTGCCAATTACTCACAATCCTGGCGTTAACTGTGCTCATCGCATGGCAAACCTCAGAGAAGTTGATTTCTTTGAACCCGGGTGCATAGGGGCTGAAGATGTGGTATTGGATGCCAAGATTCAGCGTGCTGGCCACAAACTGTTCATTGACCCATCAAACGTCATGCCCCACCGTCGACGACTTCCTTTCAAACCGTACATGAAACAAATGCGAAATTACGGATATACCAGAATGGTGGCAAACAAACGATGGCCCGAAATTTCGGCTTGGTCGCATACAGCCATTGGATTCTTCCCAGTCCTGGTGGTCTCAGCATTGCTAGCAATGCTGTACGGTGGACTCACCGGGGGTGCTGATTCCGACCTTTGGTTCTCACTTTCTGGTGAGTGGAATCTTTCTCGAGTTGCATTCCACATACCATTGGGTCTGATTTGCGTCTATATTGCAATCAGTTGGCTAGGCGCTGCAATTGGAACCTCTCCGCACCGCTCTTTAGGAACCGTTTTCCTCGCACCCCTCTTTGTATTCTTAGCGCAGTGGGCTTACGGACAAGGCGTCATCAAAGCGTGGAGAGAGATTCGACGAACTGGTGGCAGAGCTGGTGAAGGATCCCAAATTGATGACAGAGTCAGAACGGCATAATGCTAGGACTCTGGAAATCGACTGTTGGAACCCACTTCTAAGGGTAAAGCATTTGATTGATTCAACATCAAAGACACTCATGGCGAGTCGCATTCATGAACGAATTGCGGCTTTAGACTCGCCAGATAACAAAACCGATGAAGAGGAAATTTGGGCTCTGATCCGATTCAGTTTGGTCGTGCTACGCGTGCTGTTGTTTGTTGCAATCATCATCGTTTCCGAGGTCATGGAAAGTGTTTTCCTCTACAATTTGTCAATGGCGTTATGGGCACTTATCATCGGAATTCCGTTGTTCGTATTACTTTCGATGGGGATTCTTTTCGGAGACAGGATGATGAAACACGAAGAAACAGGTTTTGCCGAAACCACAATATTGCGGCCAATTCGAGAACGGCTCTAGGATTCATCGATGGGCGAAAGACCTGCCATATCACCAGTTTGAATTGTCCATTGGCTGGCATAAACTCCGTCGGCTGCAACCAGTTCGTCGTGTATTCCTCGCTCGACAACCGCACCGTCTACCATGGATAGGATTTCATTGGCGTTTCGAATCGTACTCAATCTGTGAGCAACAGCAATGGTCGCTCTATCACTTCCACTTGCGAGTAGATTCTCTTGTATTCTTCGCTCAGTTTCTGCGTCGAGTGCGCTTGAGGCTTCGTCCAAAATAAGTAGACTAGGTTGCTTCAACAGGGCACGGGCAAGCGATACTCTGGCACGTTGCCCACCGCTTAGTTTTGCACCTCGGTCACCAACCATCGTGCTGATCCCATCTTCTAAGTCATCTACGAAATCCCATGCACCTGCTAGTCGCAAGGCCACTTCTAGGGCGGCGTCGTCTGCATCTTGGTTATACAAAACATTGTCTTTGAGTGTGCCGTAAAACAAAAAGGGCTCTTGGCTAACAAATCCAATCTTATCTCGAACTGAATCAAGAGTATAATTGCTGATAGGCTCACCGTTGATTAACACAGTACCACTGTCGGGAAGATAATATCTCATCAACAGTTTGAGTATCGTTGTTTTGCCGGCACCTGTATGGCCCATGATTCCAACGAAATCTCCGCCGTTAGCGGTGAAAGAAATACCGCTTAGAACCTTAACTGACGTGTTTGGATATGTAAAGTGGACATCTCTGAATTCGACGGACTGAATGTTATCATGTAATTCCACTGCATCCTCTAAATCGGTGATTTTCGGTTCTAAGTCAACGACTGCAAACACTCGACTCGCAGCGGCTTCACCACGCTGGAGTTGATTCACTAGAACCCCTAAGATGAACATCGGCATAGTCATACGGGTACTGATGAGAAGGAAGGTAACCAGTTCACCAGTACTAATTTCCCCGTTTTTGGCCAAGAAACCACCCGCAGTAACCAAGAGGCCAAATGCGATTCCAGCAACAACATAAATCATAGGAACAAATCGGTTTCGGTCCTTGCTGGCACCCATTGCTTGGTCGCGGTAGGAACCGGATTCCCGAGCGACACGGTTCGTTTCCCATGCTTGGGCGTTGTATGCTTGGACTACGGAGATTCCTGAAATGAGGTTTTCAAGCACCGCATGAATGTCTCCAGTAGATTCTCTTTGCTTACGATATTTGCGCTGTACACTGGTGGTAAACCAGTACACAATCGGGACAATCAAAACAATTGGACCAAACAAAAACCCTGCAAGTTTCCAAGACATTGAGAGAAGGATAAAGAAAGCACCTGCAAAGGTGACGATTATCCGTATAATCGAGGTGGATGAGTCCGAAACAATGTCCTCTAACTGGTTAACGTCGCTGGATAGTACCGACATGATTTGGCCTGTTTGACGGCTGTCGTAATATGAGGCCTCCATCGCAATCAATGAGCGGGTCGCATCCATTCTCAAATCGTGCTGGATTTTGTAACCCAGAGTTTGCCAAGAGTATTCTGAAATCCCTTGGAATATGGCCAAACAAAGGAAGCCGAGGAACACTAGTGCGCCGTAACCGACAGCTGGATCGCTGCTAATGGCGAGGACTGCGTCCTGTATCAATTGCGGCCCGGACATTGAATCGGAGGTGAAGTAATCTACTGCAAAGCCGATCGCTACGAGTGGCATCAAATCGAAAAAACGTGCTGCCATGTTGGCAAAAATACCACTCATCACTCTCCGAGGGTACTTTTTGGCATAAGGCAAGACACGCCAAATCTGCTTTCCAAATACTTGAGTTTCCTCATTAAGTTGCTCGGGCGCTAGAGATTCGACCTTGATACCTCGGTTGGAACGCCTTGACATATTCACCTCCCACAATCGGACACTCTTGAACCCTCTCAAGCGGAAAGTAGGTCGGGCATGCAATCAAATCATTCATGTGGGAGTCGCGTCTGTCTTGGACCATGACGACAACTCGCCGAATGCGTGCCATCACTTTTTCCGCACTGATGCTCATACAAGTAATGGCGCCGATCACCTACGCAGCACCCTCTTCAGCGCCGAGTGTTGATGTTGAAACAGACGCCGATTTGGACCTTTTCAGTTCCGTTGGATTGACGCCAAGCGCCGATATTGCACACGGATGGTTCGATGCCGATGATGGCACAGGTTCGATTCACCTCCTCTACCGCGATGCTAGTGTTGTCGCAGTTGACGATTGGAGTGAGTGGACTGGTCAAAATTCCAAGTTGAACGGGTGGTATGTACTTACCCATCAACTGCCAATTCCTACCGAATGGTTCTATCAACTCGCTGATGCAGGAATTGAATGTCATACGTATGTCCCACCAAACGGCTTCCAATGCCAGTTGGACGGGCATTCTGCAGATGATTTAACCGACCTAAATGTCGAAGGTTTGGTCCAAATCGACGGCGTGGATAAAGTTCGAGAAGACCTCATTCGCGGTATTACTGGGCAAAATAAAATGTTTGAAAATCCTTATTCTGTCGAAGGAAAAGCGATTGTGAATATCGTTCTTTCTGGCAACGAACTACCCGAGGGTATGCTTCAGCGTAACGATATCATCTTTGATTCACACTCTGACCGATTTGTTACAGTCATTGCTGAGACCTCTGGGATTGTTTGGATGGCAATGCAAGAATCCATCGAGTGGATTGAAACAAAACCATACTTTAGAGTGAATAACGATGTTGCAGCCACTATCATCAATACCGACGATATTCAAAACACCACCATGATGAACGGCGCTAAAGCCGGTTGGTCGGGTGTTGATGGAACGGGAATTATAGTCACCGTTGGAGACACCGGTCTTGACAACGGCGTGAACAACTCAAATATGCATCCCGATTTCAAAGACCATATCAAGGGCATTCTTTCATTCCCTCTGCCTGCATCAGCATGTACTTGGACTGGACCTACCAACCCCGGGTCTTGCGATGATACAGCAGAAGACGACCATGGGCATGGTACTCACGTTGCAGGTTCGGTCCTTGGAGACGGAACTATTTGGCCTGATGTCCAAGGAATGGCACCTGAAGCCCGGTTACTGGTTCACTCGCTAGAATACGGCTCTGGAGCCACTGCCGGTAATTTGGGTGGGATTCCAAATAACCTAGCAGACCTGTTTGATTTAGCAGTCAGCAACGGCAGTCGAGTCCACACCAACTCTTGGGGCTCGTCAGTTTCAGGCTATTACACCACGAGTTCTATGCAATCGGATACGAGTGCTTTACAACACGACCATTTGGTCATTATGTATGCTGCGGCCAACGAAGGAGTCGATAGTAACAGCGACGGTGAGATCGACTTGGACAGCATGGGCGCACCTGCTACTGCAAAGAATGTCATTTCAATCGGTGCGAGTGAAAACTTCAGGTCCAACGCAACAGGCTCCTCTGCCTGGCCTGTGTGGGCGTCCAACAACATCTCTGGCATGGCGACGTTCTCATCAAGAGGACCGACCGACGATGGACGACTCAAACCTGACTTCTCAGCTCCAGGAACCAACATTCTGTCAACTCGCTCACGTTCAAGCGGCGGCAGTGGCGACTACACCTACATGAGCGGCACGAGTATGGCTACCCCAGTGGCCGCCGGCGCGACTGCACAACTTCTCGAACACCTCATTGAAAACATCAATCATCCAAACCCG
>DAIUCF010000024.1:0-20099 GCA_036846305.1 Candidatus Poseidoniaceae archaeon | reverse complement strand
CCCGTCATCTGCACTTGTCAAGGGCGTATTTGCTGCAACTGCGGTTGATATGGAGGGCCAGTATAGCGACGTTACCAACGGCGCTGGTGAAACGGCCCCTAACAATCACGAAGGTTGGGGACGAATCAATATGTGGGATGCTAAGAATTCCTCATTTGTTGACCGTGAATCACTCTCAACAAGCGAAGAGAGAGGTTGGAGCATTACTGTACCTTCGAACGCACCAAAGCTGAAGGTCATGCTTTCCTACAATGATGCGGTGAGCAGTCCAACCGTTTCAGCCAACCTCATCAACGATGTTGACCTTGCTATCAAGAGTCCAAGTGGAGTTTGGACGAACCTCTCTGATAACGTCAACAATCTCAAAGGTCTGACGTTTAATGCTCCTGCCCAAGGAGTATGGGAAGTCCATATCCTAGGCACCAATGTTCCTAGCGGGCCTCAATTTTTCTCCGTCGCCGTAAGTGGGGATTATGAACTTGTCAATTTGACCAAGGACGCCGACTTTGACGGAACCCTTGACGAAGATGATCAATGTGCTTACACCTTTGGAACTTCAACCATCGACAGAAAGGGATGCGTTGACACCGACGGAGACGGATACTCAGACCCAACATTCAACTGGAGTATCGCGCAAGGAGCTGACATGTTCATCAACGACGCCACTCAGTGGTTTGACCAAGATGGAGACGGTTACGGCGATAACGCTGGAGGGAACACTCCAGATAGTTGCCCGTCTGATGTAGGCACATCGACTGGTGACCGCTATGGATGTGTAGATACTGACATGGATACTTACTCGGATGCTGAATCCAATCTCGGCGGTTGGACGATTGCCCAGGGCGCTGATGCTTGTCGGACAGTGCCCGGAACCTCAAATAGCGACCGTAACGGCTGTCCTGACGAAGACGGCGATGGATATTCAGACCCTGACCCAAGCGGGACTAATGGCTCTGTATGGCTGGTTAACAATGGAGCAGATGCGTTCCTAGGTGACAGTACACAATGGAACGATACTGATTCTGATGGATACGGCGACAACCCCCCTCCTGCTTCATCTAGCGACTCATGCATCACTAATGCTGGAACCTCAACAATCGATCGACTCGGTTGTCCTGACACGGACGGTGACGGATACTCTGACGCAGATGGTAGTGCACTTGCACACCCTGCTGGTACAGCCGACGCTTTCCCGAACGACATCACACAATGGCTCGATACCGACGGCGACGGATATGGTGATAACCAGTCAGGTAACAACCCTGATGCTTGCCTTAACGACGGGTTAGCCTCGTCAGCACCTCGTTCATCTATCGACCGACTTGGATGCCCCGACAGTGATGGAGATGGATACTCCGATTATGATTCAAACTGGCCAGCACATCCGGTCGGAAGTGCTGATGCATTCCCACTTATTCAGACTCAATGGAATGACACTGATTCCGATGGTTTTGGCGATGAGAGCACCGGATTCAATCCGGACATGTGCTTGAGTACCAGCGGAAATTCGACACAAGACCGTCATGGATGCCCTGACGCTGACGGTGACGGATATTCAGACCCTGACCCACTAGGAAATAACGGCTCAGTTTGGACCGTTAACGACAACGCGGATGTTTGGCCTAATGAGCCATCACAGTGGGCAGATTCAGACATTGACGGATACGGAGATAATCCATCTGGAGTATTCCCCGACCACTGCCCTGCTGTAAACGGAAACTCATCTTCTGACCGCTATGGATGCCCTGATACTGATGGAGATACGTATTCAGATCCTGACTCAGGATTCACCATTGCCAACGGTGCTGACACGCACGCCAACGACGCAACTCGCTGGTCAGACGAAGATGGCGATGGATTTGACAACCAAGTCGACGACGACTGCCCACTGTACTGGGGTAATTCAACGGTCGACCGAGTAGGCTGTCCTGATGCTGACGGTGATGGTGTATCGGATTCGGACCCAAATTGGACTCCCAGCGACAACGGTTCGGATGCTTTCAAGACCGATCCGACGCAATCTACCGACTCAGACGGTGACGGATTCGGGGATAACGCCTCAGGGACGTTGGCCGACGATTGCCCCAATGAAACTGGTGATTCATGGCAAAACAATGTTCTTGGATGCTTAGATAACGACCAGGACGGATGGGCCAACATCATTGATTCACACATGAACGATTCTACGCAGTGGTCCGATGTTGACACCGACGGTTTCGGCGATAATATCGGTGGAAACAATCCTGACGCTTGTCCAACTGTTGCGGGTAATTCTACCAACGGTGGACGCATGGGTTGCGTGGATTCTGACGGAGACGGATGGGACGATGTGCTCGACCAACTTCCAAACCTAGCAAATCAATGGCTTGACCAAGACGGCGATGGATACGGAGACAATGCCACAGGACCTCAACCTGATGCTTGCCCCGGAGTTGCCGGTAATTCAACTTTGGACAGATTCGGCTGCATCGATGATGATGGTGACGGAATGTCAAACGAAAGCGATGCTTTCCCAAATGACCCCACACGCACACAAGACTCCGATGGCGACGGGTTTGACGACCTTGAAGACGATTGTATGTACTTACCAGGAAACTCTACTGCAGACCGTAAAGCATGTCCGGACACCGACGGTGACGGATACTCCGACCCAACCTTACCTCTCAACGGCCAACCGGGTTGGAACGCTACTGACGGAGCAGACGCCCTTCCGTTAGAACCATCACAATGGCTTGACCAAGACGGCGATGGATATGGAGATAATCAGTCCGGCTTCCAACCGGACTCCTGCCCAACCGTAGAAGGATACTCGAATGTAGATATCTTTGGTTGCTACGACGAAGATAACGATGGTTCCTCTCAAAGTGGAGATGCATTCCCCGACGACCCTACCCAGTGGTCGGATCTTGACGGTGATGGGTTTGGCGACAATCCGAACGGTAGTCAACCAGATAACTGTACAACACAAATAGGAACTTCTACGCTTGACGTCTTTGGCTGTCCAGATGAAGACGGCGATGGAGCCAGTGACACCAACGACTTGTGGCTTAACGATTCATCCCAATGGTTTGACCGAGATGGTGATGGATATGGCGACAATGTGGGCGGAACAGATGGAGATGTCTGCCCCGATGAATTTGGCACTTCTTCACTTGGAACTAACATTGGTTGTGTCGATTCAGACGGCGATAAGTTCGCTGATGTTGAAGATGTTTTCCCGAATGAGAAAAGCCAATGGATTGATGTTGATGGCGATGGATTTGGAGATAACAACTCTCCGGGTGCAATTCGTCCCGACCACTGGCCAGATGACCCTGCCCGAAATGCTGCTGAAGGTAGTATTTCATGTACGCCGGACGAACTCGAACTCGACTTGGCCGCCGAAGACTTCTTCTCGTTCAGTTGCAGTATTGAAAGCGTGCTCACAGGTGTTACAATACGAGCAGAATGGCAACCGATTTCCTCCATCATCAGTTCAACTCAGGTTCAAGTTTACACGTTCACTGAAACTACCGGAAACACACAAGTAGCGGTGTTTAACGGTGAAGGGCGTAGTGAAGGTGAATACCAATTATTCATCACAATCAAGGAACCTGGCTCCGATGTAGCTATGGATTCAGAATCCGTAATTTTAACCATCTACGATTCGCGAATTGTCGATGAAAGTGAACTGGTTACCGATAAATCAAGCGCTCTAAACGAAGTAATGGAAATGCCGATTGTACAGGCTATGATCGGTGCATTAGTACTGTTCTCACTGATGGGAATGCTGATGATTCGTGGTAATGCTGCAAAGGCAAGAATAGCAGAAGAACGTACTGAGCGAGCTCGTGAAGTTCTTACTGCCCGCATGAACAGAATCAACGAACCACCACATGTACGACAAGGTTTTGGAATCGATGGGCAAGTCCCTCCACCACCACCACCACGGCCGCCCACCCCTTGATTGGTGAAAGTTAGACCGATTCCCTCAAAGAGGAGATGCTTGTGGCATGAACATCACATCGTGCGGATATGGTGTAGTGGTAACATAGGAGGTTTCCAACCTCTTGTCGCGGGTTCGACTCCCGCTATCCGCACCTCGATGTTCCTGTGTCTTCAGAATTCCCAGGTCAATTTTCATTCCAACGAATCGAATCCAGCGTCAAAATATTTGAGCGGTTTCTGCCCACATTGCGACGAGGAATTAGAGCTTGACATTATGTGGCAGATTGGGTAAAAAAGCCAGATATTGAGTTTGAATGCCAACATAGCGGTAGTGAGATTGATTGGAGAAAATTTTCATGGTGTTCAGTCTTCGGATTTTGCTCTTGTTCACCACATTTATCGAGATACGCAAACTTGTTTCTTGGCATGGAGAGCATATGGGCTCGTAGTCCGACTTGGATTAGAACCGAGGTGAAGTCTAGCGTATGGGTAACGCAACCCTCTTGTCACCACAGCCCTTGGAAGATTCTATGTGGACCGAAGAGCACCGAGATTGGGAGGCTGTTGATTACGGCTGCCTGAAAGAAGGGAGTGCATTTCCCAAAGAGTTCATGTGGGGTGTGGCGACGGCATCCCACCAAATCGAAGGTGGAAATACCAACAATTGGTCTGCCTTTGAGCCTCGTTCTAAAAGTCAACAATTGAGCGGAGATGCATGCGACCATTGGAATCGAAGAGAAGAAGATGTTACACTGATCAAAGAACTCGGAGTGTCACATTACAGGTTTTCAATCGAATGGTCAAGAATCGAACCGCAGGAAGGGCAGTTCGATTCTGAAGCAATCCAGTGGTATTCGGATTTGGTCGATGAACTATTGATTCAGGGCATTCAACCAATGGCGACTTTACACCACTTCACTCAACCCCTGTGGTGGGATGAACGTGGAGGTTTTGAAAAAGAAGAAAACATCACCGGATGGGTCAAGTTTTGTTCAATGATGTTTGAACACCTTAGCGACCGTGTTGAATGGTGGTGCACAATCAATGAACCAGCAGTCTATGCAACGATGGGGTATGTCTTAGGGGAGTTCCCGCCCGGTGTTCGCTCGTTCAAACGAGTTCGAACGGTGTCGCTCAACTTAATGCGTGCTCACGCACAATGCTACCGTACACTCAAAGCAATGAAAAATGGAGAGAAATGCCACATTGGATTGGTAAAGAACATCAACATTTTTGATCCTTATCGGCGTTGGAATCCCCTTCATTGGATGCAGGCGAAAATTCTTGATGGAATGTTCAATCAATGCTGGTTAAAGGCGCTGAGAACTGGAAAATTCAAACCACCGTCTGCACTCTTCTCAAAACGGATTGAAGGTCTTCAAGGCAGCAGTGATTTCATTGGTGTGAATTATTATACCCATTTGTTGACCACGCCGTTCATGCCAACAAAAGTTGAGATTGACCCACTTATTCGACCGTGGGAGCAGAGAACAGATTTTCGATATCCGATGTATGCAGAAGGACTTCGTCGAGCTTTTGACATGGTCACCAATCTCAAAATCCCTATTCTGGTTACTGAAAATGGTGTTGCAGATGATGACGATGATATGCGCCCTGAACATATTCGCAGACATCTTCTCATCACTTCTGAAGCCATTGCAGACGGTATAGATGTGCGAGGGTTTTACCACTGGAGTTTGATGGATAATTTTGAATGGGCAGAAGGATATGACCAAAGATTTGGATTATATCATGTGGATTTTGAGACAAAAAAGAGAACCCTCAAAGAAAGCGGCCACGAATATACTGCGATTGTGAAAGCGCATACAACCCCTCAACTTGTGGTCATGGCAGGAGGATTAGGCACCCGTTTAGGAGATATATCTGAAAAAACTCCCAAATCGTTGATTGAAGTGAACGGCAAACCGATGCTTCACCACATTCTTGATTGGGCACAGGCACAAGGATGCATGCACGCTTTAGTGCTCACAGGCCACCTTGGTGAACAGTTCGAAGGTATTACACATCCTGGAATGGCACTGACTTTCCATCAAGAAAAGAAACCTCTTGGAACTGGTGGCGCTCTTTGGAACGCTCAATCTTTGTTAGAAGACCGGTTCATCATGGTGTGGGGTGATGATTACCATCCAATTGATTATGCCGAATTACTAAAAACACACATGCGCGAACAATCTCCTTTGACCATGACTGTAACAACAGAACATTCCAAAATGAATCTTCAGTTTGAACAACAAAAGTTGGTCATTTACGACAAGAAAAGCAGCACGGAGAACACATTAAATGGCTACGAAGCAGGCACCAGCATTATCGAAAAATCAACTGTTGTCAAATACGGCAAAGAAGGGAAATGGAGTTGGGAGGAGACTGTCTACCAAGCATTATCCGGTCAGGCAACGGTACATGTAGATTCAACTCCCTTTTGGGACATGGGCACACCTCAAGGTCTTGCATTACTCGAAGACTTCCTCAACGAATCCCCCTCGTGATGGCGTATATCGTCGAACATCAGGTAGCACTCCATCGGATTCAACAAGCACGAGAATCATTCCACCAAATCCACCGCCCATCATCCGCGCCCCTAGTACGCCAGGTGACCTCTGTAGTATTTCCACCTGCTTATCAACCTCGGGTAGACTCACGCCTATTGTTTGAAGAGAGGCGTGAGATTCGTTGAGAAGTTGCCCAAGATGCTTTGCAGTTGCACCTTGTGCCTGCTTAACACGTCGGTTTTCAGAATGTACATGCAAGGCCTTTACTTCTGTACTGACCTCCGATGAATACGATGATTGACTTAGTTTACGATGGATTTTGGAATCGACGAGTTTGAAAATCCAATCTTTAGGAACTGCCAATGAGGTCGCACTTTGCTCAGAAAAGTCAAGCAAACTGGCATGTCCCACCTGGGCGAACATCATTGCCATCTGGTCCAAAAGTCCACACGGAGTCATGAGTATTTCATGTTCCAGTCTTTGCGCTTCTTTGCATGCTTCAAGCGGTCCCATCGAACCGTTGGCACACAGCGTTACCGCCAAGCATAATGCTGCGGATGAAGACATTCCAGCACCAATCGGAATTGAACTGGTAACCGATAAACGAGCAGGCCAACCTCCTGCGGCTTGCCATAATTCGACAACTGTAGGATCGCCCTCAAAGCCAGATATCATGGAAGTGGCATCGAGCACGAGGTGAACATCAACTGCAAATGCTAGAGACTTGCCACCGGCATAATCGGTGTGTTCACCGATGATGTTGATACGAGCAGGTATGGTTGCCCGCCGATGCATAATTTCAACTCAAAGGAGTTCAACCGTTGGTAATCAAATGGTAAATGGTTCGAACATGGACTCCTGTTGCGCCATTACCGACCATGGAGTTTGTCTTTGCTCCCCAGTAGGTTCCTGCAATGTCCATGTGAGCCCAAGTGATTTGTTCTCCGTCCTTTTTGTAACCTCGATTGGGTACGAACTGCTTGAGGAATGCTGCAGCGGTATTCGCTCCACCATAACGTCCTGCGCCAAGGTTTCGTGTGTCTGCAATTTTTGAATCGGTCATCTCCTTCTCAAATGCTGGAAGCAGAGGCATTGGCCATGCAAGTTCATCGACAGCATTTCCAGCTTCGTGGATTCTAGTTCGGAAATCATCGTCATTGGACCATAGTCCTGTAGCCTCGTGTCCCAAAGCTACAACGCATGCTCCGGTAAGCGTTGCAAAATCAATGATGTATTCAGGGTCGAATTCACCCGCTTTCCAAAGACCATCTGAAAGTACAAGTCGGCCTTCGGCATCTGTATTCAAAACTTCAATGGTTTTTCCTGAAAGTGTCTTGATGACATCACCAGGTCGCTGAGCATTTGATGACGGCATGTTTTCAGCCATACAAGTGATTGCAGTAACCTTGCCTGCATATCCAGTAGCAGCAAGTGCCTCCATGGTTCCAAACACGGTGGCTGAACCACCCATATCGTACTTCATTTCATCCATGTTTGCTCCAGGCTTGAGAGAGATACCACCGGTGTCGAAGGTGATTCCTTTTCCAACCAACATTGGGCCTCGGCCTTTGCTTTCAGAGTTCATCTCAAAGATGACCATGCAAGGTTTTCGAGCAGAACCCATTCCTACCGCAACCAAACCGCCCATTCCAGCCTTAACTGCTTGGTCATAGTTGATGATGGTCACGTTGACATTATCGTACTGTTTTGCCCATTCCCATGCTCTATCGGCAAATGCTTCAGGATACATATCGTTCGGAGGACAGTTGCCGAGGTCTCGAGACAGGTGTACTCCTGAAACAACGCCTACATGATTCTGAATGAGCGTGTTCAATTCCTTTTCTTGTGCTTCATCACAGTTGATTCGTACGGTGATTTCCTTTTCTTCATCATCGTCATCGTCTTTGAGTTTGTAGTGGTCATACGAATAATCACGAAGCATCATGCCTTCGACAAATGCCCCCATGGCTTCAATCGATGCGCCACTGAATCGCGCAGTGAAATCAGTTCCATGGGCCTTTTTACGTGATGCGACTACTGCAGCACCCGCTTTGCGGTAAGCATGAATGTCCGCGTCTTGTTCTTTGCCAAGACCAACCATGACTGCTTTTCCGCCTTCGCTGCCGATAATTGACATCGTGGATTTGGCTTTGGCTTTGAAATCCCCATCCGAGAGGATTCGGTTAATTTGGCTCTTCAAAGCGGTGTGCAATCCTGCTTCAAGTGATTCTGGGACGCATTCGCTTCCTTGTAAGAGGGGCAAGATTAGAGTTCCGTCGATGTTGTGGCCTGGGCTTACGCTTACTTTCATGGGTTCACCTAACTGTCCCTATGAGATGAGGCACTTGAAACCTCGCGCAGCGCAACTTGCCAAAATTAATGCGAATCATTCCTCTTTGCGTTCATAGCGTTGAGCAAAGGCTGCGACCATGACAAAACAAGCAATCATCGATACCGGATTAAAGATGCCGTATCCAATGAGGAAGTTCGATTCTTCGTTTTCAACTATCTCAAGCACAGATGAGTTGATCGGTTCAGAAACCCATCGTGATGAATCGACTACCCTCACTTGGTAATACAATTCCCATGTACCATCACTTGTTAAGGAAAGATTGGTCGCATCAAGCGTTACCATCGAAGAGTTCGTTGCGTTCACCGAGAAATAGTCGGATTGCCAAATTGCATTACCGGTTGGGTCAACATATTGCAAGGAGGTGTTGGATGTAGATGCTTGTCCATGATTGGTAACGTCGATTGAAATTTCCTCGTTTGATACTTGAAGAGATTGAACATCCAATCTTGCGCGCCAGGACCACACGTTCGAGATCAAATACCGCATCACATCCATCTCTTCTCCCAATCGGTCATTCAAATTTTCAAAGGAACCGGGGACAAACTGTTCATCATCCGTCTCAAAGGTGAAGGTAGGATATCCCATGACACCGTATCCATAATCTCTGCTGGTTCCACAATTTGGGTACAGACCTTGATTGGCATTCTGAATTGGAATACTCGAGATATTGTTGTTTACATCTTCTCGTATTTGATGAAACATTTCCCAGTCTGAAGGTTGGTCTGGCCATTTACCCCAAGGATAGAGCATAATCCAAACTCCGGTGTGCATCGTTACGTACAAATCAGCATCTGGAACTTCTGTATTCATGTAATTCGAATTGGCAGCAGTTTCAGATTCACTGAACGCACTGCTTCCAGGTTGTGTTGTTGGACAGGTGTTCCAGTAATGGTCGTAGTTTCTGTTCAAATCAACTTGATTAATATTCCAGCGAGTGTCGATATCATTTCCATCCGGATTGAGCATAATGAGGATGTGAAGCTCGGTGTTTTGTAACACATCGATTGCTTCTTGATTTCCTTCTATCCATCCGTCAATGTACCACTTTGCCGATAACCATGCTAACGCAGTTCCTAGGTATTCGTTGCCGTGATGGCCGCCGTCGATGTACACAATTTCTTTAGCGCTACCGTTCGCTTTGGTTTCAACTGACCAATCGGACAACCGAACGACCCACAAGGTCTTACCTAATTCTGACTCTCCAACGCTTGTCAAATCTACAATCTCAGGATAATCATCAGCCCACCCATTCACCTCAAGGGTCAGTGCAGCCCAAGTCATGTGGACGTGGCTGTCCACTGGGTCGCCGGGCCAAACAGATTCCTCAGTCGAGTCTGACTCGGCAGATGTAACTGGAATGCTAGCGAGTAACAAACACAGGACCAAACCTATCGCAACTCGCATAAATAGGCCTACCGACTGAACCTCAAAAACGCTTGCCTAACGGTAACTTCACCAGTCACTGGTGAAAGCATTCGGGTTGGTTACCTTCTCGGACTCTCGAGTCCAGATGGAATTGATATCGGTCTTGCCACCGTAAATATCTGCAAATGGGTCAACATCTTCAGGCTCAAGGTTGCGTTGCATGTATGCTTCCACACGTTCGCGCAGGTCTGGTTTGAATTTCCAGTAATGAATTCTCCATTCTCTGCCATCCCAAAGGGTGGTCTCCTCAGATTCTGTAGTCAGTAATTCGTAGTCCTGAAACATGTAAAACAAGTTTCGGTCTGTTGGTTCAAGCGCATTATCGATGATTCTGTTGTAAAAACCAAAGAAACCAAGTGCGTGCTCTGCCATGCCTTGAGCAACTTCAGCATCCATCTCCAAATCGATGTGTTGTTGAATTGCTCGTGTGAGTTCTGATAGTGTCATTGTCATTTTTTGATTCCCCCTCTTGCCGCCCAACTTCTCCCCAGACAGTATATTATATTGTCATCCGACCCATATAGACTCATCGCTTGATTTTCATGAAAAACTGAAAAATAAGTGATTTAAGCCTCCCCAATGCCGAATATGAGAGGTGTCAAACACCTCCCGTGCAGACAGTCCAACAGGCCACTTGACTTAAACAACATCAAACAACAAACTCAAGAACACTGGTGCAAGGGCAAGGTTGTGAGCGAAGACTTCGTTGAGGGAAATTTCCTCGGGTTGCCCGAATCTGGGGAAGGCATCGATGTTGTGATTTTGCAACTGCCTTACGAACTCACTACCTCGTACGGCCAGGGAACTGCGCAGGGCCCACAGGCTTGTATAGCTGCAAGTGCTCAAGTTGAACTGTTTGATCAGCGACTCAACGAGGACTTACCGGCTGGATTCAATTTCTTTACTGCCCCACAGTGGGACGGTGAAGGGAGCAGCCTTGCTCGTCAATTGGACAACATTTCTGATTATCTTAAACCGTGGTTCGACGGCAGTTGTTTCCCCTTGACACTCGGTGGAGAACACGGGATTTTACCCCCTTTGTTACGAGCAGCGCAACATCACCCGCTTGTTGATGGAGACTTCGAACGATTGACTGTGGTTCAAATTGATGCACATGCTGACTTACGTTCACAGCTCGGTGGAGAAAAATATTCTCACGCTTGTGCTGCTGGTCGAAGCCTAGACCTAGGCATTGGTTGCTTGCTTCAAGTCGGAATTCGAGCATACTCTAAAGAAGAGGCTGAAATAATCGCAAACGATCAGCGCATCACGACTTTCTTTGCAAAAGATACCCAATCGACATTGCACGGTAAAAAGTTCTGGACACAGTGGTTGCAGACTCTTTCTGAAATTTCAGGACCGGTGCATCTAACTATTGATATCGATGGTCTTGATGGTAGTTTGGTCCCTGCCACTGGAACTCCTGTTCCTGGGGGCCTAACATATTGGCAGGTGGTTGAAACTATTCAAGCCCTTTTCGATGCACCAAATGCAGTTGTTATCAGTGCCGACATCAATGAAATCGTTGCTCAAGAACACACACCACTCACTGAATTTAATGCGGCAATGATTGCAACAAACACGATAGGTGCGCACCTCCTTGCACGTAGAGAAGGTCGATGGGCTGCAACCAAAAACACTGCTCAAGATGGAGTAGAAAACACCCCTTCAACGTTTTTCAGCGAACAGTTGGGCGATGTAATGGGGTGATTGAATGGACGATGCGGCAGGGGTGAGCAAGTTGCAAACACATGGTTCTCATGTCTTTCTTGATTACACCGGATATCAACCTCAAGTCAAAGATGATGGTTCATGGATGCTGCATCTTCTTGAACAAGCGGTAGAACGATGTGGAATACGTAATGTTCATTCACATGTTGAGCAATTTGATGGCACTTTATCCCCACCTGGTTACGCTGCAGTGGTGCTGTTAGACGAAAGTCATGTCACCGCCCATTGCTATTCGGATAAGGGCTGGCTTGCACTTGATTGTTTCACATGCGGAGGTTCAGACCCGAATCTTCTCGCTGATGAGATTCATCGCCAATTACTCGAATGCATGCCCGAATTATCGCTCAAGCAAAGGCATCACGTGCCGCGATTTCTTTACGAAGGTGAGTGAGATGTCTGTTCGTGCATTCGTAGACCATCACTACAGACATTTCAACGCAGGTGCACTCAAATCAGCAGCATCATCGCTAACTGATTTTCTCCAATCAGGTGGAAAACTGTTTGTAACGCTTGCAGGAGCGATGAGCACTGCAGAACTTGGCCGTAGCCTTGCACCGATGATTCGTGCTGGACATGTTGCGGGAATTTCGTGTACCGGCGCTAACTTGGAGGAAGATGTGTTCAATTTGGTGGCACATAATGCATATGTCCATCTCGAAAATTGGAGAGACCTATCTGCTGCCGATGATACCGAATTGCTCGAGAAAAAACTCAACAGAGTCACTGATGTTTGTATTCCCGAGGAACATGCTTTTCGAAAAATAGAGCGCCACATCATGTCGTGTTGGACAGAAGCGAACTCGCAAGGTCATTCACGACTACCGCACGAATATTTCTATCAGATGCTCAAGAATTCGCACCTTGAAGCGACGTATGAGGCTCTTCCTGAGCATTCATGGCTTCTTGCTGCTGCTGAAGTAGATCTGCCGTTGTTTGTACCTGGATGGGAGGATTCAACTCTTGGAAATATCTTTGCAGCACGATGCCTCGAGGGGAAACTCAAGCCAACTACAGTTCGAAATGGTATCGAGTACATGATGGAACTTTCTCAATGGTACGAATCCTACGAACAACAACTCGCATTCCTACAGGTCGGAGGAGGAATCGCTGGAGATTTCCCAATTTGCGTGGTCCCTATGCTTAACCAAGACCTCGAAAAAGAAGTGCCGCTTTGGAGTTGGTTTTGCCAAATTAGTGAGGCTTCACCATCGTATGGTGGATATTCCGGCGCACCACCCAACGAAAAAATCACATGGGGTAAACTGACTGCTGACACTCCTAAATTTGTCATAGAAAGTGACGCTACAATCGTAGCACCACTACTGTTTGGCTATGTACTTGATGTGTGAGCATCATTATCAATTCCTAAGCAGATAGACGCAAGTCTTGAAGAGGAGTATGCACGAGAACTGTACATGAGCATGCGGAAGTCAACTGTTGCCATGTTGCTGGTGATGTTGATGATTTTACCAATCGCCATCACTGTTTCGGCCGAAGAGCAACCTCTTTCTCCGACCATTAATACCTCATGGCTGAAAGGTTCGAACGGCTTGAATGAGCACGCATACACCATTACCTTCGCAGATAATGGCTCGTACCAGAGTAATTTTACCGTGACACATGAACGAGCAGGTCAAACCTTAGAGAACACGCTCTTCACAACTTGGTCGTCTGTAGACGAACAGCGTGTGGCACGAATTTTAGCCAACACCTCGCTTGAGTGGGGAGATGAAATCTCTGTTGCTGTTTCGGTAACATCATGGAACGGTAACCCTCTACAACAGCCGTTGGAATCCGAGCGCTCCTTCACTGTAGGAACATGGAATCAACCTATGGCTGACCATGAAGTCCTGCTCAAGACTGGTTGGAATTTGGACCAAACATACACCAATGAAGACGGTGAGCAAGGATTTGCACTGAACTTTAGCGGTCAAGGTTGGCAACTGCGAGAAGGAAATGTCCTCAACTCATGGGAACTCGGTAACGGTACACTGACTACGCTTGAGAACACCGAAGATGGAGTGACGAATCTAACGCTTGACCTTGAATCGATTTGGAAAAATGAAACGGTCCAATCTGGCGTACTCACATCCCAAGTCTTTGATGCAAGAGGGAGTGGAGTTCTGCATCTGGTCACTTTCGATGGCGAATCCCAAAGCACCGTAACTGCCAATGTCTCAGATGGATGGTTCAATCGTTCGATGATTGACGGAAATCTCGATGAACGACTTCGAATTGAAGCAACCGGAGATTTGGATATCACTGAACGAAACGATGAAGGTTCGGAAACCCTCAATGTGACCGGTGAAGTGAGTGTATTTTTGTTGGAAACATGGGATGAAAACGGAGTTCGTCGACTTCAACACACCCAATTTGAGGCTCTAGCTGACATGATTATGGACGAGGACGACTTTGTTATGGAGGTCTCGCTTGACGGCCTAACTGTACTCGAGCGATGGGAAGAAGGAGTACGTACCGACCAGAAAAGCGAATTTAAGGGTCAAGGGACTTTTGGTTTGAATGAAGAAGATGAGAATTCAAGTATTATGATCAACGGAACCATTCATGACTTGCATTGGTTGACTGAAGACGGTTTGACGGTAACTGACGATTTGCATATGGACGGAGTAATTACCGGTGATGCGCAAGGCAGTTTTGGAATCGTTCGCACCATCGAAGAGACCGGTAATCAAGCCAACGCAACGCAACAAATGTTTCTGGTCAATGTCATTCATCAAGAAACCTGGTTCAACATTACTGGAATAAACGGTGGCAACTTTTTCGATGGCCAAGGAGTTGGTGCAAATCACAATCAATCATGGGATTATCAAGTCGTTCAGTCTGAATGGGAAAATCGAACTGTTCGCATGGTTTGGGAGGAAACCGGTGCTGACCCGTCAAGCGGTGATGAACGACCAGAAAATAGCCCCGTTCAAATCAATGCTACGCAACCAGAATCGGAGGACTTACTCGGAAATATATCCATTTCACGGGAAACTGGGCTCATGCCAATTCCGATGATTCCCGGTGATACATTACGACTTGCCGGGCAAGTAGACCTCGCACTCATTATTACCGCTCAATCAACTGGAAACGACCCAAGGGATGGATTCAACCTTCACGTCGTCAATTGGGCAGGACAATACGAAAATGTCGGAACTGCGTCGGGTGCAATTATTGACCAAGGCCCTTTGATGGGATTGCTGTCCAGCGTCAATCGTGTTCTGGAGATCCCGTACGGCGAGAGTAATGAATCTGCGAACTTTACTGAATCTCAAGTTGTCGACAGAATACTTTCGCCCTCAATTATCACTGCAGAGAACAACACTGCACCACAGCTTGTCGAAATTTATTTTGAAGAAGGCAATATCTACGGTGAAGGAGGGAGTGCTGCAACATTGGTCGCTCACATTGCTGATGCGGAATTCAATGTTGATTCGGTAATTGTCGACCTCTCTCCGCTCGGCGGGGATGTTACCGAATTGAACGACAGAGGACTTGAAGGTGACTCTACCATCGGAGACAACCGGTTTTCAACTCGAATTCTCGTTCCTGGACTGGAGACGGGCAACATTACCCTCAACGTCACTGCCACAGATACCTGGGGGAAATCCTCGAGCGGTAGTGGAAGTATTGAGGTCATCAATCAAGGCCCACGTGCATTCGCATTCGAAATCCTTCCAGATGCTGGTCCACGTGGCACTCTGATGATTGTTAACATGCAAGTCTATGACGGACATGGGGTTACAAGTGTCGAACTGGATTTACGTGATGGGGGAGGCGAATTGGAATCGTTCGAACTCAATGAGGGTGTTTGGATTGGAAATTTCACCGTACCGGAATCCATGGTTCCCGGGCAGCAAGTTCTCAACTTCATTCTCACCGATGGACTCGGTCAACGAACCTTCACCTCTCATTGGCACGTTGACGGCAAAAATTCGTCTCTACAACTTATTTACGGACCACACCACATATCAGACAATGTCATGCAAGAGATGAGCATCGATGTCGAAAATACAGCACCAACAATTACTAGCCCCGGAGTGCTATCTTTCGAGCGAAGTGATGAAAGTTCAACAGTGGTCCTTGAAGTTGCTATCGCAGATGTGGATGGAGTTCTTGTCGCACGAGCCAACCTTGGAGTGTTTACACCTTTCACCTCCCAGGACACTTGGCAAAACATGTACGATGATGGAACAAACGGTGATAAAATTGCTAACGATGGAATCTATTCTGCCCAAATGCAATTGCGAAGCAGCATACCACTAGGGACACATGAAATCGTCGTCCAAGCGTCGGACACCTACGGTAAAGTGAGCCCATCGACATCAATTGCCGTCCAGTTGGTCGAAGATGCGAGCGTATTGCCCGGTGTCGAAGGTTCGTTCTTAAGCACAGGAGTGATGATTGGATTGTTGATTGTCTTCGGCATTGGTGTAGCAGCAGTACTCTTTATCTCGATTCGCAACAAGCCAGAAAACCTCGATAAAGAAGACCGCTTTGGATTTAAATGAGCACTTCGATGAGCCGACAACCGTTTATACCTCTGTTCTTTGGGCTAAATATCCCTGCGAGCGTAGTGTAGTGGTTATCACCGAGCGTTGCCAACGCTTGAACCCGGGTTCGAGTCCCGGCGCTCGCACCACACCTCCGCAGCACCTCATTTGGGCATGTTTTTTTACGAATTTCTATCATCGATATGTTCCGAAATGTTAACCGATGGACAGCCTTGACGAATTGATAGGGAGCACTATGGGTGACAGACGTTCCATATTTATTGGCAAAAAACCACTTCATGCATATGTACGCGCAGTCGTCATGGCCATGGAGGCAGGAGATCGAGAATTACAATTGGTTGCACGTGGCGCAACAATAGGCCGAGCAGTCGATGTTGCAGAAATATGCCGAAGGCGTAACGGCATCATTGCACAAGGCCTTCCGGAGGAGGTCGTCATTGGAAACATCAGTTGCACATCAGAAGTGTTCAAGCAAGATGACCAAAAAGACCGAACAGTCAGCGTTCTAACCATTGAGTTGGACGGTGTGGGTGAAATTCCGCTCGAGGAAGAATAGTCACTTTAAGAAGAGGCTTCGATGAAATACGCTGTATTGATTGCAGCAGCGAACATCATCCATGCAATATAGGGCCACACTAACTTTGACGCCATGGGAACTGACTTGTAGGCCAAAAAGGCATAGGCACAGGTAAAGCCTATCATGAACACGAGCATAATCAACGAAGTAAAATATTGCGCGGAGTTGAACACTGAGGGCCACGCGAGGTTGAGACATATTTGTGCTACAAAGCAGACTACAATCCAGTTACGATGACGTATGCGTTCATGATGACTGAAAAGTGTGCTCAAACTTAACGCCATACAGGTGTAAAGTACCGCCCACACGGGACCAACCACCCAACCGGGCGGTTGGAAGAAGGGTTCATACTCTGAATCAAAAGTCATTGGACCCAACTGATTCGCATGAGGAGTTGATTCGTTTTAATGGCTGTTTATAGCTGCGCTAGAAAATAGCGTGAAGACATTGTTGCTTTTCGATAGACTCGTCGCCTTCTTAAGACATGAATGCAGAAGAGTTCTGTTATCGCCTTGAAAACATCCCATTATAACCGATTGGTTTTTTCACACCGTCTATGAGAAAGACGATTGTATATTTGATGATGACACTGCTACTTGCATCCAGCCTACCCCTTAACGCCAGTGCAGGACCAACTGATGATATTCCAACAAATGCAGGTAATACTGGAGTCCACACTTCTCTGGTTGCAGCTCTTTCACACGTTGGTTTGGTTCCAACCCTACAAGGCCCTGGACCATTCACGGTTTTTGCCCCAACCGACCAAGCTTTCTCTGATGCTGGAATTGACTTAGCAGATTTCGACACTGATGCTGAGAATGCAACATTGACAGATATTCTTCTTCACCATGTGTACTCTGGCGAAGTTTCTTCAAGCGCCATCACTGATGGCATGTTTGCAACTATGCTTAGCGGCAATAAGGTTCAGTTCGATATCGACACCATGGGCACCGTTATGGTAGGGGGCGCCACCGTTACAACTGCAGACGTAATCTCTTCGAACGGAATCATTCATATTGTCGACAAAGTATTGATACCCCCGGTTGATATTCCAAGCACAGCTCAATCAACGACCATGCACAATTCATTGGTTGCAGCAGTTATACAGGCAGATTTGCTTTCGACCCTACAAGGCCCGGGGCCGTTCACTCTCTTTGCTCCAACCGACCAAGCCTTCACTGACGCCGGAATCGATTTACCATCGCTGGACAATCCAGAAGGAAAGGCAGCCCTTTCTAATATTCTTCAGTACCACGTCGTCTCAGGATTTGTACCAGCTGCGAACGTTAGCGACTGCATGAGTGCTGATGCAGTTAATGAACAACCACTCGCGTTCACGGTCGATTCGAGCGGAGTGAAAGTCAACGACGCTGAAGTGACGATGGCTGATGTTTTGACATCAAACGGAATTATTCACGTCATTGATAAGGTATTGACGCCAACCGATGCGTACAACGACATACCTCGAACTGCTCAGTGTACTAGTGTTCACGATTCCCTCGTGGCTGGAGTCATCCAAGCAGAACTGCTTACAACTCTGCAGGGCTCTGGACCGTTCACCGTGTTCGCTCCAACCGACCAAGCATTTATTGATGCGGAAATTGACTTAGCATCACTTAACACGCCAGAAGGAAAGGCTACGCTTTACGACCTTCTGCTTTATCACGTCGTCAGTGGCGAGGTCCCAGCAGCAAACGTTACTGAATGCATGACCGCCAACGCAGTCAACGGGCAACCTCTCTCATTTACCGTCAACGGAGGTGTCATGGTAAACGGTGCCAATGTTACTCTGCCAGACGTCATAACCAGCAACGGTATCATCCACGTTATTGACAAAGTATTGACACCTTCAGACACACCCAAAGATATACCACGCACCGCACAGTGTACCGGATTCCATAATTCGCTTGTGGCTGGAGTTATCCAAGCAGAACTGCTTGAAACATTGCAAGGCACAGGCCCGTTCACGCTCTTTGCTCCAACCGATCAAGCCTTTATCGATGCGGAAATTGACCTCAATGCTCTTGATACACCAGAAGGCAAGGCTGCTCTAACCGACATTCTGCAGTACCACGTTGTTGCAGGAAATGTTCCATCCTCAGCAGTTACTGAGTGCTTAACTGCTAACACGGTTAACGGAAATCCAATCGCATTTACTGTAGGCGACGGAGTCATGGTGAACAACGCCAATGTGACTTTGGCCGATGTCAACACCAGCAACGGCGTTATCCATGTTATCGACAAAGTACTGACCCCAACATCCACTCCAAACGACATTCCACGTACAGCACAATGTACCGACATCCACGACTCGTTGGTTGCAGGAGTGATTCAAGCAGAGTTATTGACAACGCTGCAAAGTGACGGCCCGTTCACAGTTTTTGCACCTACTGACCAAGCATTCACTGAGGCTGGCATTGATTTGGCTGCTTTGAACACGACGGAAGGAAAGCAAACCCTAACAGATATTCTGCTTTACCATGTTTTGGCCGGTGAAGTGCCTGCTGCAAATGTCACTGACTGTCTTTCAGCGAACACCGTCAACGGCAATCCACTGTCCTTCACGGTAGGAACCTCTGGAGTTATGGTAAACGGAGCTAATGTGACGGCAACTGATGTTGCTACCAGCAACGGTATCATCCACATTATCGACAAGGTGCTCACGCCTACTGCTACACCAAACGATATCCCACGAACTGCACAATGTACTGGACTTCACGACTCCCTCGTAGCTGGAGTCATTCAGGCCGATCTGCTGACAACATTACAAGGCGATGGCCCATTCACAGTCTTTGCACCTACAGACCAAGCATTTAGCGATGCAGGAATTGATTTGACAGCACTGGACAATCCAGAAGGAAAGGCTGCGCTTAGGGACATCCTGCTCTACCACGTCGTTGCAGGCGAGGTGCCAGCAGCTAATGTTACTGAATGTATGTCAGCCAGCACCGTCAACGGTAACCCGATTTCGTTTACCGTAAACGGTGGCGTAATGGTCAATGGAGCAAACGTTACAACGGCTGATGTAGCTACCAGTAACGGTATCATTCACATCATCG
>DAIUCF010000023.1:12224-25958 GCA_036846305.1 Candidatus Poseidoniaceae archaeon | reverse complement strand
AGCCATAATTCGTAGCATGTGGAATCATCTGCGATGTTTAACCGATTACTCGGCGACAGTGCCGACGATGTTTTGAGACGGGTGAGTTTAAATTGTGCAATTTATGGATTTATCACTCATTTCTTGTTGTGCATTCTCTATCAGTTCAACATCCTTCAAATCGATTCAACCCTCGACACCTTTTTTGATTCGTTTCTCGATTCCTTGTACACTCCATTTTCAGTGATTTTAGCCTACGAAGTTTATGAATTGATACGAGCAATACCCGACTCTTTCTCTAATTCAGTAGGAAAACAATTCGAGGTAGTGTGTCTACTTATCGTCCGTGATATTTTCAAGGATTTGTCTGATATTGATTCGTCTGGTAGTTTGTCATTGGACTCAAGCATTGCCTTCCTAGCGGTTGAATGTCTCGCATTCCTGGTCTTGTTTTTCACTGCACTTCTCTTCAGATATATTAGCGCAACAAGCTATAAAAATCAAGAACTGGCTTCAGATCTAAACAAATTCGTTGGACAAAAGCAAAATCTCGCACTGGTATTGTTTGTCGTCTATGTTGGCGTTGCACTTTACTCACTGAGTTCGTGGACTTGGGGGGTCGTCGAGGGTGATGGAAGCGTTAGTCGTACCGTGTTCTTCTTGGATTTCTTCACCTGTCTCATTATGGCCGACATACTGATTCTGCTTATCTCCTATCGTTACACTACCGACTTTCCCAATCTCGCAAGAAACACTGGATATATTCTTTCAACAGTTGTTTTGAGAGTGGCGATTGGTACAACTGGATTTCCTGGCGCCACTTTGTTCATTCTTGGGGGAGTCCTAGGTATGTCGGTCTTACTCATTAGTCAATTTATTCAAGTTGAGATTCCAGAGCCAAACGGCCACAGTTAGCGAAAGGTACAGGTTTAGTTCTGCAACTTTCCATCCGTTGCGTTTGTATGGGGGTGACCTTTGGCCAAGCCATGAGCCAAGGGGATTTGCCGGTCATTTTTGGGGCAGATTGGGCTCCTGCCGAACCACTAGGTTTCTCACAACCTCTTCACGCTGATGCTGCTCGAAGAGAAATTCTTCGCTTTGTTGCTCAGCGCCACGACGGGCATCTGTTTCTTGTGGCCAATGTTTGGGATGTGTTGATTGAAAACGAAACAAAGCAATTTGAAGGCCCGTCATGGCATGACTTTAGTCAACGCTTTGTTGAATCTGTTCAACGAGGTTTGTTAGCCCAAATTGATGCGAAGATGAAGGATGATGCAGATGTTGAGGTTATTCCACGTCGAACATTGAATTCATACCTTGATCGCCGTTCTCAGCATTTTTTATTGGACCTAAGGCTTGTATTTCGTAGGCTAGCCCATTACATGTCAGTCACAATGGAACAGCGCTTCGAATGGCAAACCATGATGACAAGAACTCGAACCCTTGACTCTGAACTTAAGTCAATATATTCAGAGGGAGTTGAGACTCCTGATGGCTCGCATTTTGGAGGGAAAGGTTTCCGTTCAACTTGGCAGGAAGGCGTTGTTGCAGTTGCAACCGCACTCAAGCGTGACCCTGAATCTCCACGTGATGCCCGCCCAGGTGCAGGTTATGATGGTGATTTGGTTGCACCGATGATTCGCGATATTGGACTCGGTCTTGCAATGGGTGACACACCACTCGATGTAATGGCTGCCAACTTAGGTAAGGCTGGTTCAAACCAAAACGGTGGTTGGGATGATGGGGGAGGACGAGACCTCCACGTCGGAGCATGGCATGTTGGTGTCCTTCCTCCAACAGCCCCTTTGCCGATTGCGAGTGTTACCATGACCGGTCTTGCTTTTGCAGCATGGCGTCAGAACCTCAATCGTTTCCATGTTGCATGCATTGGTGAAGGAGCCTCTTCATCCGGTGAATTTTGGGAGGCAATGAATCTTGCCGGTGCACGCGGACTGCCAATCACCTATATCCTTCAAAACAATCAAATCGCTCTTGACACCTCGCCAGTCAAACAATCAGGTGTCGAAGTTTGGGCCGATAAAGCCGATGCAATGGGATTCCCCGCATGGACAATCGACGGTTCAGACCCCGCTGCTTGGTTTGCAAGTACAGCTTGCGCACGAGAATTTGCATTGAATGGCGGTGGTCCGACCTTGATTCACGTGGAGACCATGCGAGGATGTGGGCACGCCCATCATCATGATGATTTGTACCTCGGTAACGAATCCGGTACACCCCCCGGATATGTCGACCGTGAATTATTAGCGTACTGGGAAGCCAAAGACCCGTTGCCGACTCATCGACAACTTTTGCTTGATTTGGGTTATGAAGAATCTAAATTAACACAAATGGAGGAACACGAACAACAGAAGGTAAGCGTGGCAAGGGAAGCACTCGAGGCAATGGCATGGCCAGAACCTGAAACAGTGGTTCGAAGTGTCACACTGCTCAATGACGCAGAGACACATGAACAACGTTTCAACCGACTTTCACAGTCATCTAACCAAATCATTACAGCATCACCACTGGATGTGGGCGCTTCTACACTGACTTATGCGGAGAAGGGTGGGTGGACATATGCACGTTCAATTCAACAAGCGATGGCAGACATTGCAACCCGTCACGGGGATGATTGTGTATTTATCGGCGAAGATATGGAGGTTGCAGGTGCCTTTGGAATGAATATGGCCCTCAAAAATGCAGGCCATTCCGAGAAGTTAATCGATATGCCCCTCTGTGAGGCAGCCATAGTTCACACGGGTGTTGGAGCCGCCCTTTCGGGAATGAGACCAATGGTTGAGATACAATTTGGAGGCTTTGCTGCTCTTGGTTTCAACGCGCTTGTCAACAACGCCGCCATGCTTCGATGGCGATGGGGTGCTGATTGTCCAATGACGATTCGAATTCCCCTTGGCGCACGAACACGGTCAGGACCGTTTCATGCCAACATGATTGAATCGTGGTTCGCTAATGATCCTGGACTGGTTGTCGTTGCTGCCGGAACTCCTCAAGAAGCCTACGACTTGCTTATGGAGAGTGCTGAACTCGATGACCCAGTACTGTTTTTGGAGCATATTGGATTGTACGGTTTGCGCGGAGGCCTCACTGGTTGGAATCAAAATATCAATCAAATCGTTGATACCGAGCCAGTGAAACAAGCCATCGCTAATGGAGAGCGATACAAATTAGGTAAAGCAGCTGTCGTTCGAGGTGGGCGAGATGTAACTTTAGTGACATGGGGCTCAATGCTCCACATTGCACAACAAGCAGCAGACTTGCTTTCGAGTGAAGATATTGAAGTTGAAATTATTGATCTGCGAACACTTCTGCCCTTTGATGCACAGACCTGTATTGATTCAGTTATGCGAACTGGGCGACTGGTTGTTCTTCAAGAAGGCCAGTGGTGTGGTGGACTTGGGCACAGTATTCAGAGTCGGATTTTGGAATCTTGTTTTTACAGTCTTGAAGCAGCACCAGCAGTAATTGGTGCTTTAGACACTCCCGTTCCGTTTTCTCCACCTCTGGAAAACTTCACGATACCTTCGCTTGAGCATGTACTCAACATGCTAAGATTGACGGCCTTGAATTAATCTGAATTGAGATTCCCATTCGGTTTCAAACGATTGAAAATCTCTGCAGCAATCCATGCTCCGCAAACAGTTGTCAAACTATAGAACGGTATCAGCAAAGCCTCATTCGAAAATAAATTCGGTCCGAAGGTTCTTGCAGGGTTCATTGAAGCACCCGTCATTGGTCCGAAGAAAAAGGCGAGCAAAGCAACGACAAGACCTACAAAAAAAGCAATCGAAATATGTGTTTGTGAACGTAACACAATCCAATAAATTGAACCCATCAGTGTGAAAGTGATGAACACCTCGACAAGAGAAGCAGAAAGGAATGAAACATCATCTGAAACTGTCGTTGGGCCGATTCCTTGCAAAAAGGAGGCTGCAAACGTTGCCCCACATAACTGTGCAAGAATATAAGGTGTCACAGCCTGTTTTTCAAGATGCCCACTCCTCCAAAATGCAATGGTTACTGCCGGATTTATGTGAGCGCCACTGATTGGCTGGAATACGAGAATAGCAGCCGTTACGGCGATCCCAAAACTGGATGCTATCATAATATTTGACGCTCCTAAAGCGATGCTTCCACACCCAGCACCGACCATCAATGCGGTTCCGAGGAATTCAGCAACACAACGACGGAGCATGGATGAACGTTAAACATCAGTATTATGTTCTTTACTAAATCTTATTTTCAAACATTTGAAGAGGGAACCGTGAAGAAGGTAATGCCCATGGATGGTTGCATGGGGTCCGATGAGAAAGTGATGGGAATCCCCCAACTTCTTCATTTTCAAACGCTTGTGACTACAGGTGCCTTGTTTCTTGGAATTGTAGCTGTGCGCTTACTCGAGCATTCGGTTGGCATTGACAGTTTAATTGTCACTGCAATTATTGCTTTATTGGCGCTTGGTCTGTTGATTTTTTCAGCAGATTTCTTTATTGAAGGTGCCAAGGGATTGGCGCGGCGAGGGGGTTTACCTGAAGTTGTCATTGGTCTAACGATTGTATCGATTGGGACTTCACTTCCAGAAATTCTCGTCACGACCACTGCAGCCCTTGACATCGCCAATTCTCCTGAGTCGGCTGATTTCGCAATCGGCTCAATTCTCGGTTCGATTTTTGTTCAAATTACTCTGATCTTAGGAATCGTTGTTGTCAACAAAGGACTCAAGATTCGAGAATCATGGCTCAAGAGAGACGGTCTTATCATGCTTTTAGCAGTACTTCTGCTCTCCTTTTTCCTTCTTACAGATTTCACACTTGAACGATGGGAGTCTCTCATTCTTGTGTGCCTCTACATTGCTTATATCGTCTGGTTGTTAATGCACCGAGAAGTTATTCAAAAAGAGGAAGAAGAAGACCGTGAAGAAGTCATTGTGCGAGGCTCGAATTGGAGTACTGCTGCCTATCTTATCATGGTAGTATCTGGCTTGGCATTTGCCGTGTTCGCTGCACACCATCTGGTGGAATACGCCAGTTTGATTGCTATTGAATTGAAAGTTCCTCAGGCCATTGTCGGCACCACTGTATCTGGAATAGGGACCTCGCTACCTGAATTAACCATAGCCATCATGGCCTCGAAACGAAGTCAAGGTGTGGCAATAGGTACGCTGATTGGTTCAAACATAACTGACCCATTGATGTCGATTGGGCTTGCAGGACTCGTATCGCCTCTTGCTATTACCGACTCTGGATTTGATTTCATTGTGTATTTGCTTATTCCTTTTACGATTCTAGGTTGTGGTGTGGCACTCTTAATGATGCGAACATCGTATGAATTCAAGAAATGGGAGGGCTACACGATGATTTTAATCTATATCATATTCCTCGTTTCGCTTGAAGCATACAATCGTTCATGGATTAGTTTCTGAATCAATGAAGACATAAGGGGCGACCTCTTGGACTGTTCATGGTCAACTTCCAACTCGACGAAATGCAAGAGATGCTGAAGGAACTCGCTCATGAATTCGCATTGGATGAGATTCGACCCCATGCTGAACACTGGGATACAGAATCTACATATCCCAAAGAGGCAATCCAATTAGCTCATGAAATGGGCCTGCTAAATTTGCATATTGGAGAGGAATACGGGGGGCCAGGCCTTGGCTCTATTGAAGAGGTACTTGTTAACGAAGAGTTGGCTTGGGGTGATCCTGGTTTTGCAACCGCTGCTTACGCTACATCTCTTGCCTGTGCTCCAATTATTACCGGGGCAACCGAGGAACAAAAGCAAATTTGGTTAGGTCGGGTGGCTGAGCAAGGTGCCCTAGCATCGTACGCTGTTACCGAACCTGGTGCAGGGTCTGATGTTGCTGCCTGTAAGACGACCGCTATTAGAGACGGCGATGAATACATCATTAACGGTTCTAAAATGTGGATCACTGGCGCAGGGTATGCCGATTTTTTCTTTGTTCTAGCCAAAACAGACATCGATGCTGGCTACAAAGGAATGTCTGGATTCCTCGTTGAAAGCGACGCTGAAGGATTTTCTTTGGGCAAAAAAGAAGTAAATATGGGTCAACGTTGCTCAGATACACGTTCTATTCAATTTGATGACGTCAGAATCCCTGCAGACCAGCTGGTAGGCGGTTCTGAGTCGGGAGGTTGGATGAATGCCATGAAGGCTTTTGATATGAGCCGTCCAAATATCGCAGCCCACGCCACTGGGTTAGCCCGTGCAGCATATGAGCATGCACTGCAATATTCCGGCGAGCGCTCAACTTTCGGCAAACCACTTCACAAACATCAAGCCATACAGTTTATGCTGGCTGACATGAAGACGAAAATTGAAGCATCTCGTATGCTAACGTGGAAGTCAGCAGCAGAATCTGATGCAGGAGTCCCCAATACAGAATCGGCTGCTCACGCTAAGAGATTTGCCGCCGATACCGCCATGGAGGTTTCAACAGACGCGGTGCAGGTCTACGGCGGTTATGGTTATTCGGAGGAATATCCTGTTGCCCGATTGATGAGAGCTGCAAAAGTTATGCAGATTTACGAGGGTTCTTCGCAAGTTCAGAAAATGATTATTGGCCGAGAAATCACAAAGAATCTATGATTCCTTATCGTGTAAATCATCGACCATCTGCTCCCAATGAGAGATGATTTGCTGGTCTCTTTTTTCCTTCTCTTCGATTCGTAATTCCTGATAATCTTCATTCTCCTCAACAAAATCAATTTCATCCAACCAATGGTGTGGTAAAAGATGTTGAGTGCCATGGTCGGCCATTTCATTCATCACGATATCATCTTCTAAATGGTACATCATCTCTTCTTCTGGCCAATTACCATCATCAATCATGTCCTGAGTAACCACCATCATGTCTTGGAAGATGATGATGTTTTCAAGCATGCTGCGCGTACAAATCAAAAATTTCGCAAGCATGGGTATTTCCATTGCCGTTTGAATGTCGTTGATGAGTGCTAATGTAATGGATACAATTTGGTCACCAATTGGCAATTTTTGATCGTTAGGGTGGACGCACAATCGGACACAGAATTCGCTATCATTGATGATGTCACTTTTCCATCGAGCTGCTTTGGTATTTGTCACCCACTCCATGGTTTCTTCCGGGTATTCATCATCAAAGATGCATTGACTCTCAATTTGATACCATCGTTTCGATTCACCTTGGAATCGCAAATTGATTTCAGTTTGAGTAAGGTGAAAAATATCCACCCCTGCTGAATCAGCAACGGATTTGAGTAACTCAACAGAACGAAGTTCAGGCGTGTTCATTCGATAGGTAAATTGATGCATAGTGATGGATGAAATCGAGTGTATATGAAGAGCAAAACCCAAAACCCATCGCTCTCAGTTGAAACTATGCCCAGGGCCACACCCGCTGTCATTCTTGCCGCTGGAGCCAGCCGACGTCTCGGCCAGCCCAAGGCACTGTTGGAAATTGGCAACACCACTCTTGTAGGGTTGGCTTACCAAAGATTGGTGCAGGCTGGGTGCTCGCCAATTGTGATTGTCACTCGCAGTGAGTTATCGGTTGATGTTATGCAACAGACTCTTGGTTCACAAGTTCATGTCAACCCTACTCCAGAGAATGGGCGCACTGGGAGTTTACAGTGCGGTCTGTTATCGCTGGCAGGCGATAAAGGCCGAATTCCCAAAGGGGTAATCGTTTCTCCCGTCGACCGACCCGGTTGGACTGTTGAGCACGTCAAATCTTTGATGCAGGTCAATACCTCATCTTCGCTTTCTTCACTGGGTCAGCGAGGTCATCCAATCTTTTTGGATGAAACCGCCATTCAAACTGTTCTAGCCGCACCTAAAGGCTCACCGTTGAGGGAAATCGTTCGTTTTGAGTCTCACGAGGTGGATGGTCCTCTTCTTGGCTTGAACATTGATACTCCAGACGATGTATCCTTACTTTTACAACACGAAACAACACTCTTGGAGTCCTAATTTAGGCTCCGCAAAGGGTATGTGTTACCTCCCATAGCACGCGTCATGACTGCAACGGTGATGGCATGGGCCCTCTCACAATTGTCTGCTGGCCAGCGGGTTATTTTGGCCAGCGTTGTCCAAACATCCGGTAGCGTTCCAGGAAAAGTAGGGGCTCGATTAGCCATGTCTGCTGATTTTGAGTGGAGAGGTACCGTGGGTGGAGCAGGACTGGAAATGAAAGTACTCTCGCGTTGTAGAGAGTTGGTTGATTTACACTCTCAGCCCTATGGCGAGGTTCTGAGATACGGTTTGAATAAGGGTGCGAAGGGCTATGAAGTAACGCCACTTGATTCACTCTGCGGGGGCCAAGTTACCCTTGCTCTCGAGGTTCTGATTCCTATGCCGCATGTGCTTTTGATGGGTGGCGGCCATTGTGGCTTAGCGATATCGAACTCTCTTGATGCGTTGGGATGGAATCATTCAGTACATGATTCGCGACCCGAGTTTGCAAATTCAGACATGTATCCGAACGCAGAACAACATTTTCCAGTGTCGGTCGAGTCGTTCTTTCAGAGTGAAACGTTGGAATCAATATGTCGATTTTCTGACATTCTGTTGCTCGGTCATGATTGGAGTGAAGATCAGATAAGACTTCTCAGTCTTCTGCGATTATTTTCACAACACCAAGTATTGCCGGATGGCCAAACAGCACCTAGGGTTGGTGTTATCGGCAGTCGTTCAAAGTGGCAAGCCTTTGAGAAAACATGCATCAAAGATGGTATTGAACAGCATCTTCTCGACCAAATCATTTGCCCTATTGGATTGAATATTGGTGCAGAATCTCCCGAAGAAATCGCTGTTGCCGTCGTCGCCCAAATCATGGCATCGTTCAAAGGAGCCGATGCTGAATCAGCGACTTGGCGGAATTAATCGGCGTTTTCAGTGAAAATGTGTTCACGAAAATATCGTAATTCCTCTATTGACTCAAGGATATCATCAAGAGCGAGGTGTGCACCTTTTTTGTCGTATTTCCTCACAGCAGGATACCAGCGTCGCGCCAATTCTTTGACGGTTGATACATCGATCATTCGGTAATGAAGGAAATCTACCAGTAAGGGCATTTCCTTCTCCATAAATCGCTTATCGTTCCAAACACTGTTGCCGCATAGGGGGGCGCTTCCCTCTGCAATCCAATGCTTTAGAAAATCGAGAGTTTGGCGTTCAGCCTCTTCACAACTCACTCCCTGTGAACGAACCCTTTCGACTAACCCGCTTGCGGTATGATGCGACGTGTTCCATTCATCCATTTGGTCGAGTAGATGCGAAGGCACTGTTATGGCGAGATTTGGACCTGTTGCCAGAATGTTAAGTTGTCCGTCGGTTACAACTGTAGCAATTTCAATAATCGACTCCTTTGAAATGTCCAGCCCCGTCATTTCAAGATCAATCCAAACCAGTCGTTCTTTCTGTTCATCCATACTACTCCGAAGTCGAGGAGGTTTTTCAATTGGGCGTAGGGTTCATGAAGTCGCCATTGGAGGAACTTGTATGGCCGAATTCGAAAGCGACGCGGTTCTTGTAACCGAGTTGGAACCATCATCAAAGCTACAGCCCAAGGCTCTGGCTGCTGTAGGTGTACTTACATTCCTGCTGATTTTCTCATTCTTTTCACTCGCATTGAGTGGAGAATCTCAACCGGAAATGGTCTCATCCGAATCGGACGAAAAAGAAGGATGGAGAGCCTTTTCTGTTGTCGCTCCAGTCGATACAGGAATCAATGTGTATCACGACCATTTCCGTACAAATGAGACATATCCTGGTTGGCTGTTGGACCAATTAGGTGTCAATAAAGTATGTGAATTAACCTTCAATGGTTCTTGGCAAGAACGATACGACGCTGACCGAGAAACATGCTGGGATTCTCTCAATGCAAGCGATATCGTGTATTTCCCGGGGACCAAAATTATCGGTACATCCCCAGATGCAGACAGTGAGATTCTCATTTTAGATGACCCCAGCGATGGACACGGTTCTGCTGTGACAGGTGCAGTTCTTGATGCAAACCCCAATGCAGTCATTTTCTTTGTCGAGGGTTTTAGCACAGAAGCAGTCTTAGCAGCTGCAAACCAGCCTTTAGTTGACGTCATCTCAACGTCATTTGGCGCTCCAGGTTCGCTTCCAGTGCCAGGAATCGAACGAGGGACAGAGGTAGCCGTTGTCGAAAAAGGGAAACTCCATGCGGGTGCGGCAGACAATAGCCCCTCTCCAGCCATTCAAGATGCAACTGCAGGTCCGCCTTGGTCTATTGGAATCGCAGGTTATGCCGAAGAGGGAGATGACCAAAAAGAGATTATGTCTGGTTCGTATCCGGACATTTCAGCAGATTGGACTCAATATTTGCCCAATCACGATGACATTGATGGTTACCACGAGACATCGGGGACCTCGTTTGCTACTCCGCGTACTGCAGGCATACTATCGTATGTTCTCCAATCTCTGCGTTTCGAGTTTAATGATGCAAGTTCCGGTGCATCGAATGATGTTCGTCAAGGCATGCTGGTCAATGGTTCGGATTTCGAAGGAAATCCATTTCTCATTTCCAACGCAGATGTTCGAGAAGCGCTTAATCGCTCGGCTTGGTACCCCGAGCTTGGATGGGATCCAACCTCCGGTACAATGCCAATATCACCAGTTGCTCCCTGCTCACAGACGGGTTGGGGGTTGGTAAATCTCTCAAACATTGAGCCAATGATTGCACATCTCAATCAAACCGATGAACTACCAAATAGGCCTGGAGACGTCGTTGCTTGCATGGATGCAAATCAAGAATTACGAGAGGCATACTGGAGTGCATTCCCCTCCACTCCATCAACTGACATGCTCTCAGTTATCGGTACCGATGGTGTTGAACGCCGACTGCAATAATCACAAGGCAACCCAATCAATCACGATTTTACCATTTTCATGCAATCCTATTACTGGTTTGTACCCATCATGCGGAGTGGAGTCAATCGAT
Organism: Candidatus Poseidoniaceae archaeon; assembly: GCA_036846305.1. Lineage (GTDB taxonomy): Archaea > Thermoplasmatota > Poseidoniia > Poseidoniales > Poseidoniaceae > MGIIa-L1. The sequence goes on along the minus strand of DAIUCF010000023.1, from coordinate 14,995 downwards.
TTGATGATTGCTTCTAGTTTGCCGGGTGGAAGTCGAATCTCAAATCCGTGCGAAGTTTCGATGTTTGCGTTTACAGGCATCTTTTGGGGTTGAGGTCTTTCCTTAACCTTCTCTTCAACGACCGGTTCTGATTTGATCTCTTCTTCATCTTCGTCTGTAGTGACCCCCTCAACATCATCTTCCTCAAGTACCGGTTCAGGAATAGTTATTCTAGGCTCCAAAGGTGCGGAAACAGCAGTATTTTCTTGCTCCACGATAGCTTCTTCGAACACGCCTTCGTCATCGTCTAAGCGTTGCATCATAAGGAATCCCCAACCAAGGGCGATGAGGCCCACTCCAATCCAAGAAAGCGATTGCATTGTATCACTTTCAATTTCGCTGCTGAAAACGATGAATGAAAATATTGATCCATATCCACCGAGGATTCTTCTCCAGCGAGCTTCGTGTTCCGGTGCATAGCCTTGAATTCCAATCGCTATGAGAACAACAGTAGTCAGCAACCAGCCTATGCTTACTTGATCGATATCTGAAAACAGTATCAATATTCCTGCTAGCGTAGTGAACACACCGGCTAAACCTAGCCTGTCGATGAAGTCGAGGAATTCGTCATCTGAATCCCACTCAAAGAATTCTGAATCGTACACTTTATCGTTTTGTAGCGAGAGCCATGATATGAACAATCCCTCTGTGATTAAGAATATTCCAATAAGACTTCCCTCTGGAATTACATCAACATTCAATTGATTAAGTAGATTCGCTAGAGCAAGAGCGTGAATTACAGGAGCGACCAGCAAAGCATTGTTGTAACCCTTGGTTAGAATATCTCTGGTTAGAAGTACTGCTCCGAAAAGAGTGCCTAATCCAAGGAAGGCATCATAACCTAAAATGAACATTGTATAGGTAAAGATATACAATTCATTAACCATACTTTTTTGTTTGTCCTCGGTGTAATACTCCATCTTCGATTCGGGTACATTTTTGAAGAGTACGCCTTTGGTACCCATGCTCGTGAATGTTAAGCCTGAACATGCCGTTAGGATGGCACTCCAAGAGAATGCTTGGGTGAATTCAAGATCGACATCTTCGTATCCCATGCCAATGATGAGACTGACTAGAAGTCCGATATGGAGAATTACCAAAGGACTTATGTTTCCAGAGAGCCAAGAATTGACAATGAAGAACATGAACAAGAGTGCAGGAATCCAACCGATGCTTGATGTTGCAGCCAACACACCAATCAGAGCCCAACTCCATGGCCCGTACCAGGGGATGGGCTCGCGTTCAGTTTGGCTCGCTTTGACATACCTGTTGTCCATCAGAATGACGTACAGCATCTGCAAGGCGATAAGAAGGCCTCCAATACGAGGAATGCCTGCAAATCCATTGTCGGCGAAATTATAACTAAATGCATCACTAGCCTCCAACAATGTTCGTGCAACTCCAGCAAATTCAAGCCAAGAGTCCGTGAGAAGCACGAACGCAAACGGTGAAATCATCAATGGCCATACATGCCTATGCTGCACGCTTCGAACGGTAACAAGTGCAAGCATCGTAATCAACAGCAAACCACCCGACGTATCCAAACAGGCCAATGCGATGAGTCCAACCATAGCCCAAGCATCTGCGCCTACCGAAAGATGTTCCTTGTCAATTCCTCTTTTTGCAATCAGCCAGTTGACGTACAATGGAGCACTAAGAAGAATAACATCGAGTAATATCGGAACGGGTAGCAGTGCAGTATCCTCGTATTTGCTCATCTCAAGCATTTCGTCGCGAATGATGTTGAAACTTAGAGAAAGCGGCAATGCAATAGTGAACAATACCCAAACTCCTGCCGAACGAACCACAGAAGAAATAACTTCCATGTTTTTAATTTCATGAACCAATCCATATACCGGTAACAACAAGAGCAGTATCCAAGGGAACTTAATCAAAGATTCAGAACCTTCTGAATCAAAACCACCCCACGGGTCAGACATTGTGACAAGGCTGAAACTCATCATAAAGAACGGCAACATCAACGATATTCGAGTGAGTTGGCTCCAACTGTTTGATTCAGCCCAATCTGCCAATACTTGGTCAGTATCTCTCTCCGCCGTCGACCATGTGTTGGTTTCAGGGTCAAAGGTCGGTGCTTTGGTGACAAATCGCTTTGTCCAATTTACCATTAGCCCAGTATCTAGTTCAATATTTCGAGAATTGTACAGCAGAAGGTAGCTTGCTGCACCGAGGATAAATATTTGATAATTGAAGTGCTCTGGTAGCGGAGCATCTTGCAAAAATTCAGGTACATTAATCCGGTCGAGCAACGCTAACAAAATCATTGAAGCATTGGCGATAATGACGATTAAGGTTGCTTGTAACTTTTCATTCCAAGGACTTGAAGTTGTCAAATTAACAAAAGAGTTGCGTGCCAAATAGAGCATATATGCTATGAAAATCCATGGCATGAACCAATCATCTGCCTGAATAATAGCTCTTGAAAGAACAATTGCTGCAAGCATAACAAGATGGGTCCAAGGCGAAATCTTGTCATTCCTTCGAGCGTATTCAGAGGTAACGAACAAGGAGATTGGAATAACAACTTGCATTCCTCGAATGCCGAAGGTTTCTGAGAGTGAAATTCCCTCGAGGTTGGCGATGAGGTCAGTAATGAAGTAAGCTATTGCTAGTGTTGTAAAGGTGTAATCAGCAACCCATCTTCGAGTTGCCTTTGCGATAAACAACATGTAGGGGACCATCAACAATGAAATCGCCCATGGTATGGCGCT
>DAIUCF010000023.1:0-12124 GCA_036846305.1 Candidatus Poseidoniaceae archaeon | reverse complement strand
AACGATTGAGGCCTTTTGGATGAGGTCTGAGCGAAGTTCTTGACGAGCAGCATAGTATCCTTGTATGGCAATAATGAATACCAAAAGAGAAAGTGCGCCGCCTTCGCCTCCGACTTCAGCGTTTGTATTGTATAATTCAAACAAGATTGGCGTCAGTCCAGATACCACCGCCACGACAACAAAGTTGAGCGCCTTGTTCGAACGTAATGCCATTTCCATTGAAACCAGACACAGCAAGACCAGTGAGATTCCAATTTCATATGAGATGACATTATTTGTCCATTTCATCCAAGGGCCAATTCCAGCTGCGACCAGAACAAGTATTGGTGCATAGGCAGCAACAGCTCTACCAAACCCTGTGGCGCCCTTGAATCGTTTGAGAAGTTGGACTTCTCCAAAGACCAACAGAAGTAAGGCTGCAGTTTGAACATAGATTGCCTTTGCATTTGGATGCCACTCAACCCACTCATCGGTGCTGCTGTCCGTCCATCCTTTGGCAAGGAATTCACTTTGGCTCCCGAAAAGGTCAGTGATACCTTCGCCGGTAACGAATCCAATCAACCAACGAGAACCCCACACTGCGCCTATTGTGGCAAAGAAAAATCCTATTCCAAGCATGTAGTCTTGAACTTCGTACAAGACAAAATCATTCTTTTTGCTTTGGGCATAAATCCACCCAATGGCAATGCCTGCAGAAAGAAATCCTCCCAGGAACAGGATGAGGAAATCACTGTTTGTTGCGTCTTCAGCAAATGCGATACTGAAAAGACCGCCCCAGATTGCTGCCAGAGCAATACACATCATGATGAGTTGTGAAAATTTCATCAATGTTCTATTTGATTCATCGATAACACTTCCGGGATTTCGAACAATCATCGGCTGCTCAACCGGAGTTGAATTGGTGAAGATTGCCCCAGAGGCTTTTGATTCAATCGATTGGGCGAGAATTCCGCTTGGTGAAGGTCCATTTCTCCGAGGTGCTTTTCGTCGAGGTGCAGGCATATCAATCGTGCTGACTTCAGTTGCTTAGGATTTAATTGTTGACCCGTACATATTCAAAGCGAACATATTTCCATTAAGTTTCACATCCACGGGTTCAACACTAGGGTTCAATGGTTTCAAAAACCACAAGGGGTTGGATGTACCGGTGAAGATATGTCGTATACGCGAAAGATTGTGACTCTCCTCTGTTTGGCTGTAATGGTTTTGCCTACTTTGGCAATGGCGGTGCCGGTATCTCATTCACCTCAACAATCGGATGAAGTGGGTTGGTGGGTCGATACTACTGTCGACCGAAATGGAAACGGAATCGGGGATATGATTGAGGTTCACATCGATAACCCACTTTTCCTAGACGATGACAATACATTACCACTTATTGTCGATTTTGACCATACTCCCGGCGTTGAAGAGATTGCTTTGTTAGAACGAGAAGTTGAATTCCAACATCAATGGACACTCGAGGGAATCGACGCGCTTGCCGGTCGTGTACCCGTGAATCGTATTCTTGATACGTCAACTTTGCCCGGCGTCGTCATGCTTGAACTCGATGGAATTTTGACTACAGCAAATGGCGATGCTGCTGTTGTGCACGGTGTAGATACCGTTTGGGCTGATACTGGTTACGATGGTGCAGGTTCTTCTGTTGCCATCATTGATACCGGCATTGATGGTGCTCACGCAAGTCTTGATGATTTAGATGATGATAACTCTACTGATGACCCGAAAGTCATCGCTTTTTATGATCCAGTCAACAATCCATCTTTGACTAATGGGACTGAAGTTTTCCCGTACGATGACCAAGGCCATGGTTCCCATTGTGCAGGTACCACAGCCGGAACAGGCGCTCCAAATTACGAGCATATTGGGATGGCTCCTCAAGCCTTCCTCGTCGGCGTCAAAGTTCTCGACGCAGGCGGTTCTGGCTCCTTTGCTACCGTTATGGCTGGAATGGAATGGACGGTTGAAAACCGATACAAATTCAACATTCGAGGTGCTTCAATGAGTTTGGGGGGCCCAGGACTTGCTGAATGGGCTTCCTCAGATGATGACAGCGTAAACCGGTATGCAAACGAAATGATGTCTGCAGGAATCGCCATCTTCATTGCAGCTGGAAATAACGGTGTTTCGGCACAAATTGGTACTCCTGGTTCTGCTGAGGATGCAATCACTGTCGGCGCCCTTGACAAAAATACAGCCATTGCAATCTATTCGAGTCAAGGACCTACTGAAGAAGGTCGAGTAAAACCAAACATCGCATATGTTGGTAGTAACGTTATGTCTGTGGCTTTCAATACTGGAGACCAATATACCGACATGTCAGGGACTTCGATGGCAACTCCTGGAGCGGCCGGAGTCGCCGCCTTAATGTATCAGGCCAATCCTGATTTATCTCCATTCGACATCAAAAATATCATGCAAGAAACAGCTACATACCGGCTGTGTATTTACATGGCTGCAAACGAGCCTTGCCTTGAAGATGCTATCCCAAAGAACCGTCAAAACAACGTCTATGGTCACGGCGAAGTTCGGGCCCTAGAAGCCGTGTATGAGGCAGCTGAGCGCGACTATGATTTTGATAAATCGCTCGATGTGTCATTGACTACTGACATTGGCGCCGATAATCGAATACACATGTTCCCAGATGACTACGTGAGTTATTCTGCTCTTGGTGATGTTGACACAGTTCAATGGCGTAGTAACCACCTGCGAGATGACTGGTCCAACATCCACAGTTTCGGGCATGGTGATGTCAGCGGCACTCTCACCGCAATTGATATTATTCATCAACTTGAACACTTGCCGGGAATTGATGTCGAAGGAAACCATACAATTTCATTCCGAGGAATCAAGGCAAACGATAGCGGTGGACACACCTCGTCTCCATTGATTTCTGCGAATATTATGCTCATGGACACGGCATCTGCTTTTGAGACCTCGACTGACGAATCCAGTGGTATTTCGAATACTTCGATGCTCATCGGATTGGGTGCGTTCGTTGTTCTATTCATCATTGTGCTACTTCTCATTAATTTCATCACCAACAAGGAAGAAGGAACTCTTGCAGGTATAGATTTCAAATCCCTTGGCGAAGATGATCGAGATGCAATACTTGGCTCGCAAGAACAAGTACATACTGCTGAGAAATCGTAACCGGCATATTGTTCACTTTTCCGGAGATGAACTCAAAAGGACGAACCTTGTGCTTCACGCATGCGCTGGCCAAAAGATCCATCTGGCTCGGGTCATCCTCGTATTAACCGAATTTATCGTTGGGTTCGCAGATTATCTCGTTCCTTGATGGGTGTTTGGTTTAGAGAAATCAACATTGTTGATGATGAAAACATTCCACCTAAGGGCGGTGTTATTTTCATTTCATGGCATCCAAGTGGCCTTATTGACCCGATGTTGATGCATGCCTCACTTCCAGGTAAACTATCGATGATTGCGAAACATACATTGTTCAAAGTCCCCGTTCTAGGGAGGCTAATCCGTGGTGCTGGTGCTGTTCCAATCGAACGAGCACAAGATACAGAAGACCGTGAGGGGGCAAAAAATCGCAATAAACAACAATTGGATAATGTAGCCAAGGTCGTTGCAGAAGGGGGTCGTCTCATCATATTCCCCGAAGGAACAACGCACAAGGAAGCGAATGTGAAACGTGCTCGCTCAGGGGCTGCCCGAATCCTTCTTGCGGCTCGTCGAAAGGCTGAGCAAGAGGGATTTGCCCCTCCGCAACTGGTACCCATTGGACTTCATTATTCGGAATCCAACACCTTTAGAGAAAGAGCAGCAGTAATTGTTGAACGGGTAATGGAGTTTGAACCAATACCCAAGCTCACCGGTAACGTAGAAACTCAAGATACGGCCGACAGAGCGTGGGTTACGAGTGTTACAGATTCGATTGGAATCGAACTACAAAGGGCGAGCCTTTCAAAGACGACATGGAGAGAACGCACGCTCATTTGGAAGGGCAGGAGCCTTGCGTATGCTGAAAAAGCACGCCAGTCCGGTGGGAAACTCGTTCGCCCATCGTATGCTGAATCTGTACTGGGAGCGCGCAGAGTCCGAGCAGGATGGGAATTTTTGGCACAAAGAGAACCTGCGCTTACAGACCAAATGGTCGTCGATTGCGAGGCACATTTCCTAGAATTAGAGGAACGAGACATATCTCCAATCGACGTTGATACGCGTCCTGACCAGTTGACGATTAAAGAATCTCTCATGATTTCTGCTTCATGGCTTTGGGCAGCAGTATGGATGCTTGGATTAATTACCTGGAGCGCTGTTTTTGGTAATCTTATCCCTTACCGAGCAAATCATCTGGCTATTCGATTTATGAAGAAACGGGGTGCAGACCAAGCCATCATCGGGACGTTAAAAGTCCTTACAGCCATCGTATCATTCCCACTTTGGTGGATTCTTTCGTCACTGGCAATGACGTGGATGTTGCTTTCCGCTTCAAGCCCTGTCAATGAATTTTTACAAATGCATTGGTTGCTTGCTATGCTAACCGAATTACCCTCTTATCTCGTGTTTTCTCTGTTCTTTATCTGGTGGCCCACTTCGGCAAAGTTGCATTTGAAATTATATGCACGACTTGTATTGAGTTGGAGAGCAATGCAACGATGGAAGGCGTGGAAGGACGATCAGTACAATTGGGATGTTCTTGTGAAACGCCAGCGTCAACTTGCTGGGCGCCTCGTAGGATTAGGTGAAGGTCTCGTTCTGCCGGGTGACCCTGATTGGATTGACCCACCTGCCGGAAAAGATGATGTTGTTTCGGTGAAAATACGAGATGTAGTCCAAACATGAGTGTTTTTAGACAGACAACTTGCAACCCGAACATACCCTATCTTGATATGCAGAGTCCACTACGTCGCCTTTGGCGACAGAACATGGTGGGTGACGAACATGTCGAAATGATACCAGCTCCGGCGAAGAAAGTCTGGTCTGCGGAGGTTAATGGCACACCTGTAGAAGTACTTGTTCCGTCCAATGCTATCCTCTTGGATGTACTGCGCGACAAGGTTGGAACTCTGGGTGTGAAGCGAGGATGCGATTTGGGTACGTGTGGATGCTGCACTGTAATGATTGATGGATCCCCTCGCCTTTCCTGTTTATGTTTGGCCGGACAAGTCGAATCCACCTCCATTACGACGGTCGAAGGGTTGGCAGATGGCGCTCATCTTGCACCAATTCAAGCGTGTTTTGCTGAATTTGGTGGTTCTCAATGCGGTTTTTGCACTCCTGGATTCCTCATATCTGCCCAAGCATTGCTGAATGAAAACAATACGCCATCCGACCAAGATATAGCCTGTGCGATTGAAGGTAATCTTTGCCGTTGCACAGGTTATCAACAGATTATCGAATCAATACAAGGTGCTGCTGCGATTCATCGTGGTGAAGTGCCTCCTCCCGCTGCAGCAAGCGACCCCCATCCGGATCCGCATCCAGAGGGTCCTGATGAACCAAATATGCCTCCAGGACACGCCCGGTGATGAACAATGTCTGGTGGATATCGTCAACAACCCGGTGCTTCAGGTGGCACGACTCGCAAAGACGGTAAGCGCGTTGCTGGCAAACAAGCATTCCCTCCACCTGGCTCTGGTGGCTCTCATCCGAAAATGAAGCCTCGCGACCTTGATTACATTCCCGAATCCGTTGGTGGTAAAGAGCCTCAACCCGCTGGATCCCACATTCATGACCGTGCACGAACTGGAACAACCGTTGGCAAAGGAATGCCCCTCGTTGATTCAAATGCGAAAGTAACCGGGCAAGCTTGGTATGGGGATGATGTTCGTCTACCAAACGAGATTATTGGAAAAATTCTGCGTTCCCCTCACCATTACGCCAAAATCAAGTCGATAGACACCTCGAAAGTCGAAGCACTCCCTGGAGTTCTTGCTGTTGCCACAGGTGCAGACTCCCCTCACCGTTTCGGTGTGTTACCGGTGACAAAAGATGAGCACGCAATGGCAGTAGAGAAAGTACGTCACGTTGGTGATTTGGTTGCATGTGTTGCAGCGATTGACGAAGCAACCGCACTTGAAGCTTTGAACCTCTTTGAAATTGAATGGGAGGTGCTCGAACCCATTTTTGATCCTAAGAAAGGACTCGAAGATTCCGACGAGCCGATTCACTGGCGAGGTAAGTATCACCTTTCTCGAACCAATGTCCAGAAGCGTGTATTCCAGGAATTCGGAGACCGCTCTTTGGTCGAAAAACCGCATGCAGAATCTCACGGCAAATGGAGTATGGCAGGGGTTCACCACGGCTTTACAGAACCACATGCCGTCGTCGCGCATTGGGACCCTAACGGTCGTCTTCAGTTGTATACGCCCCAACAAGTACCCCACTATACTCACCGTGCTCTGTCGACCGTTTTGGATGTCCCCATGCACCAAATCAACGTCATTCGAACCTTTGTCGGGGGTGGATTTGGAGGTAAGTCTGATCCGTTCCCGCATGAAATGTGTGCAGCGATTTTAGCCCGTAAATCGGGACGTCCAGTGCGAATTACCTTTGATCGGGAAGAAGTATATTGGATTAACCGTGGCCGTCACCCCAGCCACATCGAAGTCAAGATGACTGCAGACGATGAAGCCCGTATCTCCGGCTTTGATATCGATGCATTGATTGATGGAGGAGGTTTTGCATCCTTTGGTCACGTCACCTCGTATTACAACGGTGTTTTGGCTACTGCTCCCTATGAACTTGGTTCGTTTCACTATACGGGTGCGCGGGTTTGGACCAACAAACCTGCCTCTGGTGCAATGCGTGGCCACGGTGCGGTTAACACCCGATGCGCTGTTGAAGTCGGCCTTGACGAGATGGCTGAATCCATGCAAGTAGACCCAATTGATTTGCGTTTAGCGAATCTTCTTCCCCCTCACAGCAGAACAATAAGCGGATTTAGAATTACATCCAATGGTATGAGAGAAGCCTTGGAAAAGGTGCGTGAGGGTTCCAACTGGAATGATAAATTTAGACAATTGCCTCTCGGGAAGGGAATCGGCATTGGCTGTGGATTCTTCATCTCAGGCTCAGGATTACCTATTCATTGGGACCCGAATCGCTTCCCTCATGCCACGGTGCACATACAGGTTGACATGGATGGTGGAGTTACTGTTCATACAGGTGCGGCTGATATTGGCCAAGGCTCGACAACCGCCGTTGCACAAGTTGTTTCTGAGGTGTTGGCTTTACCCATTGAGATGATACATGTACGAAGTCATGAGAGCGACACCTCTCCAGTTGATTTGGGCTCTTATTCGAGCCGAGTCACGTTCATGAATGCTAACGCTGCCATTCGGGCAGCACTTGAAATTCGTGAGCAATTACTGAATGCAGCTTGGGAAATGTTGGGATATCATCCTGACAATTTAGTGTTAAACGACCGAAGAATCTACTACAAACATGACCCTGCAATCGGGGTATCATATCTCAAAGCGCTTCATAAAGCACAAGAAGACAAGGGCTCCTTGATTGCGAGTGGTGCTTACCGCTCACCTCCAATGGGAGGAGTGCACAAAGGTGCTGCTGCCGGCCTTGCTCCAGCATACTCGTTTTCATCCTATGTTGCAGAAGTGGATGTCGACATTGAAACGGGTATCATCCGCTGTACCAATGTGTGGGCTGCACACGACTGTGGCAAGGCTCTCAATCCATTGGCTGTTAAAGGTCAAATTATCGGTTCGTGTCACATGGGCTTGGGGCAAGTCTTGTCCGAAAAGATGGTATATGGGCGTACAGGTCATTTGCAAAATGCAAATTTACTTGAGTATAAGATTCCATCAGTTCATGAAATGCCGCATGTTGAACCGATCATTGTCGAGTCGTGTGATCCAGAGGGTCCATTCGGTGCAAAGGAAGCCGGGGAAGGGCCACTTTTGCCAATTCTACCCGCAGTTGTCAACGCTGTTTACGATGCCATAGGAATTCGATTACGCGATTTACCGTTGACTCCAGATGTTGTGTTCAAAGGCATTGAAAAGGCGGTTAAACAGGCGGGGGTTGATGATCCAGTCGACCTTCCTTCGCCGCGTCTGACTCATGGTTCTTTGCAACCGATTCTCGTGGCGAGGGCGCAGGAACACAAGTCACGCGACAAAGCACGTCAACGTACAGAAGACACCAGTCCGTATGTGAACGGCGTCTTGTTTGGCTTTGACCCGACAAAACCTTTGGAAGATCAAGTTGAAGGCTGGCGGACAGCCACTGAGCCTGACCCTGAACAATTGGCAGAACTAGGTCTGGCTGGGCGTGCTTGGTTGAAGAAAGAACAACGCCAAATGGGAGGTGAAAATTAATGTTGATGCCGCCGTTTATTTTGCATAACCCCACATCTGTAGACGAAGCTTGTAGCCTTGCAGGTTCTTTGATGGAAAAGGGTGAAGATTTCGATTGGGTTGCGGGTGGGACGGACTTGTTGCCAAATTACAAATGGCACCTTAATCCAAAACCTCATGTCATCTCTCTTGCTCGGATAGAGGGTGTTGGTACACTTTCCCTTCACGAAATTGGTTGCATGGCACGTCTTTCAGACTTGACGACGGAGAACAACATTCATCCTCTTGTTGTTGAAGCAGCCAGTAAAGTAGCCTCATCTCTTATCCGGCGTAATGCCACCCTTGGCGGCAATCTTTGCCTTGATACGCGTTGTTTCTGGTACAACCAAGGAGAAGATTGGCGACGCTCCATTGATTGGTGCCACAAAGCCGATTGTGGGACTGGGGCCGATTGTCGAGTTATTCCAAATCAAAATACACTGTGTGTAGCGACCTACCAAGGCGATATTGCTCCAACTCTAATGGTCCTGGGTGCTGAAGTTCATCTTATCGGGCCAAATGGTCTACGTTCTATGCCTCTCGAAGAATTTTACAAACTTGATGGCATGACAAAAAATGTTCTTGAGAAGGGCGAGTTTCTACTTAAAGTGACCATTTCTAAAGAGAATGCGAATCGCCAGGGTTCCTATCAAAAACTTCGTGTTCGTGACACATGGGATTTTCCTGAGGCTGGAGTTGCCGCATCTTGGATACCTGGCGATGTCACATCGCTTCGGGTTGCGACCACTGCTTTAGAATCGATTCCTCGCTGCCATCCTGAAGAGGTAGCGTCTGTTGTAGGGCAGGGTTGGGATGGTATGGATTCAGTCAAGACGCTAGCTTCCGAAATGCGAAAAAGTGTCAAGCCAGTCAACAATACTGCTTTACCACCGCGGTATCGCAAATCGATGGTGCGGGTATTGACGAAAAGAGCGGTCGAGAAAATGTTGGAATGATGTGATATTATGCAAAAAAATCCTCTCAGCCTTCTTCTTTCAATTCTGCTCATTTCTTCGCTTTCAATATGCACATCAGTCAACGCCCAATCTCCAATCGAAGGTCCTTCTTGGTCAATAGGTTGGGCCACTGATATGGATTCGACTTACCTCGTTGAAATGGATATCGATTGGGATGCTGAAGGCGAAATCACCGTTTATGTTGAGAACAATCGAATGGCTCAACTTGAACTTGCTCTGGAATATGAATTCAGTTCATGGGTTCCTTTTACTTTTGATGGCCCTGAGAGTTTTTCGGTTGCTGCAAATGCGAACGAAACATTCACTATTGATTTCGGACCGATCGATGATGATGAAACACGAGAATACAATCCGGACAATACCTCTACATTGACCGTTACTGCCGAAGAGAAAGTCGGGGATACCACTGCAAGTACACAAGAGCTAGAGGGTGATGTTAGCGTGCCAAAAATCTTTGATTTGCGGCCAAAAGTGACACTGCCTGAGGAGAATCTCTTTGCAGGCTCATGGATTGATATCAGTGTGCAGATTGTTAATGGTGGTAATTTCAAAGATGCCATTAAGGAAGCCTCGGTTCAATTTCGAAGTTGCCCTCATCTTTCGATGCCTGGAGTAGAGGATATTTCCGATACACTTGTTGACCCGACCGATGTACAGAATGGGAAAGACACCTTTCTCACTCTCCGTCTTGAGGCATCTTCAAGTCAACCAAGTCGAGTATGTGAAGTAACTCTGGCTCTGCAATCGGAAGGTGATGATGCGACGAGAAGTTCTTCGTTTGAATTGGACGTCAAGGCTGTTGAGCAGCAGGATGAACCAGCAACTGATGATGATACAACTCAAGATAGCGATATGAGCTTGACTGAAGAATCCAATTCAGTTCCTTGGCTTGGCTCTGTAGAGTTGTTGGCGCTCATAGGATTTGTAATGATATGCCGCCGTGGTGATTTGATATCTTCAAACGATGATTAACTGATATTTTCTCGTCTTTTCCGGGCTTTTCATGAACCTCAAAGTGTTTCAACATTTGGTTTTCCGACCTCTATTAACCTGTGGCATCAAATCATGCATGAACAAGCATTAAGTGTGGAGCGAGGTTCCGACGGTTGTTTATACCGTTGAGACTACGGCAATCGCAGATGGAGGGAGAGATTTGGCAGGCGAAGATTCTACGAAAGTATCCATCGAAACCTGGCTTAAAGTTGGTCTCGTTTCATCACTCTTGCTCTCGGTTATGGTCATTGTTGTGGTGAGTTGGAACAAGACCTCAGTATTCTCTGCTTACAACAACTCCGCTGATACTTACTCAGAACAACAATTGACAGAGATGCGAAACGTACTCGAAGAAAAAGACTACAGCATTGCCAACACCATGTCTACTCCGATGTTGGTCAATGACTGGAATGACCCTCACCGTTCGATGCTCATTATCGCAGGTCCCGAAAAACCATTCGACGCTGCTGAAGCCTCAGCCTTACATGACTTTGTAACGAAGAAAGGTGGAAAAGTAATCCTTGCAGCCAGTTCTACCAATGCCCAACTTGTTGCTGCAGAATTTGGAGTGAAATATTTTGATGCTCCAGTTTATGACGACCAACGATATTACGAAGTTGAAAATGATGTAGGCGAATTGGTGCCAGCCGACCCGGGACGACTTTGGTCAGCCGCTAGCATTAACCAAAACATCAGCGAAATGGGTGATGAAAAGTTGATTCCTTGCTCTCAAACTGCAGTTTCGAATGCACAAGTTGACAATTGCCGAATGCCGGTACTCTTCCACAGCCCTACAGCCATTCAAGTTCTTGATGAGCAATCCGATTCGGACAGGGATATCAAAATTCTAGCTGCGGCATCTACCTCTGCTCGTGTTTTGAAGTTCCCCAATGACATTGACAACGCAAACAATCCTACGCTTGGAGAAGGCATGACTGGACTCATAATCAGAATTGATTATCCAGTGTCCGATGTGCTAGATGTAAAGCCGAACAATGACATTGGAAAGGTCGATGTTACTGGCTCAATCGTCTTTGTTTCAGATCATCAGGTTCTTGCAAACCATCTTTGGGATGCTGACCTAGCTGAGCAGGAGGGTTACCTACAATGCACATCACCTGCATATCTTGAGAACGGCCACAACTGTTGGAACACTGACCCTGAAGGTTTGTCCAACGCACAAGGCGATACAACTTGGTTTGGTAACAGTCAATATTTCGGCGCTCTAATCTACGACATGATGGAGTTTGACAACACTGAATTGTCTACTACCATTATTCGTTCGCCCTCTGAGCATTATGTCGTCTTTGATGAAAGCCGACACATCTCGAGCGCACTTAGCTCCCCCTACACTGAAGCAATGGGCGCCATTGTTTTGCTTACCAGCGACATTGTCCTCAAGTGGTTGATTATCCTCAATTTATTTGCTCTTCTTGCCATTGCTATTATGGTCGTCCCGGAAAAAGAAAATTGGCGGCACGTGTTTGATCTTACTCGTTTTAGAGAACGTCCGAAGAAATTAGATGCATCTCAATACCAGATACGAACACGTGAAGCATTGCTTTCTAAGGTTCGTCAATTTAACGATCTGACGCGTGATGAATTCATGCGTAAAACACCCGCAGAAGTCATGCAGATGGTCCGTGACCCGCGCTTGGTTGAGCTTATCAGCTCCAACCGCTCCTACTCCAACGAAGAATTAAGGGAAATTATCCCTCATATACGACGTTGGGGAAATTGATAATTGGAGGAAAATAGACATGCAACCCCCCGCCCCCCCAGCAGCCACGCCCGCGCCAGCGCCAGCAGCCCCTGTGGCCCCAG
>DAIUCF010000022.1:23593-26420 GCA_036846305.1 Candidatus Poseidoniaceae archaeon | reverse complement strand
GAAGACTCGTCAAGAGTCTTTCCTTCTTGTGTGTTACCTACAGTGACCTTGATTGAACAAGGTGTGGAAGTGTCACAAAGGTTTTGTCCGGATTCGCTGATAGTAACACCATCAGTGACTGACCAGAATTGGTCAGAAGTGTCTCCGAATTCAACAAGGTCGCATCCAAGGGTTGCGCCCTCTGATCCAGGGTTGTTGCAGGTAATTGGTGCGCCATTGTTGACTGAGATCTTCACAGAGATCGCAGCCCAGTTAATGTCGCTACCTTGTGTCATGGTGACACGAACCAGGGTGTCGTTGTTGGCATCAGTTGGGGAACCAGCAGCGTCTTCAGCGTCCATGACGTAAAGATCTAGGTTTCCGTCGGTGTTGCCTTCTGCGAGGGAACTTGCCCACACATACAATACACCAGCAAGTACCACAGTAATTGCAACCATCAAGATGGTAGCGATAACTGGGCTAACAGCTTCTTCATTTCTATTTTCGTTTTTCATATTTTTGTCCTCCATCCCGAAATCGG
This sequence comes from Candidatus Poseidoniaceae archaeon, assembly GCA_036846305.1. GTDB lineage: Archaea > Thermoplasmatota > Poseidoniia > Poseidoniales > Poseidoniaceae > MGIIa-L1. The sequence goes on along the minus strand of DAIUCF010000022.1, from coordinate 25,900 downwards.
GGGTAGTTTCCCTACCGTACCCGTGATATTTAATCCTGCTCCCTTTAATCTTCGATGTTGCGGCTAATACAGCCTAAAATCGGACATTTTTCAAAATTAACATTTGGTAGAAGATAGAGCCGAAATCACTAGAGCAATAAATTTGTAAGCGCGGACTGCGCGATTAATATCAAAACAACCGTTTCTGTGAAATGTTATTTTTTGCCACGAGGCTAATTGAAAATAAAGGTGAACAGGGTGAGAGTAATGCGGAGGGGATGGGATGCACTCAACAAGAACTTCAACAGCCCTGTTCGTTAGAGTCCACGCAATTACGGTTTATATTGGTTTTCAATGAAAAAACACATATTCTCATTTCTGAAGTGTCTGATTTATTCAACTGTTAAGATCTCGGCCCCACCATCTGCGATGTAAACAGTATGTTCAAACTGACAGATATTTCCGCCATCGATGCATCGTAACGCGTGGTATGTCTCCAAGAACCGGATGCTGATTAATTTCTTCACCAGCGCATTCCATTTACTTTGTAAACTAGCCTCATCAGCTTCAGGGAACGGTTTTTCCAGCATAGGGAAAGCCCATCGCTCAGCAAACGGCAATGTAGAATAGCGCTCTTCCAAGTTACGTGCAAGCTGAGCGCCAAGCGGTTTCAATTGACCTTTTGCGCGTGCTTTTCGCGAGGTGGTAATTCCCGTCACCCGGTAGATGTTTGAGGAATGAGGAGAGCCTATATTTTCAATGAGACCTGATTTGCCCGTCGTGTTGAACGGTTCTACAGCATACACGCTACCTTCCTCTACCACTCCTTTGAAGCCCCGATTATCCGGGCCACAAGCATACGAGGGTATGGAGACTCCAGAGTGCAATTGCCATGGCTTGAGTTGATGGCCGCAAAGGTTCCGAATAGGTTGGAAACCTGCATCGATCGACGGTTGGGCTGCCGCTGCACCTACTTTGTACCATGGAGTCCCCGGGTGCATGACCTCAATTGCAGCATCACGTGCCTCCTTAGCAGCTTTAATCTGTTCAGTATGGTTGTTGGTATTGCCTACTTCAAATGTAAGTGCGTTATCACCAATATGGCCTTTAATGTGCACTCCATAATCAATCTTGATACAATCTCCTTTCTCAAGAACCATATCGCCTCCCCAGCCTTCAGGCCCTTGGATAAGGTGATTGGTGGTAAAGTGCGCAGCTAGGTCATTCGAGTGAATCGTTGCAGGGAATGCAGGTTTCCCGCCATGACGATGAATGAAGCGCTCAGCAGACTCAATTATTTCGTGATATGTCTTACCTGGTTGTAATTCCAATTTCATCGCTTCGAGTGTTCGACGTGCAACATGGCCAGCATCACGCCAATACTTCAGTGATTCTTCGACATCCATAGGTCCACGTCAGATGCAGGTATTACGCCCTCTCTCATAATGCTTACCGAAAAACCCGAAGGTGATTCTGTTGATTTCTGTATAGATACTAGCGTACTACCTAACCCGCCTGGGCAAGAACCGGGCAATATTGAATCCTGACCGAGTTGAAGCTCGATTCCGGCTGATTCCGCATCGGACAAAGGCTCAATACCCGCTCTGTTGGCACTTGTTGCCGTTACTGGGCCGACTGCTTTAGCCAGTGCCCTTGCTACGGGATGGGAAAAAACTCGCACTGCAACTCGAGTACCTCCCAACCGATTATCAAGAGGTTCATGTGCATCAAGGATGAGGGTCAATGTTCCTTGAGCAAAATCATTTAGAAGCTGATGTGCGAAGTCAGGGACTTCAACAAGACTGCTTGCCTGTTCTAGTGAGATTACACCAAGACTTACAGGTTGACTGGAATGTCGTTTTTTGAGCGCAAATAATGCATCCAATCCTTCCTTCGTAGGCAGGGTCGCAAGCCCAGGTAAGGTCGAAGTGGGATACGCTACAACTTTGTTGGCACCTAATGCATAAAGAACAGTATCGGGAATATCTCCCATCAACTCACCACCTACACTTGTGACCAAACAGTCACATGTTGCTGAGCAACTTCTGCTGCCAAGTCTTTATTTTCTGTTTTCACGAGAAGTTTACCGCTTGGATAGAGGGTGAGGTCGCATGGGCCTGAAAAAGTCCAGCATAAGCGTGTCTGAATTCCTACGGAGTAACCCGCCTCTTGGATGACTCGGCCGACAATTTCTAAATCAATAGAGGTCACACCGTCTGGAACAATTTGCCATGCAGCTTTATTGCCGCACAATTCCATTGCAAATCCATCACCCATAGGATTACCTCATTCATCACTTGGTGGAATTAATTCGGTAGGTGGACCGGA
>DAIUCF010000022.1:0-23493 GCA_036846305.1 Candidatus Poseidoniaceae archaeon | reverse complement strand
GGTGGACCGGATGGTGGGCCTGAAGGAGGGCCGGAGGGCGGACCGCTTGGTGGACCGGATGGTGGGCCTGAAGGAGGGCCAGAGGGCGGACCGCTTGGTGGACCGGACGGTGGGCCTGACGGAGGGCCAGAGGGCGGACTACTCGGTGGACTAGATGGTGGATCTGACGGTGAGCTAGTAGGGGAATCTACCGACGGACTGGGTGGGGGAGTAGATGGAAGAGGCGGTGGTGAGGGCGAAACTGCCGGCTTTGAAGGCGCTTCAGCAACCTGGGGCGTTAACGAGTTACTCATATCTACAGTTTGCTCCAAATGTGGTTCTGTTTCAACAACTGGAGGCTGTGGTTCGCTGGCATGAACTTGGGCAGCCTGCAAAAGCAAATCACCCGTCGCAGGTTGAAGCGGCGGGGGTGATTCGGAACTTTTTCGCTCCCAAGGAGGAACTCGCGGCCCATCCTCATCCGTAGATTCGCTATCATCATCTGAAGAGGAGGTCCCGAGGGATATTTTGGTCGAGCCCCCCTCTGCATTTTCTCCTACATACGTGGTCATGACCATCTTCGAGGGGTCAATCATTTCTCGTTCATTGACCTGTCCAAACATACCTAGGTTTTCGTCAAATGCACCGCTGAACAGACTCGATCCTATGGAATTGCCGAGGGACCTTCCTTGGTCTGCCTCAAAAGTAAAATCCGCATCGAACGGCCCTAAGGAGAGTTTTTGGCCACTGCCGGAAACCTCGAATGTCCAAGTGCCCGTTTCCAAAGGAAATTCGAAAGTAAAATTACGGGTTAGCCCAGGACCTAAGGATGAAATCCCAGATTGTGAAGAGACTTTTTTACCATCACTGGTAAGGACTGAAATATCTAACCCTCCAAGGGGAATTGATGCCTCATTAGTCATGTCGACAGTGACAAAAAGTACATCTTCGTCATCATCATCAATGTCCATTTGAACCGATGATAAACGCGCCTCGAGTGATGATGTTCGAACGGTATGGTCGTCGCTCATGTGCCCACCGTAGAGGTCACTCTACTAAGTCCTACTTCAACACAGTGCCGCAGCATTTAGGTTAACGCAAACGCAGTCGTGTCTCAGAAGGAAGGGACCAATCAACTGCGGCTACGGTGTGATTCTTGATATCCAATGAAGTTCGGTATTCAGCTTCCTTAGAACGGCCTCGAAGGAAATCCCTCATTCCAAACCACAGTATACCTATCACGGGAATCAAATAGATGAGTTTACCAAATGCTCGAGGCCCCCAATGATGTTGTTCTAGAAGCGTCCCGTTATCATGCACCACAGCAATTCTAAACCCTCGCTGTGCAAAGGAGCGCCCAAATGTTCTCCCAGTGTATTTGAAATAAAGATAATGTGAACCGAAAAACAGCAACCAGTTGATAGCAACACCTGCGGTGTATTTTCCACCTTCGGTAATTAGCGAATAATTCATTAAATAATACATCATATTTTGCCCAGTCAACAGATGAAGGACCAAGGTTAACAAGATTACATCCAGCATGTAAGCCGCAGCTCGTTTCCAAGCCGGAGCAATGAGCATGCCTTCGGGGGCTGATGAAAGGACTGCTTGTGCAAGAGTCCCTGTTCCTTGATGCACACTCACTGGGCTGTCTGCCATGGTGTGTGCTAGCAACAGTCCTTTGTCAAGTGTTGGCTAATCGCTTTAGCCGTGAGTGATATGCCAAGCAAACAGATTTCGCTCCTCAGCCCAATCCAACCATGCCCTCCATGTCCCGTCTTGACGAAGTGTTTTGTTGTGCCCAAGAACGATGAGACCTCGTTTCGCACGAGTAAGTGCAACATTGAGTCTTCTGCGATCTTTAAGGAATCCAATTTCACCGCTATCATTCGCTCTTACTGCTGAAAAGATGATAATTTCTTTTTCTCGGCCTTGGTACCCATCAACGCTTTTTATCTCTAGACCTTCAAATTTTGATCCCTCGCCAAATCCTCCTGCCTGTTCAAAAAGGTCGGTCAATAGTCGAACCTGCCCGTTATAGGGTGTGATCACACCAACCTCATGGGCAGATAAATCTCCAGTCGAAAGTAGATTACCGACTATGGAAAGGACCATTGCAGCTTCATCAAGATTCGATTTACTTGCGCTTTCCTCATCGACAATTTCTGAACCTTCTACCGGTACAAAGGCCACTGGATTGTCCCAATCCGGCCATAAGAAGCCTGCGGCAGGAGGGCGTTCACTGGAATCACAACCATCTTCGAGACGGTCATCATAAAAACGGGCGCTTGGATATTCTCGAATCGTTGGGTGCATGCGATATTGGGTCGTCAGCATATGGGCTTCTAAGCCACATTCAATGAGCCTTTCAAACAGAGAGCGTCCCAAGCCGCCATCTTCGGCCACCTTGCTGATAACTGTTGGCGGAAGTTGCTTATGGTCGCCAACCAAAACCAATTGACGGCATCCACGTGTGATTGGAACAAGAGCACTCGGCTCACTTGCTTGCGTTGCTTCGTCCATGAGAACAACGGGAAACTTTCTTTCACCCAGCAGAGTATGACCTACACCAATCGTTGTTGCGCATATTACTTCGGCTCCGTCCAGAACTGCGGATATCATATTTGATTCAATTTGGCGAATTTCTTTGAAATTTCGATTCACATCACGATGAGCCATACCCTTCTCTTTCCCTTTCAAAGAGGATAATGAACGACGCAAGTCGTCGTTCTGTTCGCGAATAAAACGCAGTTCCTCCTGCATAGGGTGGTGTTCTAACTGGGCATCCAAAGTTGCTTCTCGAAGATGTTCTCTCACTTTGACTGGTCGACCAATTCGTACGGCATTAACTCCCATTTCAAGAAGACCTTCGAGTAAATTATCAACTGCCACATTCGATTCTGCTGTTGCAAGAATTGGCCCTCGGCCCATGCGTACGAACGCTGTCAAGAGATGAATCGCTGTGTGAGTTTTTCCAGTTCCGGGCGGCCCCTGGATTAAAGTCAAGCGTTGATTGAGAGATGATTCAACCGCAGATTTCTGTGACGGATTGAGTTGCATCTTATCGATGCCCAGTGGACCGTGGCGTTTTTGACCACGCACCTCTGGAGGTCGTTGAGCAGATGCTGAAATATCGTGCAATGTTCCTAGAAGGACATCCCGCAACACTGTACCGCTGTCACCCTCCGAGGAGTGGAAAGTGCTCAAAGCCTCATGCATTCTGTCGTGTGCCACCCTATTAGCACCGCGATCGAGTCGCCATGTCCCTTTTTTCAAATCGCTGGGTTTGTCATTCACAACTATACGAATTCGAGTGGGCCCCCGGTCCAAAACAATTCCTTCGGTCACTTTCTCCCCCCAAGGGCGTGCTCTTGAAAGAAGAACAATGTCACCATGACCGAAACGATGTACCGGTAAGCGCGAACGTGATTTGTTTTCAAAAACAAGAATAGGGTCACCAAAAAAACGGCCTTGTGTTCGCCCTGTAAGGTCAAACATAGCAAGGCCAGCTGCGACCAGTCGTTGTTTACTCCACTTCTTCCAGCGTTCTTCAACCATCGCCGTTTCGTCATCCAATTCGCGGCGAATTAACTTGGTAAAACGGGTGAAGTGGTCTTGCCCTCTTCGCCACCTCAAAGGCATCTCTTCCAGCAGTTCCTTGTCCACTTTTTTATGAGAAACTGAATTGTTCATTCGACGAACTTTACCTCGCTCCTCCATGTTGAGGGCACGCCCCCATACATCATCATCGTATGCCTTCAACAATGATGCCTGTGCTAGACGAGTAACCCCATTACTTAAACCAAAAATGTTTGACGAGGGTTTGGTGAGCAGTCTGTTTCGACGGCGGAAATCTGAGAAATCCGTGGAGGGTAATGTTTGCCCATATTGCGAATTTATCAACGAAGATAATGCCGAAACTTGCGCACAATGCTACTACTCACTAAATTTGGCACCGCGTAACCAGCCGATGGCTACACCCACTACATCCGGAATGGAATTAATGAACACCCTCATGGAGGTGGACGTTGTTGAAGATGAGGATTTCGCGGTTGAAGCAGTGCTCTCTCTAGATGATGTGGCTGTTGAAGTTGATCAGTATGAAGTGTCCAAGGATGATGAAGAAGATTCATTTCAATTTATCAGTGGCAGCAGCCCAACGCTTTCTCAAACCGTTGAATTTGAAAAGCCGGAGGAAGTGGAATTGGATGTTTCAGATGCACCAAAGAATACTGTGGTGTTTGATATGGGCGATGATGACCCCCTCGGTGAAAATGTGGACCCCGTTCATACAGGTTTAGGTAAATTGTATTCACCATCTGTCAAAACCGAGAGTGATGACGATTTGATGGGCAGTGTTGGACCTGCACATGGTACACCGCCAACTACCCCAGATCTGCCAAACCTACCCGACGAATCGCCTGTTGATGATGTGGCTTTACCGATTACACAGGCAATTGCCACTACCCCTGAACCTATCCCCGTCATAACACCGGAATTGCCTGACGCCATGGATGCTATCACACCTGCTCATGTTGAAACTCCTCAAATTCCCGACCTTCCCGAAGCAATGCCTGAAGTCCCTGACACCTCAGAATCCAAGACAAGTACACCGGAACTGCCCGGTAATGTCGCAACCACACCAGCACCTCAACCTCAGCAAAACCCTCGAATCTGGCCGTGGCCAGCTCAAGAGCCATGGGACCCTCGTCAAGTCTATCGAGAAGTGGTAGCAATTTTGGAAGCCATCAAATCGGGTAAACTCCCCGTAGCCGCTCAAACCCTCGATGTTCTCGGACCACATCTCGAACACAACCTCGACATGTTGCTTCACATTGGTGCATCCATGCGACAACTTGGACGAGAAGAACACTTGCAATGGACCCTGTCAATGGCAAAACATGTTCACCCGAACAATGAACATGTGGTGGCTGCTGTCGCTCAACTATCGTAGAGGACTTACTATGACTCCTGAACTTGAGTTGAGCAACTCTCTGCGGCTAATTCCCGTTAGTAAGTCAATTCTTCCTCAACTTTTAGAGGCTTACAATGAAGATCCTATTGCTGCCCAAACAGCCTTGCCATGGCTTGATGCTAATTTTAATGTCCAAGGTCAATTAAGCGACATGCTGTTTGATGTTGAGAACCAAGCAGAAGTAGACAAGTTACACTTTTGGTGGATTCGTAATGAAGAAGATGGTGCCTTTGTCGGGCTTATCGGACTCGGTGATGAATTACAACTGTTGCAATCTTCGTACAATCTTGGATATTGGGTTCGGCCTACATTTCAGCGTCAAGGAATTGCTTTGGATGCGACAAGTAAAATTCTTGAATGGCTTGAAGAAAAAGCAAAGGAAAATGATGAATTCAATCGTATCGAAATCACTGTTCACCCCCATAACGAAGCCGGTCTAGCAACTGCTCGTCGAATTTGTCAAAACTGGGGTGGAGAAGTTATCGAGCAATTCATAGGAATAGAAATTGGCAAACGCACCGTCCCTCATCGATTGCACATCCTCGATCTACCTCGAGGTGACGGTGATTGAATGCCACTTGGCTAACCGTGGATTTTGACGACGAGCGCCACGTTCCTAGTTTTTCAGGACACCCAACGCGAAGTAAATATACCTTCGAAGAGATAAACGATATGAGGTTGAGAGAAAACCTCTCTGACCGATTTCAACACGGGTTGAAATCATTCGAGCAATGGATGTCAACACATGACCACCCTGTCACACTGTTCATCATTGCAGATTTATTTGAAAGTGAAGATTTTAATCTGTGGCTAAGGGGAATAATTGAAAATTACAACAATAGAATAACTGTTGGATGCCACGGTTTATCACACAAATCATGGTCGGCTTGGCCGGAAGATAAAATCGCCTTTTCTCATGCATTGATTACGGCAACAGCACTTTTGGAAGAGCATGCAGGCGACAATTTCAGACGTTGGTTTCGGGCACCAGGAGGATACATCGCACCTTGGATGGTCGAAACACTATCGAAGAACAGTTATGTCTTGGATTCTTCAATTAACCCTTCATGGGTGGTCCAACGAAAGGCTGGAAAGGGCAACACTTGGAAGGATATTGAAGGAGAACTTGAACGGTTCAATATTATCTCTCGGCCGTGGAAGACGTACCTTACTTTGCCAATTAACGGTCCGGCATTAACGCTTTTTCCGCTCTCGCTTATCGCACATCGCGGTTGGAGAAAAACACCACCTCCGCTTCTTACAGCCGATTTCGAGTCAACTTTGCTGTCAAAATCTGCAGAAATTACCACTGTGTATTGGCATATTTTAGACCATGCTCGAAAAAATGGAGCATGGAAGCCCCCGCTCGCAATTTAACAAGCATAATATAAAATCAGTTAAGATGAATTTGGCTCTTTTGAAGTCCACTCTTCTACAAGTCGAGGTAAGATTTCACCAGCCTTTCCTTGGTGGAAAAAATCATGTATGTCGTAATTAAGCGGGTGATCTAGATTGATGCCGATACATTGAGCACCGCATGTCTTAGCCAGGTGAATTAGGTCAGCAGCTGGAGTCACATGACCACTTGTACCAACCGTAATGAAAAAGTCACATTGTTCCACCGCTTGATAAATCTCTGGCATCTTCAATGGCATTTCATGAAACCAAACAATATGTGGGCGAAGCCGAGAATGTTCGCAAACGGGGCATTGCACAAAACTCTCCGTAAGTGATGACGGTTCCATCATCTCAAAAACCTCATCACACTGTTCACAACGTAAATGGCGCAGTTCACCGTGCATGTGAATGATGTTTTTATTTCCCGCTCGTTCATGTAAATCGTCTACATTTTGAGTAATAAGAAGAAAATTATCTCCAAGGTATTGTTCCAGTTGATAAAGAGCTAAATGAGCTGGGTTAGGAGTCACATCAAGCAATTGAATCCTTCTCTTTTGGTAAAAACCCCATACCATTTGTGGGTTTTTTTGCCACGCATGCGGTGTTGCAACATCCTCAATTCGATGTTCCTCCCACAAACCATCGGAAGCTCTGAACGTCTTTATGCCCGATTCGGCACTGATTCCTGCTCCAGTCAAAAAAACAACTCTTGAATTGGATTCCATCCGCATATTTAGGTGCATAAAAAACAAGTTAAACAAACTGTTGAAGTAACATGGTGAGATTATTTTGGGGGGGTTTATTAGTGCTTTCCATGTTCCTTATATTAGATTCAATTTTCGGACGATACATGTCACTTGCCCCTACTGATTACGACTTTGGAGTTCCAGAAAATTACACTTTTGCCGCAAATATAACTTGTGCGAACGAAGAAGCACGAAAAATGTATGTCCAAGGATACGGGCACATGCTCAACTACAATCATGAGCAAGCAATCGCATGCTTTTCCAATGTGACTGAACTTGACCCAACATGCGCAATGGCCTGGTGGGGAATTGCTTACTGTGTTTCATCCAACTACAACTGGAGCCCAGGTCTTGGATCAGGTCACGACTCAATTCAAACTGCAGTTTCTCTCAAAGAGGGATGCTCAGAACTTGAACAAGACCTCATTGATGCACTTGCTCAACGCCATTCTGCTGAAGCACGCGATGCTGCAGACCCAACTGTTCTCAACATGGGGAACAGCCCGGAACTGAATGTAGCATTCGCCGATGCAATGGCGCCTCTTTACCAAAAGTATAGTGGCAACCTCGATGTTACTGCAATCTATGTTGAGGCGCTCATGAATCTAAAAGCATGGCAACTTTGGGACAAGAACACCGCAACCGGTGAAATCACACCTGCTGATGAGAACACTCTTTTGCTTGTGAAGGTCATGGAAGACGCTTTCGAAAATAGCGATGAGGCAAAGGTACACCCCGCATTGTGCCACCTTTACTGCCACGCATTGGAACTATCACCGTTCCCAGAAAAGGCACTACCTGCAGCCGATGTTCTACGCAACCTCATGCCGGGTCTAGGCCATCTTGTCCACATGCCATCACACATCGACGCATGGGTCGGCCAGTGGAAAGAAGCTGTCGAATGCAACATTGCAGCAGTTGAAGCAGACGATCGATACGTCGAAATGACTGGAAACGAGTCACAGTTTTACAAATTCTATCGAATGCACAACCACCACTTTGTCGTTTGGTGTGCCATGTTCGAAGGCCAATACAAAACTGCTCTCAAGTATGCTCGTAAAGCAGTCGACACTCTGCCTGCTGGAGACATGAACTCCGGTGTCCAGTTTATGCTCGCCGGCATCATCCCGATGGGCGCAATTTTCCTAGAATCATATGTCACCATGCCGTGGCACGTTATGATTCGTTTTGGAAAGTGGGACGAAATATTGGCTGAACCAATGTACAGCGACAAAGAAGTGTTCCCTGCAACAATTGCAACACAACACTACGCTCGAGGTGTTGCCTATGCTTCCAAAGGAATGGTACCTGAGGCTGAAGCTGAGCAGGTATTGTTCAATGAAGCGCTCAAAAATCCAGCACTTGCCGGCCGCGTGCTTCACAACAACCTGATGTACCAAGACCCAAGTGAAGGTCCTTGCATCTTGTTGGTCAATTCAGCAGTTCTCGACGGTGAAATTGAATACCGAAGACAATATTTGGCCAAAGAAAACGGCGATTCATATGACTTCACTGAAGCCTTTGACCACATCCGACGTGGCGTTGACCTTTCACTCAATCTCGCCTACAACGAGCCTTGGGGCCAAATGCAACCCGTTCGCCACATCCTCGGTGCTTTGCTCTTCGAGCAAGGCGAAGTTGAAGAAGCAGAGGCTGTTTACCGCGAAGACATCAAACTTTGGAAGGATAACATGTGGGGCCTCTTAGGGCTCAAACTTTGCCTCGAAGCTCGTGGTGATGCACCTGAAGAACTTGCTCAAGTCACTGCGTTATTTGAAGAAAGGTCTTCTCGAGCAGACATGGTACCAAGCGTAACTTGCTTCTGTGCACAAACTGATGATGAGCCAAGTTGCTGCGACTGAGTTCACACGCTGTCTCAAAGTTCGGTAATGTCTTGACGCTCAGTCGAGATTCCGTACTCTTGCATGGCTTGTTCATAGACGTTGGAATCGATTGAGCCATTACGAACAAGAGACGAAAGTGCTGCAAGCGCAACTGCTTTGCCATCAATCTCAAAGTAACGTCGAAGTGCTTCACGAGTATCTGAACGTCCAAACCCATCAGTACCAAGAACAGTGAAGTGGCCACTGACCCATTGGCGAATCATGTCGGGGACTGCTGCCATGTTATCGCTAACTGCAATGACTGGAACATCAGCATTGCCGAGCATTTGCTCAACCCAAGGCTGCTTCGCGGTCTGACTAGGGTGTAAACGGTTCCATCGATCGCATGCTAAACCCTCTCGGCGCAGTTCGCCGTATGAAGTCGCCGAGTAAATTTCGGAACGAATACCGTAGGCTTCTAATTTTTCAACGGCATCGAGCACTTGCACCATAATTGGTCCAGAACCAATCAAACGGACAACAGGGCCGTCGCCTTTCGGAGCACCTCGAAGAAGGTACATGCCTCGAATAATTCCTTCATCAACACCTTGTGGTTTTGCCGGCATCGGATAATTCTCATTGTAAAGGGCAATATAATGCAATACATCCTTGTCCTGGGCGTACATCTCATCGATGCCGTGGCGAATGATGGTGGCTAATTCGTATGCAAATGCTGGGTCCCAAGCTCGAACTGCGGGATTTGTGTGTGCCATCAAAAGAGAATGTCCGTCTTGGTGTTGAAGGCCTTCACCGTTGAGTGTTGTTCGTCCTGAAGTTGCGCCCATGAGGAAACCACGAGCGCGCTGGTCAGCAGCTGACCATATCAAATCTGCAACCCGCTGGAATCCGAACATGGAATAGAAAGTATAGAAAGGAATTGTCGGGTAATGATGCGTTGAGAAGGAAGTTGCTGCAGCGATAAATGTCGAGGTTGCACCGGCTTCATTGATTCCCTCCTCGAGAAGTTGCCCTTGAGCAGATTCCTTGTACTTCATCAAAACCTTATGGTCAACAGGCTTGTACAATTGGCCTTCAGGATGATAGATTCCGAATTCAGCAAACAGAGGGTCCATTCCGAAGGTTCGTGCTTCATCGGGTATGATTGGGACTATTCGTTTTCCGAACTCTTTATCCTTCATCATTGAGCGCAAGATACGTACAAAAGCCATGGTAGTAGAGACTTGCATGTTGCCTTTCGTTCCTTGGTCGAATTCAGCGTATGTTGCTTCGCTTGGCAAGACAAGGTCGAACTTTGGAACCGAGCGTTTTGGCATAAAACCATCCATTGCAGCACGGCGTTGTTTGGCGTAGGCTACCAATTCAGGAACATCTTCGGGCATTACATATGGGTATTCTTCCAATTCTTTATCGGTGAAACTTAGATTCAAGTCATCTCGCATAAATTGCATCGTTTCAATGTCAGCCTTCTTTTTCTGATGTGTTGTGTTTCTACCAGCAAAGGCAGGCCCTAGGCCGAACCCTTTGATGGTGCGAATCAAAACAACCGTCGGTTGCCCCTTGTGAGCAGTTGCTTGAGCGTATGCAGCATGGAGTTTGACAAAATCATGACCACCCACATCTGCACACAAAGCAACCAATTGCTCGTCACTCAAATGAGATACAAGCGCCTTCAATGATTCAGAATTAAACAAATCTTTACGGATTGTAGCCCCATCTGCAGTTAGGATTCTTTGCTCGTCGCCATCAACCAATTGGTCCAAACGGGCAGCAAGTAAGCCGGCAGCATCTCTCTCAAAGAGGTCGTCCCAGCCGCTACCCCACAGTACTTTGATGACATTCCACCCTGCTCCTCGGAAACGCCCTTCTAATTCTTGAACAATTTTGGAATTACCTCGGACTGGACCGTCTAATCTTTGCAGATTACAATTCATGGTCATGACGATGTTATCCAAACCTTCTCTGCCAGCAAGGGAAAGTTGCGAGAGCGATTCTGGTTCATCTGATTCGCCGTCACCCATCGTGTACCAAACACGAGAATTTGAAGTCGAAACGAGGCCTCTGTCTTCGAGATATCGATTAAAACGCGCCTGATGGATTGCAGTCATTGCCCCTAGACCCATACTCACGGTTGGGAATTCCCAAAAGTCTGGCATCAAACGTGGATGAGGGTATGAGGAAAGCCCTTTGCCGTCGGTTTCTTGACGAAACGCCTCCATTTGTTCAAGAGTAAGTCGTCCTTCAAACCAAGCACGTGCATAAATTCCCGGAGATGCGTGCCCTTGCCAATACAAGTGGTCGCCTTGCCCGTCACCATCTTTACCTCGGAAAAAATGATTGAAGCCTATTTCCCAGGCATGGGATGCGGAAGCATAGGTCGAAATATGGCCCCCAATTCCATCAAAGAATTTGTTACCTCGAGTGACGATCATCATTGCGTTCCAACGGATAATGCCGTGAAGTCGCTGTTCAATCTCGATATCGCCGGGATAAACTCCTTGCGAATCAGGATGTATTGAGTTGAGATAAGGAGTATTTACGACATCAATGTCCACACCCGAGTGACGTGCTGCATCAACGGTTGCAAGGAGAATTCGACGTGCCTCGTCATCACCCAACTGATTGGAAATCGCAAGGATGGAGTCTATCCATTCCTGTGTTGCCACAGGGTCTGGATCTGGCAAAGTTCCCCGAACTCCGAAGCGCATACTTGCTCCTCCTTGTGTATGCCTCTAACCGTGGGGTTTTCAACCCCTCGCTCAAAATCTCTAATCTCTACGAGTGACAAAGACTAGGTGGATGCGATATTTTCCGTTTCGGCCCTGCATGCATCGATTTCAGATGGCTGTTTTCATATTATTCCGGAGCAATCCATAAAAGCCGATTTCGCTGCGGGGGGTTTATGTCCGTCGAAGCAATGGTACAAACGATGATTGATGATTTAACTGCCTCTCTAGTTGATGCTGTAAAGCATGACAAGGGTAACGCTGCTGCTGGCACTCGTGTCCGCAAGGCAATGCAAGCCGCTAAGGCTGCAGCGCAAGATGTGCGCGCTCAAGTTCAAGCTGACAAAAACGCTTGAGGTTCGTTGCGCGTCAAAACGCGCCATTCACCATTACCGTTGAGAAGGTCTGCTTCTCCGCTGTGTTGTAAAATCCAACCCTCGGGTGTAAACTTTACATCTGGAGATACAACGAGTGTCTCAACATGCTCAAGTGTGGAATTTAAATCACTATTCCAATTGCTGTCAATCGACCGCCAATGGCCAGTGATGTTCATTTCGTCAGCTTCCAGCGGAGCGTGAAAAGTGTACAGCCAATGCATTCCTAGCGTATCTTCGCAGACCAATAAGAAGTGATCTCCTTGCTCTAAATCCATAACTGCTGATGCCTCATCAGTCCACATAGTCTGGCCATGAAATGCTGCAAGCATAGACAATGGTAGCAACAATATTACGGTCAAAGCAACGCCTTTCAATGCAGATAAAGGTACATCATAGGTTGGGATTTCAACCTGTTTTCTGAGTTGATGTAGCAAAACAATACACGGTAAAAACAGCATTGTAGCGTATCGGCCATTATTTCCCATTGTCCAGATTACCCCTGGCCAATTTGCACCCCACAAACTGGATTCATAGGTCCATAATGCTGCAACATAAACAACGATAGCCGTCAATAGCCCAGAAATGTATCCAGCAATCATTGCCACTGATGGGTCTTCAACATCCCGTATAACTCGCATTACGGGCATTACAAACGGCCACATCGCCATACCAAACAAAATGAACAAGAACACGACATCGATTACAGAAAAGAACAGGGCCGTCATAAATCGGAAAGGTTGGTCGGCAATTATCCCCAAAGTCGGGTTGACTTGAAGCACCCCGAACAAAAACATAGTTGCAGCAACTGAAACTGATACGGCCATTCCAACCTTATGCGGACGATGCATCCAATGTGTAAACTTAGATTTGTTGAGCAGGGTTCTGCGCCACAACATCACCAGTGCAGTCAAAAAAAGCGCTCCCACAAACACACCTTGACTGTCAGTAAATCCCTTCGAATACGCCATTGACATGAAGAATACACCTCCGCAGAAAACCTGTAAAAAGGTTCGGCTCTTCGACAAAACCCCCGTCATTAACAAAAGGGATAGAATAGAAAATGTTGCCAAATATACTTCTTCATACCCTCTTCCAACAGAGAAAATCATCGCCGGAGAAAGAGACATTACTGCGGCAGAACGTACACCTTGCCACTTGTACAAACACGCAATAAGACCAACAAACGTCAACAATGCTAACGATTTAATCGCTACTTCAGGCAAATCATAGAGGGGTAACACAACGCGTTGGCCGCCATCATCCGGGTCGCTCTGACCGGGAACCTCCGGTCGTAAATCTCCCCACGGCAAGGCTCCATTTTCATCAACAGCCATCTTAACCTGGGTGTCAAGACCTAAATCACTGGTAAAACACACCACGACATTAAGAAAAAGGCCGAACAAGAGCAATCTTTTCCAGAAACGATCGCCCTCTAAGTTGAACCGCTCCATAACCATCGCTCTAGGGGGTGAGGTTCAACCCTTTCGGACACTTCGGCGTCATATGGGCGGAATTCTCAACGGCGTCAGGATTATCGATTTATCTCGGGTTTTAGCAGGGCCATATGCTACACAAATGCTTGCAGACTTAGGTGCTGAAGTTGTCAAAATAGAAGCGCCTTGGGGTGATGACACACGCCAATGGGGGCCACCTTTTGCATCGGGATTTGATGGGGAGAAAGTTGCGGCATATTTCTTATCGTGCAACAGAGGCAAAGAAATTGTCAACTTTAATCTCAAACAAGACGCAGAAGAGGTTCGCTCACTCATCAAGACTGCAGATGTCGTCGTCGAAAACTTCCGACCTGGAACTCTTGAGCGTCTTCTAGGGCCGATGCCAGCGCATACGATTGTATGTTCAATTTCAGCGTACGGAGCAACAGGCCCCCGTAAAAATGAGCCGGGGTATGATGTGGCATTGCAAGCACGTAGCGGCATCATGGGAATTACAGGAGAGGCTGATTCTTCGCCGGTAAAGGTGGGTGTTGCATGGATTGATGTGATTACTGGATTGAATGCCGGTAACGCAATACTGGCTGCACTTCTTCACAAGGAAAAGACTGGTGAGGCAATGACCATCGACATTTCGCTTTGGGATTGCGCCATCGCGGCTTTAGTGAACCAAGCACACAATGCCATGGCGAGCGGCGTCAACCCAGTGCCAATGGGCTCATCTCATCCAAACCTGGTGCCCTATCGAGCCTTTGAGGCGAACGATGGTTGGTTTGTAATCGGTGTCGGTTCAGACCGCCAATGGAAAAGTTTGGCAGAGTTGCTTTCTATCGAGAACTTGGTGGAATGGGAATCAAATGAAGGCCGGGTTATTCACAGAAAAGATGTTGAAAAATGCGTTGCAGCAGAAGTCTCTACTCGTTCCCGTAGTGAGTTGGAGGAGTTACTCGTTGGCATTCCGTGCGCCCCAGTCAATACTGTTCTTGAGGCACTCGCTGATCCACAAAGCCTCGCTCGAGGAGTAATTACAAGACACAAAGGAGTTGAGGTATTAGCCAGTCCTTTGCGTTTTATGACTCCATCAAAAAGAGAAAAGTGAGGTTTGTCCACCCTCACGGATGAGACCAACCTCGCGCAATTTGTCAAAGGCATTGTCCATACGCCGTTGACTGAATTGCCGTTCAACTTGCAAAAATTGTATCAGCCCTTTGACATCGATTTGCCCCGGCTCTAAGTCTTCATCTGCGACATCGACTGCAGGATGGTGATGGAAGATTTCTCGAATCTCATCAAGTCGTTCCGGTATCTCTTTGCCTTTCACCTGACAGATTACTTCTATTGAGCCGTGCTCCTTGATGAGCTTAATACCCGTTTTAGGACCAATTCCGCGGATGCCAGGATGGAAGTCAGTACCAATCATTATCGCTAAATCAATTAGTTGGGAATGTGAAAGGTCGTGGCTTTTGAGCATTTCATCCAACCGAATCGCTTGGGCACGAACGGTGCGACCATGCTGTTTGGTACCGTCACTCATCAAGTTACGAACTAGATATGGTGTGCCGTAAAGGAGCGCATCCCAATCCTGAGTCGCTACAACATCGAGTTGCCCTTTTGCTGCCATAACAGCAGCTTGACCCTCTCCTTCTGCCTTTGCAACAACCCATGGGACACCAAGTAAATCCAGTAACTTCTTTGTTTCATCAACCATTTCTTGTGAGTAATGCATAATCCGAGGCGCCATTTTCTGAACCAAAGCAAAATCTCCTGCGGCCAGAGCCTCACTGTGGATTCGCTCAGCCTCATCTCGGCGCGCCCTACGTGAGGCTAGTTCATCTGCCTTTAATTCAGGAGACTTTCCGTCAAAAATGTAGACTGGGCGGATTCCGAGATTCAGTAATGTCGCAGTACGATTGAGAAAACCCATCAGATGGGAGACGACTTTGCCATTATCAGCTTTGAGTGGTCCACCATCGCCTTGTGGTGAACGGTCGCGCATCGTGGTCAAAAATTGAAAAGCGGTTAGAAAGGCATCAATGCCTACTCGCTGACCAGAAAGGCTAGCAAGGTCAATGTTTTCGCTCGTTGCTAGATCGCGTAGATTACAGCCCATAATTCGTTTAAAGGTTGACAGTATGTGTATATTGGCATCCGAATCGGTCAAGAAGTCGTGAGGTTAGCGCCCAACATGCCCAGCCATATTGCAAGCCTGCGTGGTTGGCATCCTGCGTTGGCCCGGGCTGAAATAGCGGCACTTTTACCCAATACGGTAGTCGAAAGAATCCCCTCTCGTCGCCTCATTCGTCTTGATGGAGAAATCTCACCACAAGAGATGCAAAACGCAGTGGATTGTTCAAGTGGATGTCAAGCTTTGCTTGAGAATGCGATTGTTTGGACAAAAAACGAGCCGTTCGACTCGCTTATTGAGCGGATGGCGCAGTATCTTGCTACCCACTTACGCAGTGGCTCTGTTGCCGTTCGCTCTTGGAGGCATGGCAGTAAAATGCAGGGCGTGAGTGCACGCGAGTTGGTTAGAAAAATTGGCGGACTTCTCACAAAGAATGGATACAAGATTGATCTTGAGAAGCCTCAACATAGAATCGGCGTAGTCTTGGATGCAGGCGCTGGAGTAATTGCATGCGGCTGGATGACTGGAACCGGTAATGATTCAGATGGAATTTCCTCAAGAAGAGCAACTGACCGGCCTTTCTTCAAACCTGTTAGCCTAGACCCGAGACTTGCACGTTTAGCAGTCAATCTCGCTTCTGGCCCCCTCGAAAAAGGAATTACTGTTGACCTCATGACTGGAACCGGGGGATTTGTTCTTGAAGCCTCAGTTTCGGGTAGAGAGTCCTATGGTATCGATTTAGATTCAGAAATGATTTCAGGTGCGCAACAAAACCTCGATTGGGTTGAAAGTAAACGTCAAGCGAGACTTATCCTAGGTGATGCTACTCGATTGCATGATGTACTTCCAAAAGGCGCTGTGGGGTCAATCAGTGGTTTTGTTTTGGACCCGCCTTACGGTAGGAATTCACAAGGTAGCCTTGCCCCAACTGAACTTATCCGGGCAGTACTACAAAGTTCCCATCAGGTTGCTGGAACAGATTGCAACTTTGTCTTGATAGTACCGATACACCCATTCGGTGAACACTGTGATGATGAATTACCGTATGATGCAGAGATTCGACTTCTTCATGGGCAATGGTCAGAACTTCAAGCGTGCTTTGAAGATACTGGGTGGAGAATCCTTGGCAGATGGGTTGAACATGTCCATGCGAGTCTAGGCAGACTCATTCTTCATGCAGTAATTGTTCCTCAAGATTGAGTAAAATCACTGCATCATCATCGCTCGGTTCCGGAAATCGTTGGCGGTGTGGACATCCTTCATCCAAAATCGCTTTGTCGTTGTGATTGAGTACGTTGGGATATGTACGACAACCTTGTGGACGGACTTCGTATACCGAACACATCCCATCAGCGTTGATGTCAGACGAAGAGGTCAACAGAAAAACGCAGGCTCGAGTCTCCTCGTTATTGAGCAGAGTAAGTATTCCGTTGTTCCTCCAGGTGAAATCTTCTACACTTAATCCGGTTCGACGAGCTAAGAGTGATGCTTCTGCTTTGGTTACTGGCATTGTAGTCTCGCGACAGCAGGCAGAACACCCCATTGGAACACAGGGGAGTGAGCGCGCCATGACCATTCCAATCCATCCGCCTTCTTCAAGAAGGGGGGGCATCTGGGACAGTCAAGGGCGATTAGGGTAGCCTGGATATCCTGACGGGCTTCGAACCCGTCGACGCGGGTTCGAATCCTGCATCGCCCACTTTGCAGTGGCCCGATTGAATGATGAATATATCTGATTGAATAGAGGAACGCATAAGAAGAGAAACGACCACCGTACATTGAGGGAATGAAGTGAAAATACGACTCCATCAATTTCTCTCGAAATCAGGGGAGTTTGCCTCCAAATCCGAAGTCAAACAAGCTATCTGGAACGGTGAAGTAAGCGTGAACGGCTCCGTGGTCAAAGATATCGCCTTCCAATTCAAGACTGGGAAAAAAAAGGTTGAATACAAAGGCAATGAACTTTTTCTACCCGTCACTGACTTCTATTTTTTACTGAACAAACCAAAAGGATTCATTTGTTCAAGAATCAACTCACAGGAACGAGAATTGGATAAAGTCTCTGTGTACGAACTGTTTCGCGATAAAGTCGATGCAAAAGTTTTCGAATCTCTAATCACTGTCGGTCGGCTTGATGAAGACACTACAGGGTTCCTCTTGGTCACTACTGATGGGAAATTAGTTCACTCAATTACAGAACCGAAAAAACACATCAAGAAAACATACCGAGTTGAAACCGAATCTGTAATTTCAGATGAAGATCTCTCCTCCATACGCAGTGGTTTGAAGGTATCCGTCGTGGAATTTGGTGTTGATGAATCGTTTGAAACGCGCCCCGCAATCATTGAATTGGAACATGAAAAGTGCGCTATTTTAACCATTGATGAAGGTAAAAAACGTCAAATTCGCAGAATGTTCAAGTTTCTCGGCAACCATGTAGTTGAACTGCACCGGCTGTCAACTGAAAAAATGAAACTGTCTGATTATCAATTAGAATCTGGCGAATTCTGTCAAGTCACCCGGGGTGAGATTAACACAGCTCTGTTTTCCTAATTCGAGAGAACTATAATCGCCATTTCTGCTTTGAGCCGTAGGTTAAGCTACGCCACAACCACTCTGCAGGGCCAAAAGCGAAACGCTTCAACCACCAAGGGCTGATGACTAACTGAACACACCAAATCAATACGACGATGACGTACAACTGCCATCGTTCAAAGACTCCGACGAAGCCGAATCCCGCACCTGTGAACAACGCCAAACACAATATCGAATGAAGCAGATAATTCGACAATGCAGTTCGTCCAACTGCTGCAAGTCGCATACGGAAATCTTCTAAAATATCCGTTTGACTGAAAAGCATAATCAATCCCAACCAGCCCAAAGTAATGGGGACTCTACCCAAGTGATAGGTCCCTTGGAAGTATCCTGTCACAAGAATCGCATCGTAATCATTGACTACGCCCTGATATAACTCATAGCCATTCACCAACAAACCAATTGAAAAACCTGCAAAGGTCAATCGAACATAGTCTTTCTTCGATTTTCTTGCAGAAAGAAAACCGAGGCGATACATTCCCATTCCAAGTAACATCATCCCTACACAATCCCAGAACATGTAAAATGGAACGAAAAACAGCCAATTACCGATGACATTTTTTCCTCCGTATTCTGCGATTTCGAGGTACCCACCTTGACGGATATCGAGCTCTTTCTGAATCGCAGATTCGTTGTATTGAAATTGATTTTCAGAATCAGACCATAATTGTGCCAGTTGATATTTATCTTCTGAATGAGGCTCATGTGGACTCGCTTCAATTTCTAAGGCTGCATTCCGGGCCTCCTCCATCACTGACCCTGAGATGGCAAAGACTACTGAAGAGCACAACAGAATAAAAATGGAGAGTGAAATCAACGCTTTTGGACGTGCTTTCCTAAGCGGATAGAGAAGAGCTCCTGCAACAGCATATAGCATCAAAATATCTCCAGTCCAAAGCAGAACAAAGGCATCAAATATTCCAAATAATAACAAAAATAACGTACGCTTGTAGTGGAGTAATGGGCCTTTTCCTTTACCTGATTGAGTTCCAATTCCGGTAGTAAACATCACAATTCCTGCACCAAAGAGCATCGAAAATAAACCTCGCATTGAACCTTCAAAGAGCAAGTTAACTACAGCCCAGATTGAATAATTGAGAGAGGAGTTTTCTCCAAGTCCAACTAGAGGATTAAAGTACCCCGCAGCAGCCAAACCAAAGCCAAGGATGTTGAGTAAAAGAATTCCGAGAAGTGCAACTCCACGAAGAATATCAAGGGATTGAATTCGTGAGCTTGAGGTGATTGGAGCAGAAGAAGCGCGTAATTGGGCGTTCTCTGACATGATTGGGGCTACACGACAAATAGAATAAGCGTTCAGCCGGTATTCCAACTTGAAAATTAAAATCCATTCTCTTGCAACCAACCGGTTACCGGTAAATTGTTTGTACGCAATATCGATGCGGCTTCCTTCAGCAACGTTTGTCTCCGAGGAATATCTTGGTGTTGTTCGGCAATAGCAGCAAGTTGTATCAGTGCATCAGATGCCCCCTCGTAGTCGTTCACCGTTCTGGCAATTCGGAGACTTTGCTCAAATTGCTTACCGGCAATGTCTAGCTTATTTCGGTATAAATTGGTGTTGCCGATGTTAAACAAAGCAATACCTTCGCCCTGACGGTCGCCAAGTTGCTTCATGATGGTTAACGATTCGTTGAAGTAACGTTCGGCATCTGCAAATTTATCTTGTTCTTCATAAAACACGCCAAGTAAATTCAATGCATCGGACTCACCTCGAGAATCTGAAAGTTTCTTCTTCATTTTCAACGCCATTTTGTACAGGCGTTCGGCCTCGACAAGGTCGCCACGATTTTTAGCCTGCGTAGCTAATTGAATATGTGAAAATGCTTCACCACGACGGTCTCCAATCTCGCGCTTAATTGCAATACTTTGGTTGGTTAATCGTTGAGCATCACTCGGATTTCCAAGATGTTCGGCGACCGTTGCCAAATTGGACAGGATAATTGCCTCGCCTTCCAAATCTTTCTGTCTTCTTTTGATGATGAGGCCTTGGCGATAGTGAAGTTGGGCCGCAGGATAATCTTTCTTTAGTTCCAAAATATTGCCCAGCCCAATGAGGGCTATGGCAATACCGTGCTCGTCTTTGTGCTGCTCTTTGATGTTCAGTGCTTGACTGAACAGTTGTTCGGCTTGATCGATTTCATTTCCAGCTAGGGCGAGGTTTGCCATTGCCAGAATTGCGTCTGCCTCCCCGTTGGCCTCTCCAAGTTCATGCTTCATTGCTTGAGCATTATTGAAATCAGCATATGCTTGAGCAATTTCTCCTTGGTTAAGAGACACGTATCCAATGTTAATCAGCGCATCTGCTTCCCCGCTTTTGTTGGCTTCAGAACGAAATGTTTTGAGGGCTCTCTCGTAGTATTCCAATGCTGCCTTATATCGGCCTGTCAATCGAGCAGCATTGCCTAATTTGAGGTCTGTTGAGCCTTGGATATGAATGCCTTGAGAGACCATTTCATCACTTGCTTTTAGAAGATTTTTAACGTTCGACATCTGTTGATTTGATGGATTTGAGGACTGAA
Organism: Candidatus Poseidoniaceae archaeon; assembly: GCA_036846305.1. Lineage (GTDB taxonomy): Archaea > Thermoplasmatota > Poseidoniia > Poseidoniales > Poseidoniaceae > MGIIa-L1. The sequence continues at coordinate 2,743 of DAIUCF010000022.1, read as the reverse complement.
TGTTACCTACAAAACCAATCTGTTCAAGAGCCATAACCATCGCCTTTGCCATGTCTTCTGGACTGTTCTGAACTATCGTCTGCGAGGTTAAATTACCCATAATGACACTGTCCACAATCTTCTGTTGAGTGAAAACATTAGCACCTGATACATGTTGAGTCTGGGTACCAACTGGCACCCATTCAGTGCCCGTCCATTCCAATTTCCCATCGGGGCTTAATCGGGGTTCCACCATGAATCAAAGACAAGGTAGTCAACTATCTAACTATTGATTCTTTGACATGAACCGGGGTGTGGCTATCCATTGATACTCTTAAATGATATATGTTTGATACTTCGAACAAACAGAGGGGGGTCCGTAACTTGGTTAAAATAGCGATTTATGTTGATACTTCTGGCTCCATGAATGAACGAATTCAAGGGGAAATGGATCCGAACTCTTCGGGCGCTCGAACTTCGATGTTTCGTAGTTTTATGCGGGCACTCGGGGTGAAAGGAAAAGTGAAAAAAAGTGTCATTGCACGTGCTATGTGGGAAAATCTTGTTCCCACTTTCAAGGACAGGCAAACGAAAATTTCTACCATTAACAGTAGAGGTAGGTCAAAGGTTCTAGCCCCACTCAATTTTCGTACCCATGAAGAATTGATGAATGTTCAATTCCCAAAACCCTACGGGGGAACCTATCTCTGGGAATTTTTGGTTGAAGAAGCCGTTGAATTAAGTAAAGATAGCGTTGATTGGTTATTCTTCCTTATCAGCGACGGAATGGATATGAGTTCATCACCTCCTTTCAACGGCATTGACGGTTTCCAGCCCTGTATTGAGGCTATTAAGAACGTCGGCATCGACGTTGAATTCCACATCATCGGCCTAGGATTGCCTGACGATTCAGTCAATGTGTTTCGCCAGGTTAGTGGAGCAAGCGGTGGTTCTTTCGTTAACATCATCGAAGCTGGCGATGATGTCGAACAGGCAGTCGAGGAAGTTGGGGGCGCCCTAGAGGAATCGCTGAATCCCATTGCTAGAATGGCAAGTCGCCAAAGAAGGCAGCAAGAATACCTCGAATCCCGTCAAGAAGGTGACCTCGAGATCACCACCGATACTGCACCGCCTTCTCAGGAGTATTCAGGATATTCATACGGAGATTTGACCATTGAAGATACCAATCCGGAGCAACTTTCTCAATGGCAGACTGATCTGTTACGAATTCGCGGTGATGAGCAAATTGAAAACATTCAAGCATACGAAAATTGGGTTTCAATGCGTTCAACGCCAATGTTTTCAGACACGCCAGGAATTCCGGTTGATTCATGGGCACTATCCTCAGAAGATGTGTCACTTATCGCTAGTATGAAAATCGACAACTTGTTCACCTTCCTCTCTCAAATTCGAAGGTCCGACGTTCCAATTGAGAACCGACGAATCATTATTCGTGGCGAAAGTGTACCCGATTCTTTACTTGAAACGCTCTCAAATTCCGGAGCAAGGGTGGTATTGTACCCCGAAGAATTACCGCCACCGCCCCCACCGGAACTGGACAGTGAAAAATGGGAAAGAAACGAATACGATTTCAATGATAACCCAACACGTAGTTGGGAGATTTACCCGCATTTGGGCAGAAGTAAAGCTCGTTCTGCCGTTGTAATTGACCCGCCGTTGTATCCAGAATACGTACAAAAAATCTCTCGGGCTTTTGAACGTACCAAAATAGTCGAAGAATTGCGCAGTAAACTGGAACCGATTCAACGGTCTTATGCTGAAGCCGTGTTCAAGCCTTCATGGAATTCGTTCAATGTAAATTGGGTACCCGATGATTGGCCTTCAATGCTGCCTTTTGATTCGGCAACTGTTGGGAAGGCTTTCTGTGAGTCGCTGCGCGTAGTTTACGCGCAAATTGTCCATGAATGGTTGTTCTCGAGAGGAGCTCGGCCGAAATTCCTGTTGATTCGGCTTTCGAATGAATCGAAAACGCTCGGATTGCATAAACACCCGTGCTACCTTGAATTTCAGTCTCTCCTTGCAGATATGTTTCACTATCAAAGTACGAACTTACGAATCAAGAAGCCGCAAGTTGAATACTGGTGAGGTTCGGGTTGATGCCCTACTCAGAGGTGTTCGATTGAAGAGTTTAGATAACGACTCCCCGCGAGAGGTGAGATTTTCGTTCGTTACGAAAAGCACGTGGCAGTAGGGTGAGAGCTGGTAGGCCCACGATTAGGTGCAGAAGATTGAGCATGATGGCTGCTTCAACGGTCCCTGAACTGAATGAGAACATCCCGTAGGCGATCAAGAACAGGATGCCGCTGGCCCTCCACCACTTGTCAGGGTTGTTGGTCACCATCCTCAGCAAGGTGTGGAAGACAACCGTGGTTGTACAGAAAGCGACGGTAGCTACGAAACTTGCCAGCGTGAACAACACAGGAGGAAACATGGTATCAGATTGCCTCTCCCAAGGCGCCCAAGGTGTGTCCATGCCCACCCCCAAGGTCAACACACCAGCCCCTACTGTGGCAAATGCCCCGACTAGGAGCAATGTCTTGATGGAATTTTTCAACACCATCAGGTGGGTTGTAATCATATTGTTACTTCAGCACCGTAGTACATAGGCTCCTGTTTTTCTTATCTAAACAGACAGAGCGCTAAATCAATTGTACGGAGGAATGTTTTGAGCATCTCGGTAGCGATGTATATGGCCCACTGCGAACCCTTTAGTTTGTTCAATCTGAATATATGGGTGTTATAC
>DAIUCF010000021.1:0-26943 GCA_036846305.1 Candidatus Poseidoniaceae archaeon | reverse complement strand
CTCCAGGTCACCGAGATTTCGTCAAGAACATGATTACTGGTGCTTCACAAGCTGATGCAGCAGTTCTTCTCTGTGCTGCTAACGACGGTGTTAACGCTCAAACCAAGGAACACGCTTTCCTTGCAAAGGTACTTGGTGTCAAGCAACTCATTGTTCACGTTAACAAGATGGATATTTCTGGTGTTGACTGGTCAGAAGACAAGTACAAGGCTGCATGCACCGAAGTAGGTAACCTTCTCAAGATGGCTGGTTTCAAGCCTGATGACATTCCAATGATTCCTGCTTCATCCTTGAATGGTGACAATGTTTTCAACAAGTCAGACAACTGTTCTTGGTACAACGGACCAACCCTTTTCGAAGCTATCGATAAGATTACCATGCCGGACAAGCCAATCAACAAGCCACTTCGTTTGCCAATTCAAGATGTCTACAAGATTTCAGGAATTGGAACTGTGCCTGTTGGAAAGATCGAAACAGGAACTTTGAATGTTGGTAAGACAGTCGTCTTCAACCCTTCACAGAAGTCTGCTGAAGTCAAGTCCATCGAAATGCACCACACTATGGTCCCTAAGGCAGAGCCTGGAGACAACGTTGGTTTCAACGTCCGTGGTCTTGCACAAGTTGACATCCGCCGTGGTGACGTTGCTGGATACGCAGACAACGAACCAATGTTCGTTCGTCACGACGAAACTTTCGTCGGCCAAATCCAATTGATGGACATTCCAAAGGCAGTCTCCGTAGGATACACACCAGTGTTCCACGCACACACCGCTCAAGTCGCCGTTCGATTCCTCGAACTACTTGAAAAGACCAACAAATCCGGTAAGGAAGCAAATCCGTCTTTCCTCAAGACTGGTGATGCATGCCTCATCCGTTTCCAACCAAACAAGCCAATGGCAATTGAGCAGATGGATACTTTCCCTGAGCTCTCTCGCTTCGCTATCCGTGACATGGGTAAGACCGTCGCAGCTGGTGTTTGTTTGAAGATTGATAAGAAGTGAACCTCACTCTAGAATCATTAGGAATCGGAAGGAATCACTATGGCAGCAGTCACGATTATCAAACTCACTGGACAAAATCATCGAGATATCGATAATGTTGCTGGTCAAATCAAAACAATCTGTGATACCGGTGGAATCACTCTCCGTGGTCCAATACCACTGCCAACCCGTCACCTCGTCGTACCTGTCCGCAAGGCACCTGATGGTGAAGGTGTTGAGACTTATGATCACTGGGAACTACGTGTTCACAAGCGTCTTCTTGAGATGGATATTACATCTGGAAAAGGTGAATCAGCTCTTCGACAAGTTACCCGAATCCCTATCCCGGACACGGTGAGTATTGAGTTATCGATGCGCTCAGTCAACTAATTTTTTTCACACCCATGTGTGAATCATGATGTGCTTGCCGTAAGGCTGTTGTTCACAAAGTTGCTGATTCTGCGATACCTGAATCGATCAACCACTCAGCGGTTTCTCCATCCACAAACTGGATGTCTCCTTCTTCGAGAACAAGCTCTTCTCCACTCTTAGTAGCCACTGGTTCGGGACTCGACACAAGTACGCGGATTCGATGTAATCCTTCTTTTGTCGCTGAATTTTTAACTTCTAATTTTTCAGGAGTTTCCGACAGTGGGTCGAATTCAAAGGATTCGATTGACGATTGTGGTTTTTTAGATGGAGCCAGTTCTAGAGCCGCAGCATGCTTTTTGGATGATGATTTCTCGACTTTTTCATCACTTGAATCTAGACTTTTTGGCACTGCAGAATCATCCAGATCTGCGTGAATATATTCATCCAAGTCTGGCCATTCTTCATTGACCATACGTTCCTCTTCATCAGCAACAGATTCCAATGCATCAATTGGGGGTTCATTATCTTCAAACGCTAAGTCAGGTGGTGCGTTGCCTGTTAGATTCGACCCTACAAAGGAATCGAGTTGCATGGTGCCCGGCGCATGTATGGGTTGTTGAGTGAGAATCTCACCCGCAATCCCATTTTGCATTGAATTCCAATCAACCTCCATCTTGAAACGGTCAATCTGAACTTGCATCATATGATAAATCGCCTTTTCAGCGGGGTCGTGCCTTTGCCAGTCCAAGGCAGGTAAATCTTGACTTATTCCCGATTGAGCTGAAGTTCGAAGTGATTGTGAAGACACATGTTGCATCATGGCCACGAGGCGTTTTCGAGCGAGTTCAGATGCAATCAGTCGAATATTAGCTTGGCGCTTTTGCAAGTTTTGCAGCCTCATCCCAGTCATGCCCTTTTGCATCATGGTTTGGATTTCTGAATCCAGTTTCTTCAAGAGTTGGTGGACCGTCTTCCAGAAATCTTGTCTTGGGAGTGGAACTGGAACGTGTCTGTTCGCTTGTAGGCGGTGCGTTGCAAACAGCTGCTCTTCAACCTCGCGTGACTGTGCACTATCAAGGTCGCCAAGGCTCGACATCGTTCAACCGTATGGCCGACACACTTTGAACCCTTCATTGAAGAATTATTGAACAAAGAGTACACTCCTTCATATTTGATGGCTCACCTCGCATAGCGAGGTGTGTGTTAAGTGTCTCTAGCCAAGCGTCGATTTTACGAGTTTCATGCCTCCTCGCGAACGGCAGTATTCCTCGTCGTATTGATGCTGTGCAGTACGCTTACGGCTGCTACAGACTCGTCTTTTTCTGAATCGCTACTACCCGAGCCTTATTCTGAGACGACGGGTGACAAAACATTCCATCCTGCGCCAAATCAAACCAGCATTAACTCAACACTCTCCTCCTTGATTCAGGTACCTACGAACAAGACCTTTTTGGATGGGACTTTAGAAGTCGAACCGATTTGGAATATTTCCTCTTCAAACGGCACACATTTTGGAATTGATTCACTCGGTCAATGGAACGGCACGCACTCATCCACAAACGGCATAGGACATGGTGGACGACTAACACTAGCGACTAACTCATCCCTCGGTACGATTACTGATTTTGAATCAACAGTGACTGCTGCTCCACGGTGGCTGGGTTCTGGACGTGATCACGAAGTGTGGTCTATCGAGAGGCCGAGTATTGTTCCAATCAGCACTAATTCAGGAATGCTTGTTCCCAATAACGGTTCGAACTCCATAGGATTCTTAGCAACCCAAACCTTTGGGGATATTGGCCCAAACATGGAAGGTTGTCTACGCTCACCGGTTGTAAATACACCTTTCCTGATTAACAATTACACGTTAACATTTGAACACTGGACCGCTTTATTTGCCGACGATGCCGCATGGATTGATGTTCGTCATACGAATGGAAGTTGGGGTTTGCTTTCACCATCATCTGGATATTCGTCATCTGCATCTCTGAACAACTCACCTACCACGGTTTGGAATGGTGAAGATTCAAATTGGAGCGCTGTTCAATTTCAACTCGATTCTCTTGTATCTCAATTCCAATCAACCTTGCAATTTCAGTTGTGCTTCCAGACCAGCTCCACACCTGGTTTGCGCGGGGGATGGTTTGTCGATAATTTTGAGATACGTAACGAAGGGGATTCGCCAGGAGCATGGTTTCATGGAAACATGTCGGGAAATTACTTGCCAAATGCTAACGGAGAATTGGTACTTCCAGTTAACTTTTCAAACATGACAGGGCAGAGTGTCGAACTTGAAATGTGGGTCAATTGGGACATTCAAGGTGGTGCAAGTGATTACCTCTTCACAGAAATTTCTCTTGACAACGGCTCGTCATATTATCCAATATCGAACTATCCTGGACACCCTTCGAGGGGCGCAGTATGTAATGGACAATGGTTTAACGGCGCAGACTCACAAAATCAATGGTGCCCTATTTACTATTCACTACCTTGGAATACGACTGCTCCTCTTAACGCAAGCACACTCTTCCTGCGAATCATTGTTGAAACGGACGCTCAGGTGAATTACGGAGGGATGTCCTCTTCAGGCTGGGAAGGTATAGCCATTGATGACATCGGCGTTTGGATTAACCGAGGTACGAGTTCTCAAATCTACAAGCGAGTGAAAAATTTCTCACAACAACCTTCAGGAATATACGGTTCAGAAAATGGTTGGCTTGGGTCACAGACTGGTGTGAATGAATGGCAATGGGGTAGGTCCTTTGAACACAACGCTGAGTCCTCTACATTGTATGATTTTGATTCAGGAAATGAACTCCCCCCCGGATGGTCGTTATGGTCTCAAACAAATCGACGTTGGGATATTGGCTCAACCAGTAACAGTTCAGGTTTTGGACCCGGTGTTTGGCATTCAGGTCTTAACGGTGCAGGCATCTACCTAAACGACGAATACCGTAACAATATGTGGACCGTACTGTTTACTCCTGAGTATTTCATACCGGAGAATTCGACGTCTCGTCTTACTTTCCGTAGTTGGGTTTGTACAGAATCCAATTGGGACGGTGGAGCGGTATCGATATCTACCGATGGCGGCGATAACTGGTGGTTTATACCCCCTACTTTGAACACGTTCCACGACCAAATCTCAACAACCAACGTTAATTCACCCTTATTCAATCAAGGAATCTTTGATGGTTCTAGCGTTGTTGGTGGCTGCCACAATGTTCAACGAGGCTTTGATTTGAAACAATACGATTTGTCGAATCTCACAGGCCAGTCCGTACGCGCTAAATTCACCTTTTTTTCAGACCAACTGATTGAATTAGATGGCTGGTATATTGATGATGCAGGTATAGAAATTGATGTCTATGAACCAGAAGGCTCTTGGATATCTGAACCCCTTACTCCAGACCCATATTTTGGGTGGGGCCAACTTGATGGTTTTGTTCAAGAGCCGATGAATACAAGTGTACGTTTCGATATTTTAGACCACAATGGAGTGCCTATACCTGGATTTGAGAATCGCACCTTGCCGATTGATTTACCGCTCGATGTCCTTCGTTATCCATCGATAAAGGTGCAAGTGCGGATGTCAAGTCTTGATCGTCTTATCACTCCAAATGTTGAGAGGCTGTCCATCGGAACAGCATCTTACTTCAATGCATATCACTTGAAATATCCGAGTCAATTTGCAAGCTCTAATCTTCATCTCTTGAGCGTAAACAGTGACTTTGCAGTTCAATCTCAATCTTCGAGCAGTTACACATCTCTTTCATGGCCAACTGCTCCATTTTGCCCATTTAACGTTGCTAAATTCCAACTAATTGGAGGTAATTTAACCGCATCGCACGGCCAGTACACGGTAATTGCGACAGATTGGAATCAAGCCTCCTCTTCTGTTTTAACTCAAACCATTGAACGCCAAGGACGTCCCCAAATGTCAACTGATTTTTCACTCACTTGGGCTCCTCGTCAATCGGTTGAAGGATTTATGTTTGAACCATTTTGTTCGACTTCTCCTGTTGGAGCCGAAGTTCAGCTGGGTAGTCCAGCAACTACGCTGTTTTCCTGGCCAGAGTCAACTGAGAACAAAAGTTTTGGTTTCAATCAGCATTTCTATGGTATTGAGTTGGAGGATACCCCATTCCAATCTGGCATCAGAAATCTCACTTTCACTCACAACGCCGGTTTCAGTGTTGCCAATTTGTCAATTCTTATGGCTCGTGATAGGGCACCCGGTACAGGAATCTCAGGATACGACGTCAGTTTTCTTATCGAAACAATAACCGACGGCAATCTTGCATCATTACGTCCTCTTTCGTCCACCCAGACGACAGATTTCATGGTCACTACTTCTTCTCAGTTTCACCGAATTTACGCCACTGGCACCTGTTCGAATCAGATGCAATTAACTCTGCACCTTGATGTATGTACTATTCAAATTCAACTCAATGGGAATTATTCTGCAATCTTGTCTGAATTACAATTTATTCCCCATCATCAACTTCTCTCCACACCACTACCCCACCAACTCCTCAATTCAATTCTTGAGAATACTAGTGGCTCACAATCCCTAGATACGGTAGAAATGCCTGTTTCAATCTTGACAGAGTCTGGTTCTGTGAAGATGAGTATTCGTTATACGATGCAGACAAAATTGGTAGATACTATCATTGAACCAAATTATGAACGATGGTTGCCAAAACAAACTGTATCCTTTGAAACTCAACACTGGAGAGGTGATGCTCACAGTTTGGAACACGATGCACCGGATATCACGTCGATAAATTTCATGCTTTCGACACTCCCATCCGAGTTAGGCAGATTCGTTGAGGTTGAGGCATTTGACCTTGATACGAATCCCCGATTCAAACAAATTTCCGGTGCAGGTTTAGCCTCCCTAAATGTTGACCAATCAGTTATCAACTGCACTATGAATACATGTTCAGTAAACTGGTCTTTTACCAGTCAATGGCTTATGGACGACGTCGATGATGTCTACATTCTAGCAAAAGCAACTGATGTAGATAATTTTTCCACAGGCCCAGTGCTTTCATATCGCCAAACCTCATTTAACGAAATTGAAAACGATTTAGAGATTGTGGATTTTAATGTCATTGACCACACGAATCGCAACTTAGGAGATTGGTCAAACTCTGAATGGCCCTTCCATCTTAATGTCAATCAAAGCTTGGTCGCAACAGGTCAAGTGAGGTTTGAAGGAATAGTTGGCGCCTTTGCCAACCAAAACGATGCCGAGATACGAATCGACGCAACTGCAGCCCCTCCACTCAACGCATCTGGTGGACCTGATGAATGGCCTTCTCAACCCATAAATTGGAGCCGTTCATGGTATGGAAATTTAGATTCGAACGGTATGTTTTCAATCGCTCTCCAAACCCCTGGCCTGGAGGCTGAATTGCCGAGTAATACCAGTATCGTTGTGTCACCTCACATCTACCGTCTAGGTCCCATTTCACAGGATTCAACAACAAGTTATGACCGAACAAGCCCGTCGCAGAATGTACCGTTTTTGTTCGACAAGATTGAGCCCAGTACAGTGAGAGTTGAAACTCTTGATTCAGGCAAATACGTTTTGGCAGATGGCCATATTTGGACGGCACAGCAAGATGTAGCCTTACGATTAACGCTTCAGGACCCTGAAGGCTTGTCAGATTCAGTTGAATTTTATTCTTGGTTGGAATCCAGTGATGATGCGAATCAAAACGGCATAATGGAACCTGAAGAATACAGAGTTCAGACTGTGACGTTCAATGTCGGTCTCACTACGGTTCAGACAGACCTACCCTTGCTTCCATGGCAGCAGATCAGGACCCCTGGTTCGTCTTTAGGGAGGGCAAGCATCGTCATCAAGGGCTTTGATATGGCCGGAAATACACTTCTTGGAGGCGGTAATTTTGGAGCTGATTTGGACCTGGCTACATTTGAAGTTCAAGAGCGCTTCGACACCAATGTCGATACGGAATCGCTTTCTTTTGATTTGTTTCAATCACAACTTCTTCCGGGCTTCCAACATACGTTTTCCTTTGACATTACCGATGGAAACGGCATCGATTCTCTCGATGCAATTGAATTGTCTTTACTTAGCCGTGATGAGCCAGAGCAGTGTGTGTTCTCTTACATGCCACGTTTTGGTGAACTTACATATGATGAAGACTGCTTTGAAGAAAAACCAGCCATCTTCATCGAGAAGAAACCACTGTTCTCGGAGTGGAATGTGAACATGCAATTCCGGATATCGTGGAGTCTTTTTGATATGTCTTTGCAAGGTACGCCTTCTCTCAAGATTTTTGATGAAGGTCAAGACCTCGGACTGGGGTTGTCACGAATGTCTGCTTTTGATTGGACACTCAAGAGTGAACTTGAGTTAGGGATTTTCAACATCACCGATCAAACCCTACCTATTGGAACAGTAAGCGATACACAAATTTGGGTCCATGAAGACGATACCCTTTCTGTTCACACTACAGTATTCCACCGTAACACCTCCATTGTTGCAGAGTTATTACCTTCCAGTGTCTACCTGCAAGCTGTTATCTCCGATGGTGAACGTTCAAGTTTCTTGAATTCTACATTCTCTTCCTCCGGAGAACTTCAGTTTTCTTTACATTTGAATTCCTCGATTCTCCAATTTCAGCAAGCAACTCTTCAATTAAGCGTAATGGGGATGCCGAATTTCACTGATTCGACAACCTATGATGTTGTCTTTGATGACGCATCACCTCGTCTATCTCTTCCACCAGGAATTCTTTCGCAAGTGAATTCAAACGCTCTTGATGACATCGAAGTTGCTCTCTTGATTCGTGATGAGGTCGGTATGAAGAACACGTCCGTTATCATGCATTGGCATTTCACTCGGGCAGGTTATGTTGTTGAGGGCTCCTCTGGCTCAGCTCCGATATCATATTTTTCTCGTACAAGTTCAACATCCACTTACTCATCTCAGGTGAATGTGCAACCAATCAACTCCTCTGTATTGGTGAAAAACGACCAGTTCGTTGTCTGGTTTTCCGGTGAAGACTTATCCGGTAGGAGCTTAGATGGCATCGGGACAGAAGGTGAACCTTTCACTCCACAGTTCCAGTGGGTTGCTTTTGAGCCTCAATTTGAAAATATTCTTGTCACTCCTTATCGCCCATCGATTGGTGAAGAAGTAGAAATTTTTGTTCGTGTTTCGAATGTTGGATTACTGCCTGGAAACATCACCGTTGAATGCTATGATGGAACAGGACGTGTTCTTGCTCGAAATTCAAGCCTGATTGAAAGTGGTTCATGGGTTGACTTTGTTTGGGATATTGAGGCATGGCAAACTGGCCGGCTCGGTTTAACAGTTCAAATTCTTAACCACACTGGGAATGTACCGGTGCCGGTTGCCGATGTGCAGGAATTTGAACCAAAAAGTGGCCAATCGACGACTGCACTAGGATTTGCCGGGCTCGTTGTCTTACTTTCAGGCGGGATATTGGTCGCAGCAATCCTGCGTCGGAGGGAAAAAATGAACCTTTTCACTGCTGAACAAGTCGATAAGGCACTCGCTCGAAGTACACAACCACCTCCTAGGCCGAAAGATTTGGTTGAATTAACTCAAGAGGAATAGTCAAAAACAGACTGTCCTACGCACAACAACAAGCCGGGGTTCCCGAGCGGTCAAAGGGGGTGGACTCAAGATCCTCTGCGTAAAGCTTCGCAGGTTCGAATCCTGCCCCCGGCACTCTCTTTTGAAGAATTATCCACTGAGCCGACGCCTTACTAAATACAGAATCATTTTGATAGACATTTAATGATAATGTGTCACTGTCGGGCCTGAAGAATTGCTTCGACAAGAGGGGCAAACGTATCTCCGTGTGGATGGGGCGAACATACATCTGCTGCTTGTAAAACCGACTCAAATGCTCCTTTCACTGCCACCGACCAACGTGCCTTTTCGAACATAGACAAGTCATTAGGAGCATCTCCGACGCACAACATGTCGTCGAACGACCATCCCATTCGATTGACAAGAATTTCTAGACCGTTGCCTTTAGAGAGGTGTGGTTCCATCAAATGAATCGCAAATCCAGTCCTCAACGCAATTAGATGAGACCAATCACTGTTCGTAAGATTCTTGCGAATCAATTCTAGGTTTTCATTAGGGTTGAGGCACCATTCGCTTTCTCTCCATTGATTTGATTCAATGCCCTCAGGGTCAAGTTCCATCACGGTTGACAACCACTGAGCGGCTTGTTTTGCCTCATCCCCATTGGCCTGTAATATTGGCTTTTCAAAACTAGGATGCCAAAGCACTCCCCCATTTTCACAGCAAATTGGGCCTGTTAATTTTAAGAATCTCCAGAGTCCGTAAGTTATAGCCCGTACGTTTCCAGTTGCTAGAACCACCGGGATTCCATTGTCCTCCAAGCGTTTGAGGGATTCTAATGCTTGAGTATTGAGTTGTTTTTTACTGTCCGTGATTGTACCGTCGATATCAACGGCGACAAACTTCGGAGACCAGTTTTCAGGGAGCCACTCCATGTTCCTTCCAATTATCGATTCACCATCAAATTTCTTGCTGTATTGTTTGTATTTGTTAACTCTGAAAGCGAGAGATTATTTGTATCGCCCGTGAGGGTAAGTTATGTCAAAGAGTCATGAGGACGAAGTATTCCTATCTCTTGATGACGATACAGTGTTTGAAAAAAAGAACCAGAAGAAACCAAAGTCGAAAACTCAAACACGCAAGCGGAAAGAAATCAAAGAAAACACGGTTCAGGAAGTAGAGATTCTGGATGCAGAAATTTTAGACACAACGATTCTAAATCAGCCCACTGGCATTTTTACTGTTGGATGGCCGCTGTTGGGAATGGACTGTCCTGATTGCGCCGGTAAAGCAACTCGTGCACTTAACACCCTCTTTCAAGTCGATGAACCCAAGGTTTCAGCGACCGCTGGAACTGTGAAATTCAATATTGACTTGGAGCAAGGTACGATGTCAGAGGCTTCGTCCGTTCTTCGTGCTTTGGGCCACTCTCCAGATGTCGAATTTAATCAGTTGGTTGGTGTTCGAAGTTCTCAAGTTGCTCATCGCAACAGCGTTGATCAGAGGAAGCTCACAAAAATTCTGAAGATACAGCCGGGAATATTAGATGTTGAAATTACTGATGATGAAAGAATTCTTGTGCAATTTCCTCCGGAATCTCCTAAGGAATTGTTCGACCTTCGAAACTCTTCACTTACTGAAATAATTGGTTCTTCACCCAAATTTGTACCGGCAGAATCGAACCGACTACGGCCAGACCAGTGGCGTCTAATTGGCGGCGGGATTGCCCTTCCCTTGTTGTTCATTGTCATCTTAGGAGAACTCCTAGGGTGGTCATCAACCGTTTTGGGGGTTATTGCTTTACCAGGGTTAGTCATTGGTGGCTCTCAGATGTTCAAGGAAGCCTTTGCCAGTGTACGAAACCGACAACTTGGATTTCAAGTTCTTACGAGTCTCGCAGTGATTGGTGCTGCCGTTTTAGGAATGTGGGAAGAGGCGTTGGTCGTTGCCATTTTGGTCGCCTTTACTGCCCATCTAGAAGGTGATGCTCTGCTCAAGGCACGAGAAGCCATGCAAGGAGGACTTGACCGCTTACCTCGCACTGCACGTAGAGTCACTGGAAATAAACCTAAGAGTCTAGAAGAACTATCTGTTGTTGGATTTGCTCTCCAAATGGCCCCTTCTTCTCCATTGATTGAAGAAAATGGTTGTGCAGTTCCAGACCCGAATGCAGTTCATGAGCAAGTCCCTATTGAATTGATTCGAAATGGAGATTTCATTGAGGTTAGAAGTGGTGAACTGATTCCGGCTGACGGAATTATCACCGATGGCCACGGTTCTTTGGATAAGGCTCCGCTCACTGGTGAATCAGTGCCTGTTGAAGTATCAGTAGGAGATGAGATTCAGGCAGGTTTGATTTTGGCTCGAGGTCCAGTTGTTGTACAAGTCACAGCAGTTGGTGATAACACTCGTCTTTCTGGCCTTATTGATGCAGTACATACATTTCGTGAGGAACCTCCGAGGTTGCAGAACAGCATTGAACTCTTCACCGCTGTATGGGTGCCAATCGTTCTCCTAGGCGCTTTTGGAATCTGGTATGTGCTGTTCCCTGAAAATTGGAAAATCATCTTGCTTATCTGGGTCGTTGCGTGTCCCTGTGCACTCCTTTTAGCTACTCCAGTGCCTCACGCTGCTGCTCTTTCTCGTTCAGCTCAGTTTGGCGCGATTGCTAGGGGTGGAGACGTCATCGAACGTTTGTCGAAGGTGAATCACATTCTGTTGGATAAGACGGGAACGCTCACATCAGGAAGACCTCGACTAGGTGAAGTTTACATGGCGAAAGGCAAGCAACGAAATGCTGCTCTTAAATTGGCAGGTGGATTAGAAGCACGTTCCTCTCATCCATACGCTCTATCGGTGATGGAGTATCTCCAAGAACAGAAAATCACTCCGAATCCGGTCACGTCTATTTCGGATATTGAAGCAGGTGTAAAAGGTAAGGTCGGTGGCAAGGAGGTGATGTTTATTCGTTTTGATCGTTATGAGCATCTTTCGGTTCAAGTACCTCAAGAATTGTCCGATGCGTATTCTGTAACAGAGGCAAAAGGCCATGGCGCCAGTTTACTGGTACGTGAAGGTGAAGCGATAGCGCTTATCACGTTCATTCATGATGACACACATTCAGGTAGTAAAGAATTGATTTCTTCGCTGCGTGAGCGCTCAATCAATGTTGAAATTCTATCAGGAGACAACCAGTCGGCAGTTTCTGCTTTCGCCAAAAGTGTTGGGTTACCAGATTCAGCAGCCCATGGTGGTTTCTCTCCAGAACAAAAAGTAGAATGGGTAAAAAATCGTTCCAAAACACACATCACCATGATGGTTGGTGATGGATTCAATGATGCAGCAGCACTAGCACTTGCTGATGTTGGCGTAGCCGTAGGAACGGGGGAGACAGTCAATCTTGAGGCTGCAGATGTATTGATTCCTAGCGACAATCCACTCATGCTAGCTGATTTGGTAGATCTAGCACGTAAATCACAGCGAATTCTGCTAGGTAATTTGGTCATCACCATGGGCATTACCCTTTCACTTGTCCTTGCAGTAATTTTTCAACTCTACGATGAACTCTGGGTTGGTGTTCTTATTCATGAAGCATCAGTCATTTTGGTGATACTCAACGGTGCTCGGTTAGCCGGTGAAGGAACAGTTTCCTTACTTCGTTCAATATGTAAGTCGTTATGGATTGATACGAAAGATGCCTTTAGGGTTCTCAAATTGCGGTATTTACCTCAGTGATTCGACTTCCAATTTCGACTCGGTATCTTCAAACAATAGGAGCAACTCTCACGCAACGGTGAGGAGATGGCACGAGTTCGAGCAGACCCAATCACCACTGCTTTGGCACATCCCACCCGCCGGTCTTTGTACATCGCTTTAGCCCGACATGACGAGATGAGTACTGTTCAACTTCAAGAAGAAGTTTCGGTTAAACGTTACAATCTTTATCATCATCTCCAAAAATTGGAATCCTTGAATTTGGTAGAAAATCATCGCGATGCTGGTCGTGCACGATGGTGGAGAAAAACAGCGCATGTTGAACTTCCTGAACTTCTGAAGGCAGAAGTCTCACAAAAATCGATACCATCAATGCATGTTCAAGTCGGCAATATGGATGTTTTGCCACCAACTCTTTCTGATGCTGTGGAAAGTGGAGGGGAGATACACATCATTCAACTCGAGGGCTCTCGAGATCAAGTCGGTGCAAAGCGAGTGTTGGAACTTCTAGCAGAGCAACATGGCATAGAGTTGAATTTACCGTGGAATTTCCTCCCGGCGAGTATTGCATTAATCGCAAAGAAAAAATAATTTCAACAAGTTGAGGCAAATACATCAAGAAGAGAGAATGTGAGGGCTGTACATGAGCGAAGAACTGACCGTTGAATCTCGCATCTCACCTCCGGCTCTATCATGCCCCAAGTGTGAAGGTATGCTTCCCAACGAACTGGGTGAGTTAACATGCAAACTTTGCAACGCTCGAGTTCGTGTGGAACATGCTGTAACTCGTAGGAAATGGGCGGAGGAAAAAATTGGTTGTCCGGAATGCGGAAAAGTACTCGTAGTCGGTGTAAATAAACGACCTGCGCATCTTCAATGTGCTTCATGTTCAACTCATTTCACACTCACTCCAAATGAACCCCGAGTAGAAATTTCATGCCCGGGCTGCGAACGAAAACTACGTATGAAACGCCGCCCAGGCGAACGTAACATTGAATGTCCTGCATGCTCCAAGAGTTTCAAAGTTACTTTTTGAACACAATGAAGCGATTTGGTGAGCCGAATAACCTTGTTAAACAGGCTTGTAGGCTCGCGTTTCTGTCGCGCTCCTTATCTATGATGAGATGCGCATGAACTACTTGATGGGAACGATGGGAATGAGCGCAAGCAACAACGACGATGCTCTCAGTGAGGCTCGTAAGAAGCGAGAAAATACCGAAAAAGTCTCGCTTTCAGCCCTCCGCTCACAATTCACCTCGACTGAGAATTCGACGCTAGATCAAGCCGTCATGACCAGTGCACGTTTCAGACAAGAAGAGCGACTGAGGGCAGATATTCGCCGAGAACGTCGTCTTCGTCAACAAGCAATTACCGAACGCGTCGTTGCAATGCAGGAGGCGCTAGCACAAGACCTCGCAGTTCAACATGAACTGACCCTTGATTCATTGGAAAAAGAAATGCGTGAAGGTATGGAGCGTGACTTGAGCACATTGGAACGGGACTCTCTTGCACGTGAGGAATCCCGAATTCGTGGTGAACTTGACTTGCGACTGAATCGACAGTTAGAATCACTTCAAGATAAGTTAGATGTTGAGCAAGACCGACGACTAGAGGAGCATAAAGCACAACTTAAAGCTCAAATTGAGACACAGCTGCAAGACGAACATCGCCAACGCTTAGAAATTCAAAAAGAACGATTGGCAATAGAGTATAATCAAGAATTACAGCGCAAAGTTCGTGAAATTGAAGCGAACTTGGAATCGGAAATGGAAGTTCGATTCAAGGAAATGGAAGTGAATGAAATATCTCGTCTTGAAGAAGGCCATGCTGCTCGGCTTGCTGAAAGAGAAGAACAGCTTCGTCGTGGAATACGAACACGACTTGAGCAACAATTGCGTTCACGATTGAAGCAGCGGGAAGCCCGATTAAAAGCCGAATTTGAGCGTCGAAGTCTGCGCCTCGAAGAGGACATTGCTGAACAATTGCAGATGGAACTTGAGGGTCAATTACGTAATGAAACAGACGAACTTGAAGAAAGAATGCGAGAGGATGTCGAATTAGCGATTGCACGCCGTCGAGATGAATTGCGCGTGGAAATTGAACAGCAACTTCAGACCCGGCATTCAGAGAGGTTGTCTGAGCGCAAATCACGTCTTCGAGAGAAGTACGACATCACCTTCTCGAAAGCAATCGATGACATCTCTCGTTCACTCAAGTCTGATGTTGAGTCTGAGCTTAAAGTTCGGATGGATGAAGATTTCACGAGTTATCGAAATGCTCGAGAAGCCGAGATTCAGAATCGTCTGGCCCGGTTCCGTTACGAGAGAGAGGCCGAATTACGTGAGCAACTCGAACAACAATATGATTCCAAGAAGACTGATTGGTCTGAGCGGTTAGAACTCGAATTCCAATCACGTGAAGCATCTGCTCGTAAGGCAATCATGTCCGAGGTTGATGCAGGTTTGAGAAATGAACGTCTTACCTTTGAGACAGACCTTGACTTGTTGAAGGAAGAAACCTCCCTTGAGCTTGAAGTCGAAATGGAAGAGCGACTTAACGAATTCCGCGTCCGAAAGGAAGAAGAGGTTGCTACTCAGCTTGAACGACAACTGGACAAGAGAGAAGAAATTATGCGAAACAAAGCGCTCATTGATGTGCGCAAGAGAGAAACCCACATTCGTGCTGAAATTGAAGCACAGTTGGGACTTAAGCGAGCAGAAATCCGCACACGTCTGCAGAGTTTAAGCGAGAAGATGGACGCTTTCAAGGAAATGGCTGAGGACAAGATGAGGGATGCTATTTCTAACCAAATAGAAGGTGAAATCAACAGCGATGAATCTGATTTAAGAACAAGGGAGACCGAATTCAGAGAACTTCAATCTACAGACACTCGTGCCGAAAAGCGCCAAATGTGGATGCAGTCCATTTCTGGCCAAGGAGCCACTCAAGTTTCAAATCAAGCCAATCCAACTTCTCTGGGTGCTCGACCTGATGCTTTAGGAGCTACAGGCGGAAGGCCTCTAAGAGGAATTATGGATGGGCAACTCCAGGCCCCTCAACCACAGATGGGCCTTGGTGGAATGAGAACTCCAATGACAAGTTCCAAACCGTTGTCACCGATTGCCGGCTCTCCATTGGCCAAGCCGGTTAAGGCGCCAATTGGAGGTTCGATAGCAAGTAACTTGCCGCAACCGGTACAAAAATTAGTTCGCAAGCCGCTTCAACCGATTTCCACTCCGGAACCAGAAACTCAAATGGAACAGGTCCCAGAACCGATCTCGATACCCGAGCCTGTGTCAGAACCTTTGCCGGAGGAAATTGCTTCCAGTGATGAGGAAAGAGAAGAAATGACAACGACCGTCACTCCAATCACCGCCGTACTTGAGTCATTGGAATCTGCTGAGCCGGTGAATACCGCAGTTCTAACTCCACAACCTCCCCAACTTATTCCAAAGAAAGCGCGAGGTGCTCCTCCGCAATCGAAACCAGGTCAGGTCCCGAGTTCAACAAAATCTGCAACTTTGAAACCCGTTCAGAAGCTAACACCGTTAAAGTTGACACCATCAACTCCTACAAAAGCTGATGAAGAGGACGAAACCCATCAAGATGAATAATTTTGATTGATGCTGTGAAGGGTTCGCTTCATATTGATTGAGGTTATCGGAATGCTATGAAGAGACTACTTGTCTTCGTCATTACAATTTTACTTCTCCCATTGGGTGCCTTCGCTCCTCATGCTGCTGCAAACAGTACATCTCTTGTTGATGCTGGATATACTCAAGAATCAGACAACAGTTTTGTCTATTGGGTGGAAATGTTCGACGGCTCAATTCTGACTGTTGATGACACTGGAAATCTAAGCGTCAACTCCTTTGTTAGTGGAATTCTCCTCCCTCAATGGTCACTTAATTTGAATGTGAGTGCGAATGCTGCCCGCCTCGATGCAGCTCAACAACTCACTGTCGTCTGTCATGATTCAGGGGTATCGACTGTTCACATGGACCTCCAGATTGAGAATTGGAATATGAGCACCCCCGAATCGGTAAATGATGCCGACTGGGACAATGAAGGTGACCTTTGGCTAGCTTTTTTTGCTGGACGACGACGAGCAGAAGAATACAACTCTGAAGGGGCGACAGGTTCTGTAACCTCGAATATACAGTCTGGATTCAATGCTTTTGATGTTCTTTCTGACGGACGCATCGTCATTGGTTCCTACGATAAGAAGGTCTATGTATTCTCTAATCAAGGCACCAGCCTCACGACATTAACCGAGTCGACTGCGATTGTCAATTCCTTAATCGAAGATCATAATGGTGATTTA
The DNA here is from genome assembly GCA_036846305.1 of Candidatus Poseidoniaceae archaeon. GTDB lineage: Archaea > Thermoplasmatota > Poseidoniia > Poseidoniales > Poseidoniaceae > MGIIa-L1. The sequence goes on along the minus strand of DAIUCF010000021.1, from coordinate 9,956 downwards.
CTGGTGGGAACTGCAAACGGCAAATTGCACCGCTACAACACTTCTTCATGGGCTCATGAAACTCTATCTCTTAGTCACGGTTATTCGATCGTATCTTTGGAAGAATTCGACAATATGACCTATCATATAGGAACCCAAAACGGGGAATTAACTCTCGTTAGTGTATCATCGTTTACTGAGCAGATCTCGTATTCATCTACAGGACGGGTAATTGGCTCTTTTGCAGCCTATACTGGTGAAGTTTACATCGTAACATCTTCTTCATCATCCTCAAAGATTCGACTTTATGATTTGGATTCTGATGGTGACGGGTATACCGACCAACTCGATGCATTCCCTTCAGAATCGTCTCAATGGATGGATTCCGATGGAGATGGTTATGGTGATAATTCCAATGGATACCTTCCTGATTCATTCCCGAATGAAGTCACCCAATGGTCGGATTCAGATGGCGATGGCTATGGTGATAATGCTGGAGGATTTGAAGGCGATGTTTTTCCAAACAACGCTGACCAGTGGGTGGATTCCGATAACGATGGGTATGGAGATAACGTAAACGGCGAGAATGGAGATGCTTTCATCGATGAGCCTTCGCAGTGGTCTGATGCAGACCAAGATGGCTATGGTGATAATCCCAATGGAATCACTCCAGATGCTTGTCCTAATTTCAATGGGTTTTCAAATCAAGATCGCTTTGGTTGTTTAGACTCCGATTTAGATGGGTGGTCGAATCCAACTGAAAATTGGACCGTGGCTTTGGGCGCGGATGCATTACCTTCGATAGCTTCACAGTGGCGTGATGGAGATGGTGACGGATACGGGGACAATATTTCTGGTGATTTTGCCGATGATTGTAACTGGAAGGCAGGGAATTCAACAAAGGCATGGATTGTAAATCAGTCAGCTGCCATTGGTTATATCGAAGTAGACTCGTTTGGGTGTGAAGATTTAGATGGTGATGGATGGGTTGATGTTACTGAATCACAGGGCATGGAACTAGACCCGAATGAGCATTTTGATGCTGACAAAGACGGAGTGGGTTCGAACGCTGACTACGACGACTCACGTCCATTGGTTCAAACCGAAGAAGATCATTGCTTGCTCAATTTTGATGACGAATCCTCGAATTGTCAAGGATGGAGAAATAAAGACTACCAGTCTTATCTCTCCCGAGAGAAGGTAGAAGGGGAATACGATCTAAGTTTTAGTGCGTGGAATGCAAGTAAGAACGCTGGCCTGCTTGAATCTGATTCGGTTGACTCCAATATCGTGAAACAGGTGGTTACTGTTGGCGGCGGGGCTTTCCTAGGACTTACTGCTGTAATCCTTGTCATTAGCTTCATCATGAAACGACGCAAGACGAACTCGTTGGTTAAGATGTACGGAGTACCCTATGTACCAACTGAGAATAAATCTGCTGAAAACGAAGCACTTGAGGGTACAGCAGGCTTGTCAGCCCAAGGTGGTATTGTAGCTGATTCTGCTTGGGAGGATGACGTTGCTCAACTTGATTTTACCGTTCCAGATGACGAATTTGAAAATACAGAGGATGGTTCTAGCACAATTGATACTTCCTCCCTTTACGGTGATGATGATAGCCTAGAAGCAATTGCAGGTATTTCAAAAGATTCGATGTCGCCTGAACCAGAGCCAGAAACGGTTAATTCTGAACCTGAAGAACAAGAATCACAAGTTCCACCGGTACCAGCTAGCGGCCTTCCTGAGGGCTGGACAATGGACCAATGGAAATGGTACGGACAAGAATGGCTTGACAAGCAGAAATGATTTTTTGGAGCAGAGAGAAGCGCTTCAAATCACTTTATCTCCAAACAATAGGCAAAGACTCTCTCAATGCTTTCAAGTCTTCACCGGTGTACACAGGTTTTCCATCCTGCTTGAGCGTGTTCATTATCAGCCAGAGAACTCCATTCCATGCATTTGCTCGTGCAAAAATTTCGACATACCCACAGGCTGCTGCTTCAAGCAACTTCCCTTCATCAGTATCTTCACTGAATAAGGCCCGTACTAAATTCCTAGCACTGAATTCGTATCCGTTTGGACGCCATTCCATCATGAAAATCAAACCTTGAAGGGAGCGAGGTTAAGCCGATCAACCAAATGCTCGATTTCCACATCAGCAATTGCTTTCATCCGTTCCCGGAGCGTCTCAATTTCTCCGTTCATCGTCTTCATTTTATGGGCACGGACCAGGTCTGTTAGCAGTTCATTGACACTTTTGTGCCCGCTCATTGTCCGCATTGTGTTGAGTTGTCGTCGTACTTCGTAACTCACACTGACCGAAGTCATCCCTTCACCTGTCATGGCTATCCCGAACGTTCTCTGCTCTATAGCATACTTAACCTGCGCGAAAGGATTCGACCCGAAAACCTCGATTTGTGAGGAGAACTTACTTTTTCAAGAGGAGAAATTTAACGGTTTTTACGTTCAAGAAGAAGGCGCGGGTCTTCGCTGACTCCAAATTCACGTCTCATCTCAGTTACACGTTGGTGGAATTCTTTGGAGAGAGTCCAGTATTCCAGGGAACCAGCTCCTGCACCCGAATTGGTTGGCTTGTTCAACAACACAGTTGGGGCGCCACTCCAAGGCGCTTCAGCCACTTTTACTAGTCTTCGAATGGTTGTCTTGAATAATTTATTTGGCATTTTACGGTTCACTTCGTCACAAACATGGCGGCTAAGTTTTGAACGAGCGTCAACCATAGTCATGGCAATACCGAAAATTTTCAAATTTCGATTTATTCTTCGCTGAATCATCTTAATTGAGTTCATCAGCATGCTAAAACCTTCAAGAGCATAGTACTCTGCTTGTACAGGGACCATGACCCAGTTTGCTGCACACATGGCATTGATTGAAAGTAAACCCAGTGAGGGTGGGGTATCAATGATGATGTAGTCAAACTGGTCGATAATTGGTTGAAGAGCCTCGCGAAGACGAGTTTCTCTGCCAATTTTGTGGCTGAGTTCAATTTCAGCACCAGAAAGGTGAATGTCACTGGGTAAGAGCCACAAGTGTCCTACTGAGAGATTTTCAGGTGGTTTTTTGTTGTTGTTTCGAAGACTCCAAGCATCTCGCATTGACTGAGTTAATTCATCAGGGCCAATGAGGTATTCATCCATTAACGGTAGGTCTTCACCAGAATCATTGGTGAGCAAATCGTATGCTGTTTTTTTGATGTTCTTTTTTTCCACACCAAACGATGTAGCGCAATTACCCTGAGGGTCAAGATCGATAAGCAAAACTTTTGCTTTTGGTAAACCTTGTCGCGATGAGCCTTTGGCTAGTGCTGCAGCCAAGTTTACTGCAGTTGTTGTTTTTGCGCAACCACCTTTCTGATTGGCAACAGCAACGACCATTTTGTAGGGATTCAACTTGGCAACCTCCTCGGACAAATTATGGAAAAGGGTCCTCCTCTTTCAATGCAGACCCTAGAGTTCTCAGTTTCAAGCGGGTTGAATAACTGGTACAGGGACTTCGGAGAGGATTTTTCTCACAATGTGCATTCCAGTAATTCCACGAATCTTTGCTTCAGGCTTCATGTTGATTCTGTGAGAAATAATTTGTAGAGCGATATCTTTGATGTCATCAGGGATAACATAGTTCCGTCCGGCAATAGCAGCAGCTGCACGGCCGGTCTTGAACAGAGACTGTGATGCACGTGGAGAAGCACCGTTTGTCACACGATGGTCTTCACGAGTTCGCTGTACGATTTCAACGATGTAAGAAAGAATGGCTGGGTCAACATGTACCGTTTCAAGTGCTTTTTGCATAGCAACCAGTTTCTTCGGTGTTGTGATTTGTTCAACATCGTGACCGTCTTTTCCACGTAGTTTTCTACGAGCTAAAATTGCCTTTTCTTGTGGTCGGTCAGGGTAGCCCATACTCATTTTCATCAGGAATCGGTCCATTTGTGCTTCTGGAAGCGGATATGTACCTTCTTGTTCAATCGGGTTTTGAGTTGCCAAAACCACGAAAGGAGCGGGTAGTTTGTGAGTAATACCTTCGATTGTCACCTGCTTTTCTTCCATTGCTTCAAGCAAAGCTGCTTGTGTTTTTGGAGGTGCTCTGTTAATTTCGTCTGCGAGTAAAATATTTGAAAACAATGGACCAGCACGGAGTTTGAATTCACCGGATTTTTGGTCGTACATGTAAGTCCCCATGATGTCTGATGGAAGCAAGTCAGGAGTGAATTGAACACGCTTGAACTTACATCCAAGGGCACGAGCAAACGTATTTGCCAGTAATGTTTTTGCTAATCCTGGGAAATCCTCTAGAAGCATATTACCGTTTGAGAGAATTCCAACAGTAACCCGTCTGAGATTTTGCGGTTTTCCGATAATGACTTTCCCAACCTCATTCATGAGGCTGTTTGAAATTGCTGAGACAGTTCCAATTAGGTCTTGTGCGGCGGGGTTTTGACCCATTGCGGGTGCTCCAGTCATACCAGATTCCATACTTGACAACTCCGTGATAATGAAACAACCATGACCATCCATATATGAATGTGAGGTGTGATTATGTCATGCTGACTTTGCACTGTTGGAGAATTTCAACACCCGCCTAGAGACGCCAGCCCCAAGCAAAGCCTCTTTCACCTAAAATTTCACGATGAATTTTGACAATCTCATCAAAAGCAGATTTTTCCGAATCGGAGAGGGGAATGTTTTTCATCAATTTGGCCTGATTTTCAGGTATATCAGCCCAGAATTCGTCTCCTTCGGAAATGTTACTCCTCGTATACCGAATCCCCATTCCAATAGAGACTTTCTCACCTTCATGTGCTGTAAGTTGACCTTCGTTACCAATTGAAAGAATCTTTCCAAGTGTTTTCCCACTTCCATCGTTGCGAAGAAGTTCTTGGCCGACGCGGATTTGGCCTTTGACTACATGGACTGGGAATGCTGCAGGTTTGTCTTTGAAATGGCTCTTGCCGTTGTAGAGAATGTGTCGGATTTGCCCTGGCTTGAATATTAGGGCTGAACCAGCAAGTTTAGCCTGCATATCTTCTAAAATACCGTCCATTTGTTCAGTAATTTGATGGATAATGTTGGATTGCAGGTAGTGGAAATCGGCATCCTCTCTTCCTTCAAGTATATCGTCAAGTTGTTGTTGAACTTGATCATTACCTTCTACAGAAAGGCCGATGAGGAAACGATGTTCTGGCTTTTCAGTAGCGTGAATCCGGCGTAAATCTGCTTTATTGACGGATCCAACTTCTGCAGAACTAATCGGAATTTTCCTCTTTGCCAGTTCGTACAATAAAGCCTCTAGACCGCCAACTGTTCGTGCTTTTACAACTGCGCCTATTCGCAAAGGTTCTGCGTATTTACATTCTTTTGAAAAGCCGTCAGCACTAGGGTCCGTGTGTATTTTGGAAAAGATTCGACTCGTGAAAACCCCGTTACAAACACTACACATGACTGGGTGGGAATCAACGATACGTCGGTGTTCCTCCATCATCTGAGTTCTGATATGAGAGTAATCATCATTTGGTTTTGGGAAAAAGATTCGACTTCCGATCAATACATCTTCCATGTTTGGAATTACTAGTTTCAAACCAGCAGCCGATTTTGCTACACCCGAAACATTGTCCCATCGATCACCGGCGTCTCGCATTTCTGACAGACCTCTAGGTGCCCGTACAGCCCGTATAATTGGCCGAATATTCTCATCGGTAATATTCCCCACCGGACCTTCATTGGTGTTGTAGGCAACATCATCTCCAACCTTTATTTCGCCTTTCGTCAAAATAATGTCAATGGTTTTTCCAAGTCCGACTTCTTCTCGTGACTCCAACACATAGCCTTCAGCGATTTCGTCAGGCTGGATAGTAATCCGGTCTCTTTTTTCCTCTGAAAGGTGTTCTGCCATAAATAAAATTGTGAACAAGAGGTCTTGTATCCCTTCTCCTTTGAGAGCGCTCATAGGGACAAAAAGTCTATCGGTATCTGGATTAAATCCCTTTTGAATTCCATCCCAATATTTCACTAGATTTTTCCCTGCCTCTGTTGCAAACTGCCCGATCAGTTTATTGAAATGCCGTTCAGCATGTTGCGACACGTCGGAGGATTGCTCTGTCCAACCTTTGAAACTTGAACGAGATGATTCTGAATCCCATTGATGAATTTTATCAATTTTATTTCCCACCACAATGTACGGAACTTCTCCGCCTCGAGGTTTTGCTCCCAAATCGACATCTCCGTTTTTATGGTACCTAAAGTCTTCTAGAATTCGAATAGCCTCAATAGTTTGGGGCATCAAACCATCTTTAATGTCAACAACAAGTATCGCGAGGTCAGCGACCCCCCCTCCTCGTTTGCGGATAGAACCAAATGATTCGTGGCCGGGCGTGTCAATAAAAATCAGTCCAGGACTTTCGAATTTGAAAGCATCACTTTTGAACGGCATTGTTTTAATCGAATCTGTGAGAATGTTTAACGGGATTTGAGTGACTCCAATTTCTTGGGTGATTCCACCGGCCTCTCTGTCCATTACATTTGTCTCGCCAAAATTATCACCTAGGCGTCGAAGATAGTCTAGCAAACTGGTTTTACCGTGATCGACATGGCCAGTAACGGCAACAATGGGTTGCCTTAATTTGGGTTTGACTTCACCGTCGAGGTCGTGCTCCGTATCTTCAGAAGTCATGAGAATCAACTACTGTATGATTCGACTATTCATAAACCCAAGAGGTAATGGTCTGTTCCCAATCCATGAGTCCTTCTGGGAACCACAGTCCGAGTTCAAATTCTGCGGTTTCTGTGGCATCAGAGCCGTGAATCATATTGTAACCCATATCCATGCCAAAGTCACCACGGATTGTACCTGGGGTAGCTTCGCGTCCATTGGTAGCACCAATTAGGGTTCGTGCAACACTGATAGCATCTTTACCGGACCATGCCATACATACAACAGGTCCTGAGGTGACGAACTTAATGAGTCCCGGATAGAATGGGCGTTCAGAGTGAACAGCATAATGAGTTTCAGCAGTTTCTTTTGAAGGAACTACGGATTTCAAACCTACGAGTTTGAGTCCTTTTCTTTCGAATCGTCCGATAATTTCTCCAATTAATCCACGTTGTACGCCGTCAGGTTTGACCATTACATAGGTTGTTTCCAAGTTGTTCACCGTCACAGCCCACCGGACACCCCTTTATGAGGCATACGGAGAAATCCTACAGCGGCTGCTCTGCAGCAAGTAAAGCACTAAGCGATAACCGGGTATTAAATTCCGCCTTTCACATAATGGCGAGTCCACTTTACGCGTCGAGAGTTGCGCTTAAGCTTGACCATGTTTTTGCGGGCTTTTGAGTTTTTGAACCACATGACGCTTCCGTCTCTTCGTACGAACATCATGCCCGTACCAGGTTCGATTTCTTCTCCGGAAAAATTGCAAATACGTCGTTCAGGCATTGTTGATCACCGTGCGTTTAATTTTCTAGCTTCTCGGCCAGTATCCTTGAGCATCAAAATGTCACCGACACGAATTGGTCCAAGCACATTTCGAGAGATAATTCGTCCTACGTCACGAGGGTTAGGCGCATCATTGACACGAACCTTCACTTGAGTAGCTTCGCCGGTCATACCTGTTCGTCCGACTATTTCGACGACTTCTGCAGGCCATCCACCGAGTTCTTCGCTCATCTTCATCTACTCCTTATTGGGGCTTCAAGCCTTAAGTGCGTCAATTGCTTTGACGATATTGTTGAAATCTTCTTGAGCACCCTTGGTGATCTCCATGACAGCAATTGAGGCTGCTTTGACACCAACAGGTAGGCCTGCAGCCTGAGCAAGGTGCTCTTGGTCTGCAACATATCCGAATGGAATGCCTTTTTCTGCACAAATCAAAGGAATGTGTGCAAGAAGTTCTGGAGGGTTGACATCTTCTGCGAGAATGATGAATTGTGCTGTGCCACGCTCAGCGGTTTTAGTCACTTCATTACTACCTTTTTTGATACGGCCGTTGGAATTGGCTTGTAGCATATCGTAGATTTGGGTCATTAGGTCTTCTGGGGTTTCAAATTGCACGTGTACAGTCACTGGAATCACTCTGTCCTCATGTTAAGGGCGTTCCACCGCACAGCCTCGCGAATATAAACGCAACGGAAAGAAAACAAAGCGCCCCATTCGTTTAGAATTAGGATTTAGTCCGTATTTTGGTACCGTAAAAGGGTCACTGCGAACTATAATTTCCATTCGAGCTTTTGAAACAATTCAACAACTCCTCTGGCGAGTGCTGGACCACCGGAAATCACATCTCGTGGATTTGAGAGGGAGCCAGTAGCATGCACGCCGTCAACATATCGAATCAACCGTGCTATTGCCCCTCCGGTGAAAAGACCGTGAGAACAAGCGGCGTGGACTGCTACCGCGCCTTGATTGCGAAGTGCTTCAGCAGCTCTGCATATTGTACCTCCAGTAGCAATCATGTCATCAACGATTGCAACAGTCTTTCCATCGACATCAAGATTTTTTGCTTTGTGAACAATAGTATGGGCGTCAATTCTCGTTTTTTCAAGATATGAGAATTCACAATTAATTTCTTGGGCAACTTTGGATGCACGTTCAATCGCACCTTTGTCTGGCGAGAGTATGAAATCAGGTTGAACTACTTCTTGCAGGTGGTGAGCAAGTTCTTTCATTGCAGAAGTGAATGCCACCGGCACCGGTAAATCTTCTAACACAGAAGGTGCATGAAGATCAAAGACAATTATTCCATCACATCTAGAGGCTAGAAGGTGTCCGATGGCTCGTGCTGAAATAGCTTCACCCGGTTTGAAACGCTTGTCTTGCCGAGAGTAGCCAAAATACGGGACTGCCAGAAGAATACCTTCGCCTACATCCTCCATTGTCTGAGGCCCAATCTCCCTTAGGTTTTCCATTCTTCCTTTCCGAACGTCATTTACTGCTTCAAGCATCAGTAATGTTTCAACAATTCCAGAATCAGGAAAGGTGTTCGATACAAGGACAACAGGTTCGCTTCGTACAGCATCAATTGTTTCGCTAGGGATTCGGATGTAACCTTCGGAATCTGGGAAACGGCGAGTCTCGAGTTGGTGATGTTCCCATCCCAGCGATTCAGCAAGTTGCTCGGCTAACAAGCGAGAGTTACTTCCAGATAGCACGACCATATGAGTCCCTTAAGGTGAGCGAAGAAGTGACCCTTCATGTTCTTTGCTAGTGTAAAGCAACTCCACATCTTCAGCAATTAAAGTGAAGAGGAGTGCGCGAGGCAGGACTTGAACCTGCGACCTCCCGGTTATCAGCCGGGTGCTCCAACCGACTAAGCTACCCGCGCAACTGTAGTTCGGCCGACTCGCCTCCCCGTCATAAGAGTGACGGAGGTGACAAATTGTTTTTACAACTTGTTCACTCTTCTTCGCCCATCTCGTTAATTGAGAGATACGATGGTAGTGAAAGCACTTTATCGAATGTTCGAGAAAGTACGACTTCATCGAGGCGTTCTCGAGTTCTTGAGAAAGCATTGATTGGAATTCGGATTTGAGCATCTACTCCATATTGCTTTTGAATTCCTATTCGAACTTGAACAATGACGCCCTTGTAAGTGCGCTTAACCTTGAACAGGTCGGTAATGACGCCAATTTCGTCACCTTGATTGTCCAGTACGGCTCGATCAAGCATTTCATCAGGGGCGTACAATTTTTCATCAATCCGGACTGTGTTTCTCCATCTTCGTTGCAATTCTCTCATTGATTTTGAAAGTTTGACTGTTCCATCGTTTCGAATACTGTGGACCAATTCTTTTGGCAGTGGTACAAGTTCTGCGGGTTTCCGCATAAATTCGTCAGCAACATCCGACTCCACTTGCAATCGCATAGATCGCACACGTGCTTCGTTCGGATGGTGACGTTCACCAACTATCTTTCCTACTTTCTTATCGTTTACATAAACATCTCTTTGGAGTAACTCCTGGATGT